>JBEKPK010000292.1:0-7284 GCA_049520795.1 Bryobacteraceae bacterium
GCCGATTCTGGGCGCTGCGATCGCCGGAATTGTCTACCCCTTGATCTGGGAGGAGCGGCGGCGGACCTGAAGCCCGTTGAGGCGGAGTCCGACCTTACTCTGCGGCCGGCGCGCGCTCGGCGCGGCCTTGCCGGCCGGCGCAATTCATTCGATTATGGAGGAGGGAGAATTATGTCGAGAGACTGCAGATTGGTCCTGATCGCGGGATTGGCGGCGTCCATGAGCCTCTTTTCCATCGCCGCACGGGCGGACCAGGTGGTCATGAAGAACGGCGACCGCGTCACCGGAAGCATTATTAAGCAGGATGGCAAGGCCATAACTATCAAGACCGACAGTTTCGGAGTCGTCACAGCTTCCTGGGATCAGGTGGCTTCCGTCGAGTCGGACAAGCCGGTCAATGTCGTGCTCAAGAACGGAAAGACTCTGCTGGGCACGCTGGGTTCGAGCGATGGCAAGGTGGAGGTGGCCACCAGCGCGGCGAAGGTGGACGTGAACCCCGGCGAGGTGACCGCCATGCGCAACGCCGATGAGCAGAAGGCCTATGAGCGGCTGCTCCATCCGGGCGTATTCCAACTCTGGTCGGGCGCCGGCAGCATCGGTTGGGCCGGCGCCGAAGGTAACTCAAAGACCCTCACCTTCACCACGTCGGCGAATGCCGCGCGAGTCACGACGACGGACAAGACTTCGCTCTATTTCAACTCGATACAGGCTTCGGCCTTGATCGATGGCAAGACCGCCAGCACCGCCCAGGCGGTGCGCGGGGGAATCGGCTACGATCATAACTTCAGCCCGCGCTTGTTTCTGAATACGTTCAACGATTACGAATACGACAGGTTTCAGGGCCTGAATTTCCGGGGCGTCATTGGAGGCGGGTTCGGGTTCCACGTCGTGAAGGGCGCGCGGGCGTCACTGGGTCTGGTGGGAGGCGCCGACTACAGCCACGCCAGTTTCAGCACTCCGTTGACCCGGAATGCGGCCGAAGCCTACTGGGGTGACGACTATTCCCTCAAGTTCACGGGCGCCAGCTCGCTCATTCAAAGCTTCCGGATGTTCAATGATCTCTCCGACACGGGCAGTTACCGCATGAACTTCGATCTGGCTCTCTCTACCAGGCTCAAGAAACGGATCACCTGGACCGTCGGGCTGAACGATCGATACCTGAGCAATCCGGTTCCCGGCCGGAAGTCCAACGACTGGATGTATACCACCGGGTTCGGACTCGCTCTCGGCAAGTAGAGGGGTGCGGCGGGCGTGGCCGCGGGCCGGGCGTGGCCGCACGACGGGGTGCGCGGCTCCGCTTCTCACCTACGGCCTTATTGGCTGGCATTTCCTGGCCAGTTTGCGGCCTTCCGGAGTCACGTAGCGCAGCCGCTCCGCGCCTTTCCTATTCCGGCGGGCTTTCCCCATCCGGCAGCAAGCCGGCGGGCGTCGGCTCCTCCAACTCGGCCTTTAACTCCTTCACCACCTCGTCCGCCTGGTCCGAGTGAACGTCGTGGTTGAGACGCCGCAGCGCCAGGCGGATCACGTCGCGGTGGTGGAGCTTGGGACCAAGCCATTTCTCGCTCAATTCCAGCCAAAGGTTGTGGAGCAGATCCAGGTCCTGCGGCCACAGCCGCGGCGGATGCGGTCCGAGGTTGAAGAACAGCGACTTTCCCGTGACCGGATCGAAGAGCTGCAACGAAAGCTGCGGTCTGGGCTGAGGCAGCGCCTCCCAGGCGTCGCCGAAAGCCTTGGCCTGCTCCGAGGCGCTCATCTTCCCCGACCACCCCATCACCACCAGCGAAGATCCCATGCGCTGCGCGATCTCCACCAGCGTCCGGTTCGGGTCGCGCCCCGTCACCACCATCAACTCGACGTGCTTGCCCGCCTTTTCGGCCAGCGTCACCACTAGGCTGAAGAGATGCGCGATGTCGTTGGAGAACATTTCGTCGGTGGAGAGATCGTGCTCGCCGAAGCCCGGCGCTCCGCTATGCTTCACGGTGGCCACCACGATATCGATCTTGCCGGTGTCGGTCTTCTCGAGCACCCGTTTGAGATGTTCGAGCTGGTTCGGATTCCGCACGGCGACCAGGATGTTCCCGGGCCTCACATTGGTCGCGTCCACGGTCAATTCGGCCGGCGTGTCCAGGCGAAACTTCTCGAGTTCCTGAGTGCCTGCCGCCGCCCGCTTGCGCCGGTTGAGGTGCTCCGAGATCTCGAACATGATGAAGAACGCGGCGGTAAACGAAATGCCGCTGATGGTCGCCACCTTCTTAGTCAGCACGTTGATGATGGCGATGGCGAACAATACAACCGTGATCAGGCCCAGCCCCAGCGGTATCTCCGTGCCCCGCCAGTGAAAGTTGAACGGCACTTTCCACTCGCGGTTCTGCGGCTGTTTGTAACGCAGCACCACCACCGAGAGCGCCTTCATGGCGAAGCTCCAGACCACGCCGAAGGCGTAGGCTTCGCCGAGCACCGCGACATCGCCGCGGCTGAGCAGGATGGTGACGAGTTGCAAGCCGACGATCAGGTTGATGAACCTGTGAGTGGTCCCGAACCGCTTGTGAGGATGGCGGAACCAGTCCGGCAGCACGCCGTCTTCAGCCACGCGATTCAACACGCCGTTCGACCCTACGATCGCCGTGTTCACGGCCCCCGCCAAAATGACGGTGCCCACCACTACCACGAAGCCGTGAAACAGCAATCGCAGCGCCAGCGGACCGACTACGTGCATCGCCAGACCACCGATCAGGTTGTCCAGGAAGTGGCCCCGGTCGGAGTCCGGAATCAGCATCACGGCGAAGAACGACACCAGCGAGGTGAACACCATGCTGTAGACGAAGATCACGAAACCGGTCCGTTCCAGGTTCTTCAGCTTGGGGGAAGCGATCTCGCGGTTCACCTGCGCCAGCGTCTCTTCGCCGCTCATGGCCAGCACCGAGTGTCCCAAGCCCACCAGGATCATGATCGCTGGGATGGCTGAAAGCCAGCTCCCTTTCAGCCAGCCCAGCGCTTCCGGTCCGAAGTGAATGTTCCCAGGCGTGGGCAGAGGCACCGGCTGATACCCGCGGGTGAGAATGGTGGCCACGCACCACACGATCAGAACCACCACCATCACCGTGGTGAGCTGCATGATCCGAATCGCCTTCTGGCTGGATTCGTGCATTCCGATGATGTTCTTCCGCCAGAAGTAGAGCGTCACCGCCACCGCGAAGAAGGCCGCGAAATATTCGGGGTGAACGTGCAGCCCCGGGTGGCCCAGGCTGTCGACGATCTCATTGATCAATCCGGCCAGGTACAGCCCGGCGCTGACCGCGCTGATGGGACCCGTGAGCACGTAATCGAACAGCAGCGCCGAGACCGAAAACTTGGCCAGCGTGGGCCCCATGGCTTCGTGCACCACCCGGTACACGCCGCCGCGCACGAACATGCTGCAGCTCTCGATGTATACCGCGCGCACGGCGTAGGAAAACAGCATGATGGCAAAGATGAACCACGGCGCGGACTTGCCCACGAACGTCTCGGCGATGCCGCCGACGTAAAACGCCGACGAAGCCAGATCGCACAAAACGATGGCGGCTGCCCTCCAAAACGAGATGAAGGACAGCATGACGGTGTTCGCCACCACGACCTTTGTGGGGCGAGAACTGGACGGTAATTCCACTGAGTCTTTTCCTCGACGACCCGACTTCAAGGTCGCTTTCAAATTGGCCTGCGGGGTTAGCTGACGGGCTCGGGCTCGAAAGTACCCTGTCCGGATTCCGGACTACGCCCCAAAACTACATGGTTTCCCCGTCTCCTGGGTGGAGTTCGGCTCGCACATTATGGTAGCAAACGTACAAAGCGGCGACAAAACAAAACGCCGGGACGTGTGCGCGACATTAAAGCGGATGGCGGCGTGATCGGGCGGCAAAACCGCCGGAATCCGAGGGTACGTGTACGCAGGGCGGTCCGCCCTCATAATGAAACTGCGTCGCGCATTACTTCAGACGCCAGGCGAAATCCACCAGGAAGTCGATGTCGGAGTCACAACGCCGATCGCCCCGAGCGACCGATATTATGGGCGCCGCGCCTTTCCGCCGTGACGATCTGGGCTCGATACCGAGAGCGGACTTCGTCCAACGTCATAGCCAGTCTCGTCGAGTATGCCACAAGACTCGCCCTATGGACGCTCGTGCAGTTCCTCGCGGTTGAACTTCCAGCCGCCGGAGTTTCCCTGGGCGGCGCGGGAGAGCCGCTCAAACTCGGTAGGATCGGCCAGGGCCTGGTCCACTATGGCCGCTTGCTCCTGCTGGTGGCGTTTGCCGGAGCCGGTCGCCGGGCTGGCGCTCTCGGCGCGGCCGATGTAGCGCAACTCGCGCGACGATTCCTCGAGCAGCGGCTGGATCTGCTCGCGCATGAAACGCCATGAACCCATGTTGCGCGGCTCCTCCTGCACCCACGCCACTTCGGCCCCGGGGCGGCGCGCCAGCGCCTCGGCCGCTTGTGCGGCGGCGAACGGGTAGAGCTGCTCCACGCGCACCAGGGCTACGTGATCGGCATGGCGCTCCTCGCGCGCCGCCGCGAGGTCATAGTAGATCTTGCCGGAGCAGAACGCCACGCGCGAGGCGTTCGGGTGGTCCGCGTCGTCCATAATCTCCAGAAAGCCTCCGCCGGTGAACTGCGCCAGACGTGAAACCGCGCGCGGATGGCGCAGCAGGCTCTTGGGCGTGAAGACCACCAGGGGCTTGCGCACGCCGCGGCGGTCCGGACCGCCGTACATCTGGCGGCGCAGCAGGTGGAAGTATTGCGCCGGGGTGGTGCAGTTGGCCGCCTGCATGTTGTTCTCGGCGCATAGGGTGAGAAAGCGCTCGATGCGCGCGCTCGAATGCTCCGGACCCTGCCCTTCGAAACCGTGCGGCAGCAGCATCACCAGCCCGCTCGGCTGGCCCCACTTCTGTTCGGCGCTGGAGATGAACTGGTCGATCATGATCTGCGCGCCGTTGGCGAAATCGCCGAACTGGGCTTCCCAGATCACCAGCGACAGCGGGTCCGCCACGCTGTAGCCGAACTCGAAGCCCAGCACGGCGTACTCGCTGAGGGAGCTGTCGAAAACATCGAAGCGGGCCTGGTCCGGCGAAATGCGCTGCAGGGGAATGTAGCGTCCGCCGGTTTCGGAATCGTAGAACGCCAGATGGCGCTGGCTGAACGTTCCGCGGCCGGAATCCTGGCCGCTGAGCCGCACGGGCGTCCCTTCCAAGACCAGGGAGCCGAAGGCCAGTGCCTCGGCGAAGGCCCAGTCGATGGGGGCGTCGGTTTCGATGGCGGCCGCGCGGCGCTCCACGAAGCCGCGCAGCTTGGGGTGCAGGTGGAAACTCTCCGGAAACTGGGTGATGGCGTGCACCACGCGCTCGATCACCGGCCGGTTCACCGAGGTGCGGGGGCAGAACCCGCCGATTTCCTCGCCGGCCACCGCGCTCAGCTCCTGCGGCTCGAAATGCTGGGACCGTTTCTGCGCCTCGTCGTACGCCTCGGAGAGCCGTCCCGCGGCTGCCGCGCGCATGGCCGCGGCCTCTTCGGGCGCGACGGCGCCTTCGCGCGCCAGGCGTTCCGCGTACAGGCGGCCCACCGAGGGGTGGTCCTTGATCTTGCGATACAACACCGGCTGGGTATAGCTCGGGTCGTCGCCTTCGTTATGGCCGTGGCGGCGGTAGCAGATCATGTCGATCACCACGTCCTTCTTAAACTCCTGGCGGTAATCGAAGGCCAGCTCGACCACGCGAACGGCGGCTTCCGGATCGTCGCCGTTGACATGGAAAATGGGCGCCTGCACGCCGCGCGCCACGTCGGTGGAGTAGGGCGACGAGCGCGCTTCTTCGGGCAGCGTGGTAAACCCGATTTGGTTATTGATCACCAGGTGAATCGTGCCGCCCGTGGAATAGCCGTCGAGCTGGGCGAGGTTGAGCGTTTCGGACACCACGCCCTGGCCGGAGAAGGCCGCGTCGCCGTGCACCAGCAGCGGGATGACGCGCTCGCGCTTCGCGTCGCCCAGGCGATCCTGTTTGGGCCGCACGATGCCTTCCACCACCGGGTCCACCGCCTCCAGGTGGCTGGGATTGGGCGACACCGAAACCACGATGTCCCGCCCGTTGGCGCATCGGCGCACGCCGCTCGCGCCCAGGTGATACTTCACGTCGCCGGAGCCCTGCGTGCTAGCCGGATCGATCTCGCCTTCGAACTCCGAGAATATCTGCCGGACGTCTTTGCCCACCACGTTGGCCAGAATGTTCAGCCGGCCGCGGTGAGCCATGCCCACCACCACCTCCCGCACGTTGGCCCGCGCGGCGCGTTCCAGCGTCTCCACCAGGATGGCCAGGGCGGTCTCGCCGCCCTCCAGCGCGAAACGCTTCTGGCCGATGAAGCGGGAATGCAGAAAATGCTCGAACTCCTCGCCGGCGATGAGGCTTTGAAGAATGCGCCGGCGCGTCTCGCGTTCGAGCGGCCAGTTGTTGGCCGGCGGCTCCATGCGGCGTTGCAGCCAGCGCTTCTGTTCCGGCGCCTGGATGTTCATGTACTCGCAGCCGATCTTGCCGCAGTAGGTGCGCCGCAGGGTCTCGAGGATCTCGCGCAGCGTGGCCACCGGTTTCGGGCCGCCCTCGCCGATGGCCTCGCCCAGGCTGCCGGTAAGGAACTCGCGGTCCAGGTCCCAGATGGTGAGGCCGTAAGTCGCGGGGTCGAGCTCGGGGTGGTAGCTCGGCTCGGCGCCCAGCGGGTCCAGGTCCGCGATCAGGTGCCCGCGCACGCGGTAGGCGTTGATCATCTGCAGGATCGCGGCTTGCTTGGCCACCTCGGCGGCAGCCGCGGAGTTCATGCCCGGCAGCAGCGGCTGGCGGTCGCTTTCCCATCGCACCGGCTGGTGCGGCATGCGCAGGTGGCTGAAGATTTCCTCGTAGAAGCCGTCGGCGCCGTCCAGAAGCGCCTGCATCTTGCCTAGAAACAGGCCCGACTCCGCGCCCTGTATGATGCGGTGGTCGTAAGTGCAGGTGAGGGTCATGACTTTGCCGATCCCCAGGATGGCGCGCGTCTCGGGGGCCGCGCCCTGGTATTCGGCCGGATAGCCGATGGCGCCGGTGGCTATGATGGCGCCCTGGCCGGCCATCAGCCGCGGATTGGAAGCCATGGTCCCCACCACGCCTGGATTGGTGAGGGAGATGGTGGTTCCCTGAAAATCGGCCGGCGTCAGCCGGTTCGAGCGCGCGCGGGTGACCACGTCATCGAAGGCCGCGAGATACTCCTCAAAGCCCAGCGCTCCGGCGTTCCGGA
>JBEKPK010000293.1:0-7275 GCA_049520795.1 Bryobacteraceae bacterium
CCTCAGGCTGGACCCGGCAGGGCTACTTCCCCCCAGACGACTCCTGGCTGGGCGACTACCTCTGATTCCGGATAGCGGCGTTTTCTTGGCAGCCCTGGGAACGGATCCAGTAGCGAGTCCCGCACGGTGGTGGAGATTTGGAAAATGGGGCTTGAAATAACGAACGCTGTCCGAGAGAGAACCCTTTCGCCGCGCCGATCGCCCGGGTGGGGCTCCTGTGGCAGGCCAGCCAGTTTTGCGCATGGCCGAGCGCGGTGCGGTGAATCGCCCGAGACTCCCGAGTGGGCGGGTTCCCGAATTGCGGACGAATCGATCCGAAGGGGCCGGATGCTTCCCACAACGTTTCTGGCTCGCGCGCGGCCGCATCCGGCGTATCGGCCGGCGGACACGTGGATAGCCGCAACGCTTGCAAGGGCGTCTACGGCACCGATCCGGCTCGCTGGCAGGCGTTGCAGTCCACCTCTGCTCCTCCGCCTCGCGGCCTCACCGTGCGGCAAATCTAAGCACATCATCCAAAAAGAGCTAAAATCTGTTGCATGCCCAAGGATGAGGAAGCGATTAGATACCATCGGATCGCGTTGGCCCAGGTGTCGTTCAATCCAGCATACGTCGATCCCTCGGGCACTTCAGACATTCACGAGCCGGTGTTCCCTGACAACCAGTTTCACGGATTACATAAGATCGCCGACATCCCGGAAATCGCGGCTTTTAGGCTGCGGATCGCCCGGTCCTATCTCCGGCACATTTCGGACAAGATCAAGTGCGTCGCCGAGTTCGCCTCGACGCGGGGCGCGGAGATCCTGATGCTGCCGGAGTACTCCGTCCCACCGGAGCTGCTCAGCACCTGTAAGGATCTCGCCTGCCGACTTAGATTGGTGATTATCGCGGGTAGCCATACCGTCACTCAGGCCGCCCTGGAGCAATACCGCCGTGTTGGTATCCCGAACCAAGCGGCTGGGAGAACGCCAGGTCACGCCGTTTGCCCCGTCTTCGTGAGCGACGGGGGATGTACCCTATTCGAGAAGATCACGCGATCAAAATGGGAGTCAGAGATGGTTCCTGGGACCGCGATCCCGCCTCTCTCTCTCAAACTTAACGGCGACGCCGTTCGGCTTCAGGTTCTAATTTGTCTAGACGCGCTCCAGGACCCCCCACCTGGGCCACAACGCAGATTCAGAGACAGTATCCCAACCCTGCTCGCCATCCCGGCCTTGAGCCCCGATGTGAGCCTCTTCCACCACAAGGCGGAGCTCGTCCTCGCCTCGGGCCGCTGCGTAATCCTGGCTAACGCAGCCGAGTTCGGTGGGTCCAGGCTATATGCCCGCGCTGAAAGATGCGCGCGTTGGTTTGGCGCACAAAACGGGACCGAGCCTATACCGAAAGGTGCCGAGGCGCTCGTCGTGACCGATGTCGATCTTGCCCATCAGTATGAGGTCCGGCACTCCACCAACGAGTGTTTTCCGGTCGGCGACATTCAGATTTACCCGCTGGTCTATGCCGAACACAGTCCCTTGTGCAAGCGGTATCTGGAGTTCCGAAGACTGATTCAGTCTCGCGAGGCTCCGGCCGGAGATGACACGAGAGGGATGGCGCGGGAACTTACGAGTGCGGATGCCCGTGAGTTCCCTGTCCTGATGCAGGACAAACTCAGGCACTTTCTCGACTACGTTGACGGGGCAGGTCTGGCCGACGACTCCGCCTGGAAGAACTGGACCGACGCGGTTGTTGTCTCTTCTTCCGAATCAACGAGTACCCTGCGGGCCCGTCTTTGCAGTTCGGCGATCACAGCCATAACGCAGGCGATTCTCGCGCGCAATCCATCCAAGGTTTCCCAGTTGACTGATGAGTATACGTACCTGGCGAAGCGATACGCAGAGATCACAGCTACCCTGCCCGCGTCTGTACCCAATTCGGATGCCGGCGCGCATGCCGCGCCCGGCCCAGAGCCACAGCCGCCGTTTGAACCGCCGTTTTATGATCGCGACACTCTGCTTGATGCGCTTCGGAGATCCATAGAGGTGGCCGTCAAGCCATGCCAAGTCATTGCGGGCATGCGAGGAATTGGCAAGAGCAGCGTCAGTCGCGAACTCCTCAAGAAGATCATTCTGCCGACGTGGAAGCGGATCTGGGTGCAGGTGACCGAAGGGATGTCGTTCACACGACTACTAGCAGAGATCGCGTATCGTTTGGATTTGAGAGTCCCTGCGGACCTCCCGGACGACGCCGTCAGCCGCGCTGACCTTGCCCAAAACGTGCTTCTGTATGTTTCGCAGACAGACCGAATCGCCATTGTACTGGACGACTTTCAATATCTGCTGGGTCCTGACCGGGAGTTTGCAGATCCGGCCACTGGCGATTTCCTCCAGCGGCTCATTCGCGCGGCGGCGACTAAGAAAAACGCGCTGCTGCTCACAACGACACACGTGCCCGCCTGGCGAGAGGAGCTAAGGGAACTGGTGGACACACACCACGTGGGCGGGCTCGACGACAAAACGTCGGAGCGCTTGTTTTCATTTTGGTTCAGATTCGAGCGTGAGGACCTAAGCGGACAGTCTTTGACCTATCCAGATAAGGCGCTCGGCCTCGCGCGCGGCCATCCGCTCGCGGTAAAGCTGGCTGCAAAGATGTGGGCGGAACAACCCCGCGCGGATTTGATGCTCTTCAAGCGCCTTCGGGAAACGATGGTCGCGTACGTGCTGGACCATGTAACCCTGGCACCGCACGAAGAGGAGTTTCTCAGGTTTGCGTCGATCTTTCGGGTTCCGGTCAGGCGGGAGGCCTTTGTGCGATGGAAATCGGACGAGGCCGTCTGCCTTCTTGAGTCTTTGCTTGGCCAATCGCTCCTCGAAACTGAGGGCGACGCATACCAAATGCACCCACTCGTCAGAGACCATTACTACTTCGTCGCGGATTTCGATAGCCTGCGACCCTTGCACCGGATAGCGGGCCTGTACTTCCTGGACCTCTATAAGGAGGCCCGAGCGACCGGATCTTCGGTCGATCCTGAAGTCGTTGCGGAGGCGGTTCACCACCTTCTGTGTGCAGGTGAACGCGGCATGGTGAGAGAACTTAGCCTGTACAGGTACGAGTTGCGCCCAGTTGCGCTGAATCACTACCGCAAGCGCAGTTACGATGTGGCCGTTAGGGAGTACAGGTTGTTAGTGGACCTTGACGCTAGCGATTATGACGCCCACTTTCACCTCGCGCTCATCTACGCGAACGACGAGAAATGGGGTGATGCTGAAGCGCACTTTGGCAAAGCGATGCAGATAAAGCCTGGGGCGTTTTGGGTCCTTCAAGGGTACGCACACGTGCTGCTGCGCAAAAATCGTGAACTTCTCCGCGCCGAGCAACTGTTAAAACAGGCCGAACACTTAAACCCAAATCACTCGTTCACACTCGTGGACCTAGGCAGGCTTTTGTCACGCACGGAGAGGGACGCGGATTCTGAGGTGTACTTTCGGCGAGCCCTAACGGCAGACCCAGACAACACCCGTGCATATTACGAGTATGCGAAGTTCCTCAGGGACCGAGACAGATTGGAGGAGGCACTCGATATGGCTATCGCGGCTGTCGAGTCGAACCCCCCAGACCCGCAGAATAGGGCATTGGTTAGGGAACTGCGCCAGCGCCTAGACGATGCTGCAACTGAGTCTTAGAGCGCGATCGCGGTTCCAGGCCGCATGGAGGATCGACCGTACAAGCCGCGCGCCAATCGAAGGAGGAACCCCGTGTCAGCTGCGAAAGGGGGTTTGGCTGTCCGCTTGTGGGAAGGTGACCGGCCACTCTTCTGAATCACCGCTGACGCGGAAAATACACCAAGGCCAGGGGCTGTATCTCCGTGTTGGTCAAAATCTCGTTGCGGCCGACGGATTGTCGCATCAGCGCGCATCGGAGATCGCAGCCAGCCGGAGATAGAGCGCGTGGAAGTGGCCGGATCGACCGCCACGGCGGGTGCCGTCCACGTGAGGGATGTCTGGTTTTCGCTGATTATCGCGGCTTCGACTCCGCGATCTCGTAGTAGCCGTGGTGCACCATCTCGATCCACGGTCCGATCTTCTCGCGACGGAGGAGCATGGCAATTCGGAAGTCCTCCCGGTGCATCGGAAAGCCGTCGGCAATCCGGCACCATGGCGGCCTCTCACGCAGGCGCAACGCGACGGATCGGCCATTGCTGGAGATAAGGTCAACCGTCGCAGGAACCGCCTGCCGTGGTGATCCATGCGGGTGAACCCACACCGTGGTGCCAGTCTTCACTGTCCGTTCCTACCTGTCATTGTTCGTCGTGAAGAGAGCGACGTTGGCCAACGCCGCCACGTCCCACGTGTCTGAGCCGGCGCGAAACAGCTTCGCCAGATCGCCATGCCTGTGCCTCTCCGCTATTTTCCCGAGCGTCCGGCGATAGACCGTCGCGGGCGCGTGCTCGCCGTTCTCCCACCGCGAGATGTCCTTGTGATCGGGACGCCGGACGCGTTCCAGTCCGTTCGCGAATCGGTTGATTTCGTGTGCGAGGTCCTCCTGGCCCCATCGCAGCCTGGCCCGGAGCTCCACTACCGCCCAAGCGAGCGCTTTGTGCCTGAACATCTGGTGAAAGCTCCACTCTGAGAATCTGCTGTTCTCTGAATTGCCTGATTATTGGTGGCGCAAGGAGGGGAATTATCTAACTAATAATTGGCGTGCCAAGATTCCAAGTAAGTGCGGAAATAATTCTTGGCCGCTATTCGTTGCGCAGCAACGTTAGAATCTGCCGGCCCCGGCGGTCCGTCATGGAGGTGGAGAACTCGCGCCGCAGCCACTCGGCAAGTGTCTTACCCGTCCACGTGTCACCCTTCAGACCCACATCTCGCGGCCGTTTTTGGATCACTGCACCAATTGCGTCAGTCTGGTTGGGTGTCAATCGAGGCGGACGACCGGCGGGTGGTTTCTCGAGTAAGCCATTGTCACCACTGTTCTTATATGCTTTCCACCAACGCCTCGCCGAGCGCGCCGAAGCGCCCATTACGCGGGCGGCGTCTTCATAGCTGAATCCCTCTGAGACCAACAGGTTCGTGACGAGCCGGAGCCAGAATCGCGAATCCGCGGTCTGGCGAAGCCTTTCACGGAGGGCGGCGGCGATGGCAGGCGAGGTAGGCATTCAAACGCTGACCTCGCTTGTCACGGCCAAGATTAATTTCCGCAGGCCAATAAAAAATGCCAGCCGCGATGGGCTGGCATCGTTAATCGGCCCCAGAATCACCGGCGGGGAGGACTCCCGCGACAATGGTTCATACGAACCGCCATTATAATCGGACAGCGGATTTGGTGGCTATCGAGGAGGGTGTGATGCGCGTTGGGCCGGAACCCGGAGGCCGCGGTCGGCGTGCGTGAGTGGACGGCGCCAGGAAGCGAGTCTACGCGGCTCGCGAGGCTTCGAGGTACTCTTTCTCGGACTCGGCCGGCAGGAGCACCCACAGCGTGTACACGCCGAGGGCCGTTCCGAAGGGCATGTCCAGCAAGTTCACGAATGCGACGACTATGGCCAGTGTGCGTGCCCAGGGTTGCCGCTCCAGCAGACCCCAGCCGGCCGCAATCCCAATCGCGGCCGAAGCTAGGAAGAGCATCCCGACGATTCGTAACAAGCCATGCACGAACATCGGGACCCCGAAGGGAAGAAATGCCCCGCCGAGGCGGAAGAACGACCACAGGAGTACGCCCGGCAATAGCCTGAAAACCGAGAGGGCCAGCCAGAGGATGCCCAGCAGGCGCACGTGTCCGGAGATTCGATTCCGAACGGGCATCAAAGGCATGGTCCCGGCCTCTTTTCCGCAGGTTGGACAGAAGCTCCCTCCCGGCGACAATCTCGTCCCGCAACGATCACAAAACACGAAGGCCTCCTGGTTTCTCACAAAACCATACGCAAAGGCGCCCCTTGGTGTTCCGGGGAATGGCGCCGGGTGCGGCGCACTGAGCAGGGCCGATTCCATGCCCGATAGCACGGTCTAGCCGTACAGGCATCTTGCCGGTGCGCGCCGCCTGGTCTTGTGTAACGGCCTGTAGTCCATGCCCCGATCCTGGTCTCTTTTCCTTGCGATTGTTCTTCTTCCGTCGCGTGGCCGGTATTGAGGATGCGGTGTGCTGTCCTGATGATCCCCTGTGCCATGGCGTCCGTGAGCTCGGCGTTTTTGAGCCAGTGTTGGAGGTATCCGCGCGCGTATTCGGCACCGTCGAGGTTGAGTACTTCGCAGCAGAGGAGTGCGACGCCTTCTGCTTCGACCTCGCGAATCGCAGCCCCGGCGTTGGTGTCGCGTGGGTGGTCAAGGAGGATCTGCGCGACTTCGTGGAAGAGGTCTCGTGCGGGAGCGCGGCGTTTGAGAAACTCTACCTGGACCCGAACAACCCCCGGCTTGGGTGTCTTCGCATGATCAAATCAGTATTATAAGAAACCAGCTCGACCCAAAAGATGAGGACCGGTGCCTCGACTCTCGCGCGCTTCCTGGTGGACCTCAACGGTCAAGCGGGCACCGCCTGGCCAACGATATTGAGAACATCGCGCAGTACGACTCTTGGAGCAAGTTGATAAGATGATCATTTCCGGAGTTTCAGATGCCTGACGAAGCCCAACCGGCAGAGCAACCACCTCCGCCAGCGGGAAGCAAGGCGACCAGTCGTGCGGGTGCCGACCTGGGCTTGACCATCGCCGGAGCCATCATGCAAGTGATGCGCCGCAGGAACGCGCCGATGACGGTCCAGGAAATCTACGACGAGATCATCAGCGCGGGGCTCTACCGGTTCAAAGCCGAAAACCCACTCCACATCGTCCGCAGCCAGATACGACGCCACTGCGCCCGCATCGATTTTCCCTCCGCACACCGCAAAAAGTACTTCGCCTTCGCCGAGGGTGACAAGTTCTCCCTCGCTCCCACCGCAATCCCAGCAGCACCGAAGAAACGTGCGAGCACTCCGGTGCCGCGAACCAACCTTGCCGCGCAACAAGTGCGCAAGGCTCACGAGCAACACCTCAAAGAATTCCGAAAACGAACTCTCGATGGCGTCCTCGCATTAACACCGCGCGACTTCGAACGGTTCTGCCGCAACCTCCTGGGCACCTACGGCTTCCGGGACGTCGCCGTCACCAGAGTCTGTAAAGACGGCGGGGTCGATGGTTATGGTCGACTGAAGGTCGGCTTTGCGTACTTCAACGTGGCGTTTCAGTGCAAGAAATGGAAAGCAGGCAGTATAGGCCGACCGGACATCGACCAGTTCCGCGGCGCGATTCAAGGCCAATATGAACAGGGG
>JBEKPK010000294.1:0-7261 GCA_049520795.1 Bryobacteraceae bacterium
CCAGGGTCTCGTTCCGGTCCGTGCCCGGGAGAATGGCGAAGATATCCACCACCGGAACGGCGACGGATGTCTTGGCGGCGCGGTCCTTTTGACTCGTCACGTTGGTGGCCGCCCACAGCGCCGCATAGGTGGCCGACGCCTTGATGCTGAGGCCGTCCGGGACGACGGGTACCCAGACGCCCTGGCTCTTTCGCACCAGACGGCCAGCCGCATCGCGGCGCATCGGCTCGGCGTGGAGCATAGGCTGCGCAGGCAGCCGCTTGTACTCCTCAGCCTTCAGATCCGGCGTTTTCGCCGAGCCTACCCGCAGCTTATCCTTGTTGTTAAAGGATACCTTTTCGACCTCTTCGATCCGCCACTCGCCCCCGCCAGAGCGCAACACCAGCACGAACTGGGTCGCGCCGCCAGCCGAAGCCGTACCGAGGAAGCACAACGAGAGGAGGCAAATTTCACGTCTAGACAGAGGCATGGTCGATCATCCCGCGAGGGTCGCGAAACCACCTCTGCTCCCGTGTCACGCTGAGCAGTCCGGTGTTTCTCCGATCCTCAGCCTTCAATCATGCCTGAGTCCACGGGTTATGTAAACCGGTATTTTCGGGCCGCGGGCTCTGGTCCATGGCGGGTCCGGCGCAACCGCACCCGCTCCAGGCCCCCTGACCAGGTCCGCTTGGGGCAGCCCGAACTGAATCACGGAGAATACGTGGTCCGGCGTAGCTTGTACCTTGAGCCATGCGGGTGGCATCGGAAGCAAAAGTCGCCGGCAAGGAGTCCGTGGGAGTTGCGTTCCGGGAGCGGCAGGCGGAGCGAAATGCAGGCCAGGTGTTCACCGGAGCGCCCTTGGACAGCGCCGCCGCGCTAACTCGCTATGCTCGCTTAGAATATACTCCGCAGATTGTGGCCGATGCCGATCACAAACGCCGGACTGATGGCGATCACGATTCCGAAGGATGCCGATAGCCATTCCGAAGCCGCTGAAAACGGATCGGCCTCCCGTCGGAGCCGTGATCGCCATCATCTGGGAATAGCGATCAGCATCCTTCGGAATCGTGATCGCCATCAGATCGAAACGCTGATCGGCATCGCTCGGAACCCGCAGATATTCAGCTTTGTGCCGGTCACCGGCCCAATCCATTTCCGGAACGGCTGTTTAGCTTCCGCCCTGGACAGCTCTTGCTGGGTGTTTCTGCGCTTTGTCTTTGCCCCGACGATGCTGAATCGAACATCCACGTCCCAGGCGCGCTCGGTTGACCATCGTGTTTGCTGGCCGGGATCTCAGTCCGCGGCGTCTTCTTGGTCCGCACCCAACCTACCCAAACTGAACTTCAACATCGGTGGCAGAACCGAGGACCAGTATTCCCAGGTGTGCCCGCCCGGACCGGAAGACCATGCACAAGGGATTCCTACCGCCTCCAAAATGCGATGCAACCGCTGCATGGTACCGAATAGCCGGTCATCAGTTCCGCAGGCCAGGAAAAGACTGGGAATGCGGCCTGGCGCGACCACGGTATTCCTGCTTCTGCCATGAAGGTCCGTAATACCGGAGATGGGCGGCTGTGCGGGCCAGAAGCTCCATCGCCAATCGACCAAGCCGCTAATCACGCTGACGCTGGCAAACCGGCCCGGGTAGCGTCGCGCAACGTCGAGCGATACATAGCCGCCGAACGAGAATCCGCCGATGGCCCAGCGACTTCGCTCGAATGGGATACCGTATCGCCGAGAAGCGATTCCGGCAACCTCCTCCGCCACCAGCGTGAGGTAGCTGGGAAAGGGAGTACGCTCGGAGTTCAACCGGTGGAATTTCTTGAATCGGACGTCCGGGATGATCAGGACCGCGGGCCGCACCTCGCGGCGGCCAAGCATGCCGTCGTAGACCCGGTCTACCTTAAGATACTTGAGAAGGGACTCCGGCCGGTCGAACCAGCCGTGATTCAGGATGAACGCTTCGGTCAACCTGGTTGGAGCCTTCGGCACCAACGCGAGGAAAAAACGGGGTTCATTCAGTTCCTCCGACCAAAACCGGACGCGCTCCACCGTGAGGTTGGCGGTCTCCGACACCTGGGCGACCTCCACCTGACCGCGAGTCAGTGGCGCTTTTTCAAAAGGATACCGGCTCCGGGAGGCAAACAAAGAAAAAACGGCGAAGGTGAATGGGATCTGACGCAACTTTGAAAATCGACCCATGCAGACGTCCCCGCGGGCGCCCTCCATGCCAAAAGGGGGAGCGGCGAGCGTACCGCCCACGCACTTGGCTCGACCGACAGGCTCGGCGGCCGTTGCGCCCGCGGTTACAAGAAGGGACAGGAACACGAATCGCTTGGTCATCTGCGGGAATAGTGCTCCACTCAACCGGAAGTTCTCAACGTTTCCATCGAAACCGCATGGCCGACAGCCGGCTCGTTTATCCGCAGACGAGCGTCGCCACGCGCCACGCGAGCCGGCGACCGTCTGGCGACGCCGCGGAACGCGATACGCGCCTCAGCAGCCCAGAGTGCGCCGACGGGCGGCCTTGACACCGACCGACGCAGGCCCGATAATGCCGATCTGGCGTAAAGGAGACGCCGTTATCGGCGGTGTCCGGGGTTTCCGGCCCGCTCCCGGGCGCGCGGTAAGACGACGTGGGCAGCGATACAGAACAGAAGGCCTAACAAGCTACCCGTCACTTCTTCCGAACAGCGCCTGTAACTTCCGCCTGGATCTTTCGACCTATGTCATCCAAAGCCGCCCGCATGTATAGTTGGAATTTGAACCATCGCTTTTCATAGTAGAGACGAGATGGTATCGATGCGATCTCGGCGTTAGTCTTCGGATCGATGAACTGGATTGACAAACGGATCCCGTAGTAATCGTGATCAATGTTGACGTTCGAAAACCTGATGTAGAGGTCATTGCCCGCCGCGTCTCCGTCATTGCCGTTCTTCGCAGCCGTGACTGTCCGGCCAGCGAGATACTGCCCCTTACAATCACTCTGAAACTCGAGATTCAAGTCGGAGATCACACTCATCCATTCTTCTTTGTTCCGATAGCCCCAGAGACTCCAACTCTCGGGAGAAAGATCCACCCACCCGAGGAAAATAGTCTTCGCGTTTGACATACCAGCGACCGTCTCTTTCGGGTACTTTTTAGGACCTGCTTCTGCAGGATAACAGAGGCCAAAATAAATGAGTAACACCACAACCAACGCCGATTGTTTCACGAACTTCCTCCCTTCCGCTTGTTGATCGGAATTTCCATTTTGGACTTCCAAATCTCATTCAGTATAAGCCCAAATGCCATCCTTTGGTCCTGCGGGCCGCATTCTTCTTCCCGGAGCCGTTTCCGACCCTGCAAGACGGAGATCTCGCGCTGCTCGCAAAATCCAAGATCGCGAACTCGCGTCTTTTCAATGCCTTCCACAAACACCCCTCCGGCCCTCACGTCCTGGTCGCGCGGCAGTTCCTGGTGCTGGAACACGAAGAACATGCGGGTGACCGAGCGTCGCTCGAACAAGCCGGAATGTGGCGACTACACCGGCGGCTTCCGCGTCGCGGCCGACGCGCAGCGAGAAATGCGGGCTGTTTCCACGAAACGGGTCCGGCTACGCCGGGAGTCCTCGCCAAGCCGGTTGAGGGCCTCGCCTACAAACTTGCCCTGCGCCAGACGAAAGGCAACCGCTTCTTCAGCAGGGACCAGCGGCTGTCCTGGTAGGGGTCGTCGTGCGTGCCGTACAGCGGGTGATACGGGCTCGGGCGGTTGCGCCATGGAATGCGAATGCGGAAGTCGTTCAACTGGAGGAAATGGCGCATCTGCAGTTTGTAGCGGCCATCGAGTCCAAACAGGAGCGTGAGCAGCTTTTCGTTTAGCAGGACGACAAACCTAAGGCCGAATTCCCAAAGGTAGGTGTAACCCTTGAAGTATTTCCAGTCCCCGGGAGTGGGCCGCCACATGCCAATTACTTCGCGGCGGATCTTCCAGCGCTGAAAATTCAGCTCCGCGGCGGAAAGCGCGGTAGTGTGAACGTTACTGAAATATCCATCGTACCAACGAAAATCGGAGATGTTATCGGCGCGGCCCTGGCGCAGCATGTCGTCGCGGAGCGGCGTCTTCGGGTAGGGCGTCATGATCTGGTCCATGACGCTGGCAATGCCCATCCCCTTCACAAACTCGTAGTTCTCGCGCAGGCTCTCCGGATCGTCGTCGGGCAATCCGTTGATCAGGCCGGCGATCACCGAAATGTTGGCGCTCTGCAACTCCCGAACGCCGCGCCGGATGGTCTCCAGCGTGTTGGGCTTCCGCATTGCCTTCAGGTTCTTCACCGACGCATTCTCGATTCCCAGAAAGATGGAAACGAACCCGGCTTCCTCCATCTTCCTGGCGATGCCCGGGCGCTGGGCGAACCCGATCGGGCTGGCCTGGGTGGTAAAGACCAGGTCCTTCAATTTCAGGCCGGCCACGCCCTGGCACAGGAGCTCGAAACGGTCCATGTCCAGAGTGATGTTGTCATCGGTGCAGAAAATGTGCCGGGCGCCTCGGCTGTATGCGTCCTCGATGTCGGCCAGCACGCGGTCGAGAGGGAACATCCGGAACGAACGGCCGTACATTTCCCGAATGCTGCAAAAGTTGCATAGGTGTAAACACCCGCGCGACGTTTCGACGACGTCGGCGGGGCGGAAATACATATGGAATCCCCTGGCGAGGCGCTTGCCGCGCGCGGGGATGCGTATTTTGGCGATGTCTTCCAGCGGACGGGGCCCGTTGTGGCGAAAGCCATTCTCTTCTTTGTACGAGAGCCCCAGAACGGCGTCGATGCCTTTTCCGCCCGCTTCGAGACTGTCCAGCATCTCGCCGAAACCGAAATCCCCCTCGCCGCGAAAAATGAAATCCCAGCACGCCGCGTCCGGACTGTCGCCAATTTGCTCAAAGAACAGAGAGGCATGGTATCCGCCCAGCGCCGTCTTAATGGCGGGGTCGAACTGCTTGGTCAACCAGGCGAATTCCAGCGCGCTCTCATATTGGAAGGTCATGGCGGTAAAGCCCACGACCTGCGGCCGGAACTGCTTCAAGGCCTGAAGAAAGCGCGGGACCGCCTTCTTGCGCCAGACGGACATGTCGGCGATTCCGACGTCGTGGTTGTCGATCTGGCCCGCAATCGTGGCCATGGCGATGCTTGGCGGCTCCCATTGCCTCCGTGGAATCCAGGGCGAGGTGGCGGCGCTTTGTACCAGCAGGGCTCTCATGGTTCGGAGCTCCGGCGAGCGTCGTTTCCGAGATGAAACTCAAACATCGGCCGGAGAACCGAAGACCAATACTTCCAGGTATGCCCTCCGGAAGCAGTGAGCCACACGTGGGAAATGCCCAAGTCGCCGAGCGTCTCGTGTAATGTCCGCATTGTAGCGAAAAACCGATCTTCGGTTCCACAGGCGAGCAGTATCCGGGGAGCGGGACCGGGATCCACCAACGTCTGCTTGCCTCGGCCAAGGGAATCGAGCCTTCCCGGGGCAGGATGCTGTGAAGGCCAGAAACTCCACTGCCGGTCGAAGAAGCCGCTCACCACGCTCACCGAGCCAAATCGGCCCGCGAACCGCCGCGCCACGTCCAGGGAGAGATAGCCGCCTAAGGAAAAACCGCCGATCGACCAGTGTTCGCGCGCGAACGGTATATGATACTGGCGCGAGACCGCGCCGGCCACCTCCTCACCAACCAGAGTCAGATAATTGGGGAATGGGAACCGTTCGGATCGCTCCCTGTAGAAATTGGCGAATCTGACGTCGGGAAGGACAACTACCGCCGGACGCACCGCCGCTCGCGCCAGCAGATCGTCATAAACCCGGTCCACTTTCAGCTCACTGAGCAATAGTTCGGGCCGGTCCGACCAGCCATGGTTCAAGAGGAACACATCCTCGACGGTTTTCGGCGATTTTGGCGCGAGTGCGACGAAGAACCGCGGCTCGTTCATCTCCTCGGACCAGAAACGGATGCGCTCGACCACCAGGTTGGGGCGCTCGGCCAGGCGAACCGCCTGAACCTCGCCCCTGGCCAGCGGGAGTTTCTCGAATGGCTCTTTGTGCAACCGCCGGCAACCCGCCAGGAGCAGGATGCCGCCCATCAATGCCGCACCCCAAGAGCGCGGCGGGTCAGGCATTCCGGTCGATCCGGTCCGGGCGGCCGGCGCTTGCGCCGCTGGACAGTTTGTCGAGGACCAACCGTTCGATCCGCTCAATGGTGTCGAGGTTGTGCAGATCGACTTCCCTGGGCAGGAACTCGATTCCGAAGCGGTCCTCTATGAATCCGACCAGCCCGATCATGCCGATAGAATCGACGATGCCGCCGGTGACCAGCGGCGTCGAGTCTTCCAGAGCGAGATCCTGCCCGCCGGCAAGGAAGTTCCCGGCTATGTACCGCCGGACCTCAGTCCCGATTTCCATGGTCGTCTTCCCCCGCGGCCCTTAGCGCCAAGGCCCGATAGTCGATCTTGCCGCGGCTCCCTTTCGGCATAGCGCTCAGCGCGACTACCCGGTCGGGCAGCATATACACGGGCAGCAGTCCGGCGCAGTGGGCCTTGGCCTCGATGAGCGACATTTCCCGGCCGGGCCGCGACCGCACGAACGCGGTGATTACGGTCCCGCATTCGCGATCCTCGTGCGCCACCGCCGCCACTTCAAGTATAGCGTCATGCCGTGCGAAGGCAGCCTCGATCTCCCCTAACTCGATGCGATAGCCGCGACGCTTGATCTGGCGATCAAGGCGGCCCTGGAAGATGTAGTTTCCCGCGGCACCGGCCGCGACGCGATCGCCGGTCCGGTAATATCGTTTACCTTCCAGAACCGCGAAAGCGCGGCTGGTTTCTTCCGGCCGGCCCCAGTAGCCGCACATAAGTGAGTCGCCGCCGGCAAGTAACTCGCCGGTGGAAGCGTCCATCCTCACTTCCGCATAGGGACAGGGTTTGCCAATCGGCGGCGGGCGGGACGGGTCGAAGCCTTTGGAAGTCTCATACCAGGTAACTACGTTGGTTTCGGTAGGTCCGTAGAGGTTTGCGCAGGTGGCGCGCGGGAGGGCGGCCTGAAGGCGTGCGAGACTCGGCCCGGGGAAGACTTCTCCGGCGAACAGTACCAATCTGAGGTCCGGAAAGGAGTGACTTGCGAAGCCGCCGTCCTGCAACATGAGAATCAACACCGAGGGGACCGAGTACCAACAGGTGATGCGTTCCTCCAGCAGAAACCGGGTCAGGAAGCGCGGTATCCAAACACAGCTCTCCGGGACCAGGACGCACGCGGCGCCGCGCAAA
>JBEKPK010000295.1:0-7256 GCA_049520795.1 Bryobacteraceae bacterium
CAAAACGTCGCCACCACGGCCTCCGGGTCTTTGCCCAGCAGGCCGAAAACCCAGCGTTTTAGGCCTTGCTTCAACGAACCGACCTCCGTAGCGCGGCGCACGCCGCCAGCGGCGTCACCGCCGCCACGAACATCAGCGGCGCATAGCCGTTCCGTTCCACCACCCAGCCGAATGCGGGCGAAACCAGGGCCTGCGTCGCGCCGTAGGACGCCACCAGAATCGACACGGCGAACGCCGCGCGAGCGCCGCCGAAGACATCGAGCGGCAGCGTGTACATGTTCACGCTGAAGGCCGAGACCGCGGCGAAATTCAGCGAAACTCCCGCCGTGGCCCAGGCTGCCGTGGGCGCCGCTGGAATCGCCGCGGCCCCCAGTGAAACCGCCGCCGCGATGAGACACGCCCTGAAGCGCGCCGCGGGCGCGGCCATGCCGAGCTCGATGAATCGCAGCGAAAGGGCGCCACCCGCGAATCCGCCGAGCAGGGCCGCCAGCGGAGGAATCCAGGCGTACCAGGCCGATTGCAGCAAAGTAAGATGATGCCGCGTCACCAGGTACTTGGTAGTCCAGTTGGTCCACAGCGAATACCCGGTCATGGCCAGCGCATTAGCCGCCACGAAGGCCCACAGACGGCGGTCCCGCAACATGCCGGCGCTGGTTCCCGGAGGCGTTTTGGGAGGCGCGGAGGCGCTGCCGCGCCGCGCGGTCCAGTTCCACACCGGAATCCACATCAGCCCCAGCAGACCGGTGGCGACAAACGCGTGCCGCCAGCCGAAATGGATCCACAACCACGTGGCGGCCACCGGCGCGAGCGTGGCGCCCAGGCTCACGCCGGCCTGGTTCACCGCGTTGCCCACGGCGCGCTCGCCGGGCTCCAGGTATTGGTGGATGGCCTTGCCCGCCCCCGGAATGCCGCCCGCCTCCGCCACTCCCAGCGCCGACCGGCAGCCAACCAGCCCGCTCAGCCCGCGCGTGAATCCGGTGGCGATTCCGGCGCACGACCATAAACCCACCGCCAGGCTGATGCCCAGGTTCAGCCCCACGCGGTCTATGAGCATGCCCGCCAGCGGCGCGCTCACGGCGTAGGTGATGGAGAATGCCGAGAGGATCAGGCCGTACTGGGTGTCCGAAAGATGGAACTCCGCGCAAATCGCCGGCGCCAGCGTAGCCAGCGTCTGCCGGTCCAGGTAGTTGATGGCCGTGGAGAGAACGAACACCGCCAGCGCGATCCAGCGGAAGCGGGAGGCGTCTGGGGACGGGCTCACTGGAACTCGATGGAGGCCACTTCGCCGGCCGTGGCCAGGCGCGAATCGACCTTGGGGAAATATTCGACGACCACCCGGCGCGGCTTCTGCGCGCCACAGCCGAGCGTGGTCTGGCCCGGCCCGTTGATGGCCACTCTGGCTGGGTCCGTCACCAGTAGCCGGATGGTCTTGCGATCGTCGCCTTCCATCACCAGGCGCGCCTGCTTACCTATGCAGTCCACCTGTTTCAGCGTGCCCGCGAGCTTGCCGCCGGGATGCGGGCCGTCCCACCAGGGCACGGCCTTGGGATCGGTCTGCGGCGCGCCGTTATTGTACTTTTTCTCGAGCGCGTGTACTTCGGCGCGGGCCTCGGTCTTCAATCTCTCGATATCGCGGGCGTCTTCTTCGGCCTGGCGCTTCTTCTCGGCCGCTTCGTAGTCCAGCCGCTGCTGTTCGATGGCCGCGCGCGCCGCGTGCATGCGCTGGCGCTCGGCGGGGTCCGCGGCGGCCTGTTCGCCCGCGGTCCAGGCTCTGGCGGCTTCACCGTAGTTATGGTCCGCCAGGTAACACTCCGCCAGCGCCTCCCAGTAAGCGGAGTTGCGCGGATTGCGCTCGGCCGCCGCCTTCCAATGCGCCAGCCGCCGGGCGGGTTCGGTATCGCGCCTGGCCAGCAGCGCGAACGGCTCATCGAGCTTGGGGTTGATGCCGGCGGCTTTCAACAGAGCCTGCTCGGATTTGCCGTTGTCCGGCTCCAGCTTGGCGTACTCTATGTAGCAGCGCGCGCTCGTGCTTCCCGCCTCCATGGAGGAAGCAAAATGGAGCCGCGCTTGGTCGGCTTGGCCCGCGCGCAGGGCCAGCAACCCAAGGCCTTCTTCGGCCTCCGCCGTGTGAACGCCGTCGCGGATTAGCGCCTGGTATTCGGCGGCCGATTGCGCGCCGGCCAGCAGATCCGCGCGCGCCAGCCTGGCATCGGCGTCGGAGACCGGCTTCTCGGGAAAATCGTTGGGGCTCAGGGCACGGCTGGGAAGCGAACGCGTCTCGAAGTTTCCGGCGCTGAAATGCCGCTTCACTTTGGCTTCGACCTCCGCCGGCGTCTGGCCGAAAGCGTTCCGGTACGCCACATCCTCCGAAATCCCCCGCCGCAGATCGTACAGCAGCACGCGCAGCTTGCCGTAATAATCGGGGTCGAGGATCAGGAAGTGCACGCGCGCCCAATCCAGGTCCGGCTTCGGCGGAGGCGCCCCGGCGGTAATGTGGATGCCGTTCACCTCAAAGGTGGAGAAGAACTCCTCCAGCCCGCGCTCGAAAGCGGCCGGCATGCGCGCGGTGTTGGTATCTAGAAAAAGGCGTGTCAGCGCTCCGTACGCGTCGGGCGGCGCGCCGCCCTTCTCCGCCGTCGCGATGGCGTAGCAGGCCCGCCCTTCAGCGAGCGGCGCCGGGGAAGTCCAGCCCTTGAGATTCTTGAATACCAGGATGCGCACCGGCTGGGGAGCGGTCAAGTCGTCTTCGCCCACCACCTGCCCCAGCGCGTACCGGAATTCCTCGAACCGCGCCAGCGCATCGCGCCCCGCCCGCGTCCCGGCGTCGGTAAGGACCTCGAACGGCCCGGACGTAAACTTGACCCAGGTGTCCGCCGCCAGCAGCCCAGGGAACAAAAAGAGAAGCCACAACCGCCGCATGCACCCTCAATTATCGCCCCGCGCAGCCCCCGCCTGCCATGCCCGTTCCGGAGCAGTTCTTGCTAGAATAAAACTGCAAACCAAAAGGCGCTATCGTCTAACGGTTAGGACAGAGCCCTCTCAAGGCTTAAATACGGGTTCGATTCCCGTTAGCGCTACCAAGTTTCACCTTTAATTTTCAATCACTTAACTCGGTAACACCATAAAGCTCGCTACCATTTGCTACCGCGGCGCCCCGACGCCAAGAAGAGCCCTCCCGCGCGTCCAGGGCTTTATCACTGAGGCATGAAGGTTCCGGACGCCATGAAGCTGGTGAAAAAGGACGGATGGGTTCTTCGCACGATCAAGGGTGACCATCGCCAGTTCGTCCACCCAACCAAGAAGGGGCGCGTCACCGTCGCGGGCCATGAAGGGGACGACGTTCCTACCGGTACCTTGAACAGCATCTTGAAGCAAGCGGGGTTAAAATAGCGGACATGCAGTACACGGTGATCTACGAGAAATCGCGGAACGGGTGGGGCGCGTATCTTCCAGACCTACCCGGTTGCGTTGCCACGGGCCGAACGCTTCCACTGGTCAAGCGGCGCATCCGTGAGGCAGTGGCGTTGCACATTCAGGGAATGCGGGAAGACGGCGAGAACATCCCGCGACCGACAACGCGCGTAGAGAGCGTGGCGGTGGAAGCGGCGTAGGGCGCGCGCCGGAAATTGGTCCGCTTGAGCGCCTGAAACGGTTTTTGCCATGTTTATGCCATGTTTCCGCTTGCGCAGGGAATCAGCCACCCCCGAACGGTTTACCGCGCAGGAAACCGTGGCCAGTAACCAATTACTCGGTTGCCGTGATCGCCGGCGGGGTTTCTGTGGGCCGCTAAAATGGGTAATTGGTCCCCATTTTTCCGAAAGCTCTCCCACATCCCAAACATGAATTCACACCAGAGCCACGAATTCATCCACCGACATCCCCGCCGCGCGGATCAACGCGCGTAGGGTTCCCGGAGCTATCTCGCGATGTTGGGGCACTGACAGGCTCGCCGCGCGTCCCGGCTTGATCGGTATGACGTGGCTTCCGCTCTGGCGGTCCTTGACCCAGTCCGCCTTCTGGAAAACTCGCACCGCCCGCTCCCCTGAGACGGAGGGCAAAGCTGCCATCTACGCAGGAACCTCAATTTCCCGGACTTCAATTGTCAGCGGCATGCCATGAGCGGCGCGTGTTTCGAGGCACCCAGCAATGGCCTCGCGGATGTTATCCAGCGCCTCGGACTCCGAGCGTCCCTGGGAGATGCAGCCAGGAATGGAAGGGCACTCCGCAACGAGCACGCCGGTCTCGTCGGGCTCCAGCGTCACGAGCAGCTTCATACTTGAATTCTACGGCGCCTTGCCCCCGACGATGGGGTCCCAGGCGTCTGCGGCGCGCCGGTCGCCCGCTCCCGTCTGTCCATGAGTGCGCTGCGACTGCGCCGTGACGTCGGCGATCCGTGGCGGGGTTTCGGAGCAGCGCGGAATACCAACTGTACTGAAACGACGCCCGCTTAGACCCAACATCGCCGCATGTAGCCTTGGGAAGGCGCTCGCTATCGGCTTAGACGCTCGGTACATGGGGACAAACGACGATTTCCGCCGTTTCCGCCCCGCACAGCGCCCGCCGCCCGCGAGTCACGCCTGGCCCAAAATGGTAGCCCGTTCGAAATCAATCAGATACGTCCGCCAACCGCCGTCCACCGACCCCGCCCCTACTACTCTGAAGCCGGAGGATACCCAATGCCAATTCATGGCTATTTCCATGCCCCGCGCCGACGATGGCGCCCCCAACCAGAGCGGAATGTCTTTCCACGGCGACGTCCTGACCGGCAGACTCCGCCTCCAGGACGCCCTCGCGCTCCAGGCCGCCCGACTCCGGGCCCACAACACCGCCAGGTGGGCCGGTCGCGAGGGTCTCGACCCCGTCCTCAAGTTTCATCTGAGGATTGAGTGAGCTGGCGCGCCGGTCGAGGGCGCCTTGCCGCCGACCTATGCCAAATTGGCTTCGTTCCGGCGTTTTCGGTTCAGCGCGCGAACCCCGGCGCCCCTGGCGCCCGCAAAAGCGTCTGCGCTGCAAACAAAGGTCCTTACGCCACGAAGAGCAGGCGCTTTAGCCTGCCAACAGTCCAAGATCGGAGGCAAAATTGGCTTCGTTTGGAAGCCGTGAAAAATCGATTGGCAGGCGAAAGCGCCTGCCCCACAAGGATGGAAGTCCTTCGGCCGCAAGGTGGGACAGGCGCTTTCGCCTGTCAATCCGACATTGGGCCCGATTCTCTCCCCGGCGAAATAGGATGAAAAGAGTTGATTACAAGAGGTCTCTTCGAAATTGGCTTCGTTTGGTAATTTTCATTTCCGGCCTGGAGAGCCTGGCGCCGGGAAGGACCGTCTGCGCCGTCTACTCCGTTGACGTTGTTGCGAACTGCGTATCGATCGGGAAACTCATCAGTCGTAGAGGTTCTCCCGGCGCAACGCTTCAGCCGGGATCGCAGGGCCTCTACGCCTTGGCAGCCGGGCCACCCAATCGCGGAACGCGCCGGCGCGGTCGCGGGGCGGCAGGGTTTCCCAGAGGGCGTGCCGGGCCTCGGGAATCAGGCGGAGGGCACTCCCATTATGTTCCAGCCGGAACCGCGCACGCGGACCGCGCCGCGAAAAAGTAGCCCTTGCGGGCGGCAGAAGTCAGGAGTCAAGAAAGTCAGAAAGCCGGACTTTGCGTGCGCCGCGCGGCATCATCGACGAGTCTAAGCTCAACAAGCACGACCCGAAGATCAAGATAATACCCGAAACTCTCGTATCGGAGACTCGATGCGATAATGACGAAAGCCGCTGCTGGAGCATCCAGGCACGTTGGGGGTTGGGCGGGCGCTTGCCGGATGTGTGATCTGGTTGCTGATCGTATCAGCCTTGCCGCGGCAGGCGGCGGGCCAGGGATGGTTCATCGCCTTACAGGATTCGAGCAGTTCCATACGCAGGGACGTCTACCTCCGGGAAGGAATAGGAAGGTACACCTGCGGTCTTGGCTTCGACATGGCATAGATGCCGGAATGAACCCGGCAAGGCAAATGGGATAAATATGAAAACGAGAATCAATGTTGTGCTAACGCTCGCGCTGGCGCTCACGCTGATTGGCGCCACGTTGACGTTGGCGGCACAGGCCGGGGCGGGACCCAATGTTCCTCCGGCCAGGCCGCAGGGCCCGTGTGACATCTACGCCGCCGCTGCAGACCCCTGCGTGGCCGCCCACAGCACCACGCGCGCGCTGTACGCCTCCTACAACGGCCCGCTCTACCAAGTCCTGCGCCAGTCGGACGGCAAGACCTTGGACATCGGCGTCGTCCAGCCTGTCGCGTCGCCGTTTCCCGATGCGGGCGGATACGCCAACGCGGCCGCGCAGGACGCGTTCTGCGCCAACACGTACTGCTGGATCACCACCATCTACGACCAATCCCCCAAGCACAACGACCTCGCCCAGGCGCCCCGCGGCGGATTCAGCGGCCCGGCCATGGGTGGGTTTAACAACCTCCCGGTCGCCGACATGGCGCCGATTACGATCATGGGCCACAAGGCTTACGGCGTCTTCATCGAGCCGGGCATGGGCCTCCGAAACGACAACCCGAAGGGCGCCGCAGTCGACGACCAGGCGGAGGGGCAGTACTGGGTCATTAACGGCCAGCACTACAACTCCGGCTGCTGCTTCGACTACGGCAACGCCGAGATCGACAGCCGCGACGACGACAACGGCACTATGGAAACCACCTACTACGGCAACGCAGGCTCCTGGTATCACGGGCCTCCCCCCGGGCCGTGGATCATGACCGACCAGGAGAACAACCTGGTCGGTTGTGTCAACCCGGATGGATCCAAACTCTGCGCAAACCTGCCGAACATCACCTGGCGATTCGTGACCGCGATGGCCAAGGGCGAACCGCACCACTGGACCTCCATGGGCGGCGACGCGCGGAAGGGCCCCCTGTCGGTCATGTTCAACGGACCGCGCGTCAACTCCACCTATGACCCGATGCGCAAGCAGGGGGCCATCCTCCTGGGCAACGGCGGAGACAACAGCAACGGCTCGCAGGGCGCCTTCTATGAAGGCGCGATGACGGCCGCAGGCGCCTTCCCGACGGACGCCACCGACCAGATGGTGCAGGCCAACGTCGTGGCTGCCAAGTACGACGTGCCGCGGCTGAGCCTGGCGCCCGGCCCAGAGGGCGCCCCGGCAACCGCCACTCCGCCAGGACTTCAGACATTCTCACCGGGGTCCTCGCAGGACACCACCGTGACGTTCACGAATACCACGGGGGCGCCCGCGGTGGGCGTCAG
>JBEKPK010000296.1:0-7211 GCA_049520795.1 Bryobacteraceae bacterium
ACGCGCGACCTCTGGGGCTAAGAACAGCCTTTCGCCCCGTTCCGGGGCTCGCATTCTCACGTGCTATTCCACACGGCTCACGCCGTGGGCTAGGATGTTTCGCCCTCCGGGCTTCGGAAATGCACAAACTCCAGTGACAGGCGCTTCCGCCTGTCCAGGCCCGCCCCACTCAGACGCTTACCACGGGGCAGGGCGCCTGCCGGATTATGGCGTAGGCGTTGGTGCGCAGCCTGCCGAACAGGCCGGCAGCCGACCCGCGGCCAATCACCAGCGCGTCCGCCTGAAGCCTGGCGGCGGTCGCGCAGATGACCTTGGCCGGCTCGCCGGCCTCAATCAGGAGATCGGCCTCCGCGTTGACAAAGCCCCGCAGCCGCGACAACTCCTGCTCGGCGGCCTCTCGGACGTCGATGCGCCAGTTCACTTCCGAATCGTCGCCAATGTCGGCGTCGCCGGCGGTGGCGTGGAGGAGGGTGAGGCGCGCGCCGAATTCGCGCGCCAGCGAGGCCGCCCAAAACAGAGTCTTGGAGCTCTCCGAGCCCAGGTCGACGGCGCACACGATGGCGCGCAAAGGAACCGCCGCCGCCGCGCTCGGCGCCTGCTCGATGTGCGCGCGGGTCCACACGGGGCACTCGGCGTCATGCAGCACCTTGGCCGTGTTGGAACCGAGAATGAAGCGCCGGTAGGGCCCGAAACCGTGGGTCGGCATCATGATGATATCCACGCCGCGCGCAGCCGCGCACTCGACGATTTTTCCGGCGGGGTCCCCTTCCACCACCGCGCGCTCGACGTTCATGCCGGCCAGTTCCGCTGCCAGGAAAGCATCGAGCTCGGCGGTGGCCTGTTGCGCGCGGCCGCGATACAGTTCCTCGATCGTCGAGCCGCCGATGCGGAGCTCGCCGAACTCATACTGCGGCGGGGTGAGAACGTGCAGCAGAAGAATCTCGGACCCGAAATAGCCCGCCAAACTCCGGGCGTAGCGCGCGGCCGCGACTGAACGCTCGGAAAAGTCCACCGGCAAGAGGATTCTCGAAAACGATCCCATCGGAGCCTAGTTGGCGCCCCAGATTCAGGATAATCCGATTTCCGGGGCGCGAAGAGCCCGATTTCAGACGGCGCGATCGCGGGGAACGCTGACGGGCCTTTCGTCGGCGCTGTGGGAAAGGAAGATGAGGGCTTGCCGGGCCAGTTCCGGAATGCTCGGGTCCGGATGCCGAAGCAGTTGGATGAGGTCCCGGACCCAGCGGATCTCTTGAGGGTCGATTCCGACCACCGACAGGGTTTTTGCCATTGAAGGTCTCGATATCCTCTTCGACCGGGGCGGCGAAGGGCGCAAACCGGGGGTACTGCGCATCACAGTTCGGGCCGGCGCGGAAAAAAAGCCTCATGCTCCGGGCGCGGCGGCCGATAAGCAGGACGGCAGACTGTGCGAACAACCGGTCCGCCCGATGACTCTGTCCCTCCGACTGGTGTACTGCGGCGCAAGAACTGCCCCTTATCCTCTCCCGGCCGATCATCGGAATCGATCCGTAGAGCGGCCTTCCAGGCTGCCACGTCGGCATCCCTGCCGACGTTCTTCGAGGAATGCCGGTAGGAATACCGGCATGGCAGGCGGGACGGCGCGCTCTACGGCGCGCTCGATAGGGTTTCCGAGTGACCGGCGATACCGCCGCGATTTGGGAGTACAATTCTTACATGCGAGAACTGCTGCTGGTTTGCATGTTGGCCGCGTCGGCTTTCGCCCAGAGCGGGACGCTGGGCGCATTCGCCAATTCCGACGATGTCGGCGCTCCTCCGATGAAAGGGTCCGCGGAGTTTGACGCTTCCAGCGGTCAGTATCGCATCACCGGGTCCGGTACGGATATCTGGGGCAAGGCGGATCAATTCCACTATGTCTGGCGGCGGATGTCCGGCGATTTCACTGTCACAGCCACGGCCAAATTTCTCACTGGCGGAAACGACCATCGCAAGGCCTCAATCATGCTCCGCCAGTCTCTAGATACCGATTCGCCGTTCATTCACCTCGTGATTCACGGCAACGGCATGCCTGGAGTTCAGTTCCGGAGCGCCAAGGGCGGCAGTGTCAATACGGTCGATTTACCGATAGAGGGTCCGGGGACGTTCACCCTCAAGCTGGTGCGGCGGGGCGCCACGATTACCGTGTGGGTCGCCAAGGACAACGGGCCGCTGAACGAGCGGGGAACCACCCAAAACCAGTTGGGGAGCCCGGTGTTAGTCGGACTGGGGGTCAGTTCGCATACCCAGACCGCGACCAACACTGTGCTGTTTTCGGATGTTTCGGTGGAACAATTACCGGCTGCCTCAGCCGCCAAGGGGCGGTAGCGCCGACTGTATGATAGCTGAGGAACCTCACGCGATGAAACGCAGAATGTCTACCATGCGCAGGCTATTGCTGGTCTGCCTGCTGGCGGCTCCGGCTTTCTCCCAGGGCGGAAACCTGGGCGCCTTCACCAACTCCGGCGACGTCGGCGGCCCCTCGGGGAAAGGCTCCGCGCAGTTTGACGCCGCCAAAGGGGAGTACCGCATTACCGGCTCCGGCGCCAATATCTGGGGTAAAGAGGATCAGTTCCAATATGTCTGGCGAGAGATGCCGGGCAACTTTACAGTCACCGCCACCATGCAATTCCTCGGTCAGGGAGAAGAGCACCGGAAAGCCGGGATCATGGTCCGCCAGTCTCTGGACGCCGATTCGGCATACGGAGATTTCCTGATCCACGGCAGTGGCATGCCCGGCCTTCAGTGGCGCGGCGCCAAGGGCGAGGACACCAACACGTTCGACCTCCCGTTCGACGGTCCCGGTAAGTTCAGGCTGAAACTGGTCCGTAGCGGCGTCGGGATTACCGTGTCACTCGCCAAGGACGGCGCCGAATTAAAGGAAGTTGCCCGTACCGAGGTCACCCTTCGGAACCCGGTGTTGGTCGGGTTGGTAGTCTGTGCCCACAATGCAGCCAAATCCGAGACCGTAGTGTTCTCGGATGTGTCGGTGGAGTCTACGACGCCGCCAGGCAGCCATTAGACAACCAAGGGAGGGGAAAGCGCCCGTGGGGCGTGCTTTAGGTTCAGAATCGTCGATTTTCGCATAGACGCCCTCCAAGGATTCCAAAACGGCTCGAAGCCGGCAATCCCCGACGCCCAAGCAACGCCGCTATCCTGTCCAATGCCAGTGGCCTCGCGTTGGACGCCGGGCCCCCACATACGCTCTTGTCTACCCGGGAAACCGAAGTCATCCGCCGGTCAAAGACACCCCCCAAAGAAAAAGCTGCACTTTGGAGGATCAAAGGCCGGCGGCTGAGTGTATCATAATCCCAAGCTGAGAACCAAAATGGAAACCTGGTGATGAAACGAAGTCCGGAAAGGAAGACGTTCTCATGAATTCGAACGAATCAAGCAAGGGCGCATTGTCCCGGCGCACCGCCGTTGCCGCCGGTCTGGCGCCTCTGGTGGTGGCGCGTCATGTATTGGGAGGCGCTGGCTATCAGGCTCCCAGCGACAAACTCAGGATCGCCGCGGTGGGCCTCGGCGGTATGGGCCCGAACTATGTGGACGGCTGCAAGGACGAAGAGATCGTAGCGCTTTGCGACCTCGATCACGAGTACGCCGCGCCGGCGTTCAAGCTCTACCCCAGGGCCAGGATTTACAAAGACTTCCGGCAGATGTTCGACAGGGAGCAGAAGAACTTCGACGCTCTGATCGTCGCCACCCCGGACCATTGGCACTCGCACCTTGTGCTGGCGGGCCTGGCCATGAACAAACACATTTACTGCGCCAAGCCGATCACGCACTCGATCGCCGAGGCGCGAAAGGTCAAGGCGGCGGTTCTGGCCTCCAAAGTCACCACCAAGGCGAGCATCCAGGATTCGCGCACCGCCTATGCCCGGGCCACCACGGAGTTGCTCTTGACCGGGGCTATCGGCCCGGTGCGGGAAGTGCACCTTTGGATGGCCACCAACAGCGCGAGCGGCCTCGCGAGGCCCGCGGCGCAGACGCCGCCGGAGGGCATGAACTGGGACCAGTGGTGCGGCCCCTCTCCGTTTCGGCCCTACCATAAGACTTACCATTACGGCCATTGGCGCTCCTGGTGGGACTTCGGCACGAGCACCGTGGGCGACTTCGGTTGCCACACCCTCCAGATGTTCCATGACGAACTCGAAATGGAGACGCCGGATTGGGTCGCCGCGGTCGCCTGTCAAGCGTTCTCGCTCGAAGGCCCCATCAGCAACCCCGAGTGCATGAGCATCGCCAACACCATTCAGTGGCACATCCCGGCCCGCGGCAAGAGTCCCGAAATGATGGTGTTCTTCTATGATGGCGGTCTGACGCCGCCGCGGCCCCCAAGCATGCCCGCGGACGTGACCATGCCGGATAGGGGCATCATGTTCGTGGGCGAAAAGGGCGTTCAGTTGTCGGCGTTCTATGGCGGCAATCCATGGGCTCCGTTTGGGCGCGAACCCGAGCCGGGCGTCAAGGTGCATGGACTCCCAGGCGGCTGGCTCCTGCCGGAGAGCCGCTTCAAGGACTTCAAGCAGCCCAAGCCATATCTTCCGCGCTGCGAGAGGCCGGACCACTACACCGAGTGGGTGCGGATGTGCAAGGCCGGCAAGAAATCCATTACTCCCCTGGATTTCGCCTGCCGCCTCACGGAGTTCGCCCTGATCGGAGCAGCCGCGCAGCGCAGGTACAACACGCCCGTGACGCCGCCCGCCGGGGCGGCCCGCGGCCGGCGAGAGCCGAAGGTCCTCCTCTGGGATTCGGCGGCCATGAGATTCACCAACGACGACACGGCCAGCGCCTTCATCGACACGCCATACCGCAAGGAATGGGATTACAAGGCTTAGATCGCGCTTTCGCCGGGCATCTCCTGCAACAGTTTTAGCGCATCCTCGGTCGTGGTTGTCTCGCCCAGCCGGGGAAAAACCTTCTCGACGCTATGACGGTGCGCGTCGGCGTCCCGGTCCGTCATCGCGTCCACCACAAGTGTCACGTTATACCCCAGATCGTAGGCGCTGCGCGCCGTCGATTCAACGCCGATACTGGTCGCGACGCCCGTCAGGACCACCTGGGTTGCCCCGCGCTGGCGCAAGTACTCATCCAAAGTCGTGCCAAGGAACGCGCCCCACCGTCGCTTAGTGACTATGTGGTCGCCGGGCTGCTGCTCCAATTCAGGGACAAGCTCGGTCCAATCGGCCGGAAACGAAAACTTGGGACTTCCGGCATCGGTGCGGCCCGGAGCCCCACCCGTCACGTTGACGAGAACCACTGGCAAACCTCGCTCGCGGAAAGCGCGCGCCAGCCGGGCAGCCCGGCCGATGATCTCGGCGGCAGGATGCACGGTCGGCAAACCAACAATGCCTTTTTGCAGGTCAATCACGATCAAGGCAGCCGTGGTATCGAATTTGGTGAGAGCCATTGTCTTTCCTTTTGCTTGGGAGTGTGCGCCGCATCGCGCCGGTCTTCGCTCGGGCGGTCACCTGGCCTGTCTTTTTCCAAATTGTACGCTCGACATTATGCTTAATCCAGCGATGCCCGCGAAAAAGACAACCAGCGCCAAGTCGCCTCCGCTCGATACCTTTCCGATTCGAAACAGCACATAACCGGCGACCAGATTGATTAGTGCCCAGACAACGTTCACCGTTGGCGAGGACAATCCCTTTCCGGGAGGGTGAGCGAATGGCGTCGGAAAACGGTCGCCCGAAATGCCATGCACGAAATGAGGCGTGAAATTGGCGAGAAACATTCCGGCGAAGAAACAAGCGGCGTAGTCGTACCAGCTCATTGTGGCCCTTCCTTTCGGTTGAACGCTGTGCAGTTCATTGGAAAGGTCATATTACCGCTCCTGCGCGTCGGAAATCAGGTCCATTCAGCGCGCGGGCAGCGGAGCCAGCTCCTGGTGGATCGGCCGCCGGACCGAAGGGCCGCCGCCGGCCGGTCTCAAGATATTCCTCCGGAACGTGGCCGCCCTCGCTGCACAAAATCCACCGGTGCGTACTTCCCAGGCGCCGAAGACAGATGGGTCTCAAGGGCGCCAGCCAATTCCCGCATAACTCCCGGCCAATCCCCGCAAAGGGGGGCAGGGCGGCGACAGGCAGGTCCGGAATAGTCTGTGGAAAACGCGCTGAACGGGTCAAATTCAGTCCCGGGCATGGAATTCACTGCATCCCAACCGCCTCTCGCGTATTAAGATGAAAAGAGATGGAATTATGAAAAAAGCCTCGCTAGCCATGGCGCTCCTGTTGGCTGGGTGGTTCGGTTCGCCGCAGCTCTACGCTGCGCCTGGCGTTCCGGAAAAGCAACCCGCGACCAACGCCAGCCCTGAGAGCGCCGAGCCGTACGGCGCCGGCGTGGCGATCGCGATTGTCGTAGTAGGTGGGCTGGCGATAATCGGGCGCAGGATTGCTTCCAACGCCCTGATCCGCTCCTTCGATGGATCTCGGGGCGCGAAGGTGCTCCATTTCCCCTCCAAAACGCTCAGCGCCCATGCGGGCCATGCCGCGGGGGCGGCTCACACGGATTCCTCGCCCGAACCCCTCCGGCGCGTACAGTAGCTATACCAGCGACCATACGCGCTACGGCGCAGTCTGAATTGCGCCCACAGCCAAAAAGGCGCCGGGGTTGGATTCGTTATTGTGTTGGGTCGCGATCCAATCCGAGGAGCGCGCCGTGTTGGAGACGCGCAGCTCATCGAGCAGACCGTTGAAATTGAAGATGGTCCCGTATCCGTTGGTGGACAGGCCGCCGGCAACCACGTCGTCGCCGCTGTTGATGGGTGCGGTGGCATCGGCGCTGGACCCAACCGCCGCTCCGTCCAGGTACATCTTCCATGTGGCTCCGTCGAAGGTGCCCACCACCTGGTGCCAGGCGCCGGTCGCCAGAGTACTGGGTGTGGCCACTCCGTGCGTGGCGCCGTTGTTGCTCGACCAACTCAGGTAGTGATTCCCGCCGTTATCGGTGCTGGCCTCCAGCATCCAACCCGTCTTGTTCGACGCGTAGTTGTAGCCCATTCCCAACACTCCGGCCGGGTACCCGTTCGCCGGCCAGCCCGTCACGTTGATCCAGGCTTCCGCCGTGATTGGTCCGGTGATGCCCAGTCCCGAGCCGCCTCCCAGGTCCAGCGACGCATTGCCGCCATGGAAACTCGCCCCTCCCCCGATCTCGCCCGCCGCCGCCTGCGCATTGACCACCCCTCCGTTGTTGCC
>JBEKPK010000297.1:0-7210 GCA_049520795.1 Bryobacteraceae bacterium
CTGGTGGAGCGGCTGGTAGCGTGGAATCTCCATCCCGCGGACTTAGTGACTCACCGCTTCCCGCTCGAACGGGCCGGCGACGCTTACGCGCTGATGGCCTCCGGCAAGTGCGGCAAGGTGGCCGTCTGCTTCGACGAAGAGTTGAAGTAAGGCTAAGATGGATCCCTTCCTCGCGCATGCGCAAACCCACGCGCCCGAAATCGTGGCGCTTATACGGCGGTTTGTGGAATGCGAATCGCCCAGCGACAGCCCGGCCGCGGTCAACCGTTTCGTCGAGCTGGTCTCGGATACCGTGGCGCCTTTCGCTGCCGTGAAGACGTCTCCCGGAGGCCGCTTCGGCAAGCACGTGGTCTGCGAGACGAAGCTTCCCGGCCGCAAGAAGAGCGGCCAGGTGATGGCGCTGGGCCACTCCGATACCGTCTGGCCGCTGGGAACGCTGGCGAGCATGCCGTTCCGGGAGGAGGATGGCCGGCTCTGGGGGCCGGGCGTATTCGACATGAAAGCCGGAATCGCGTTCTTCATTTTCGCCGTGAAGGCGTTGCGCGACCTGGAGACGCCGGTTCCGAGGCGCGTGGTATTGCAACTCAACTCCGATGAGGAAGTGGGCAGCCATTCTTCGCGGCCGCTCACGGAGAAGAACGCCGCGCGCAGCCAGGCCGTGCTGGTGCTGGAACCGGCCACCGGCCCCGAAGGCAAGCTCAAAACGGCGCGCAAGGGCGTGGGCGAATTTACCATTACGGTGCGCGGCAAGGCGGCGCACTCGGGCCTCGATTTCGAAGCCGGCGCCAGCGCCGTGCTGGAGCTGGCGCGCCAGCTCGAACGCATCGCCGGATTCACCCAACTGAAGCGGGGCATCACCGTCAACCCCGGCGTGATCTCCGGCGGTACGCGCGTCAACGTGGTCCCCGCCGAAGCGCGCGCCGAGGTGGATATGCGGGTGGTGCGCCTGAGGGACGCGCCGGCGCTCGAAAAGAAATTCCGCGCGCTGCGGCCCCTCGACAAGCGCTGCGCCATCGAGGTGGCAGGCGGGTTGAACCGCCCGCCCATGGAGCGAACGCCGGGCGTGGTGCGGCTGTTTAGGATGGCGCAAGCCCTGGGGCGCGAGATGGGCGTGGAGCTGGGGGAATCGCTCAGCGGCGGCGGTTCGGACGGCAACTTCAGCGCGGCCCTGGGAATCCCCACCCTCGATGGTCTGGGCGCCGTCGGCGAAGGCGCCCACGCTGTTAACGAAAGCATCCGCGTGAACCGTATCGCGGACCGCACCGCGCTCATCGCCAAGCTGCTGGCCGCGCTGTAGGGGCCGGGCACGTCCGGCCCGTGGGTCCGCCGCCGGGTGCACGGAAGCGTAACGGACATTCCTCGACGCATGAACCCGACCTATGCTCCCCGCGCGGCGAGAAACGCATTTACGTGCGCTTACCGGCGAGCGCGCCCGAGTCTTTTCGAATTCAGAGTAGCAAGCGGGATGGGCGGGTTGTGGGCGCCTGCGGGCCTGTGGCCGGCGGTTTAGAATAGAAAGCGAGGACACGCCTTGTGCTACGCCAATTCGATGTCGTCATTGAGCGCGACGAGGAAGGCTACTACGTTGCCTCCGTGCCACAGATCCCCGCATGCCATACGCAAGCGCGGTCTCTCGACGAGGTCACGCGGCGGATTCGCGAGGCGATAGAGTTGTGCCTGGAGGTCGAGGGCGCGCCGGAGCCGGCGCTGGAGTTCATTGGCATCCAGCGGGTCACTATAGCGGCATGAACCGGAATCCCCGCGTTTACCGGACCCGACCTGGTGGCCGCGCTTGGGAAGTTGGGCTTCTCCGTCCTTCGAAATTAAGGGCAGCCACCATTTCCTTTGTCATGAGGATGGTCGGAACACGGTTGTGCCCGCGCATTCGGGGGAAACGGTCGGCCCCGGCCTGCTGAACAAGGTCCTTCGCGATTGCGAACTGAACGTCGACGAACTCAGGCAACTCCTGTAGGACATTCCTCGAGGCATGAACGCCACCTATGCGGCCCCGCGCGGCGAGGGACGCACTGACGTGCGCTTACCGGCGAGCGAGCCGCCTCTTCTCGGATTCAGAGTAGCAGGCGGGCTGGGCTGATTTTGAACGTGGGCCGGCAAGTGCTTCAAAATACGGGGTAACTTCTTGGGCGGAGGGCTGTGAAAAGGGGGCGAGCCGGCTCGCGGAAGGCTGGAAGTTAGGAAACGTCTCGTCCGTCCCGACTTGCCCGGCGAGCGAGCCCGAGTCTTTTCGAATTCAGAGTAGCAGGCGGGCTGGGCGGGTTTTGGGCGTGGAGCCGGCAAGTGCTTGAAAATACGGGGTAACTTCTTGGGCGGAGGGCTGTGATTGAGAATTCGAGGCAGTCCGAACCGGCCGTTTTTCGGGACTCCGCGGACTGATGCCATCTCGCATTCGAGAACTCATGCAGTATCATAGGCGTATGCCCGAATTGGTGTTTGAGGTTGTCCAGGAATCCGACGGAGGCTACTGCGCCGAATGCCTGACCGAGAACATCTTCACGGAGGGGGATACGTGGGAGGAACTGCGCAACAACGTAATTGAGGCAACGGCCGCGTTCTTTTTTGATCGGCCGCAGCCTGAGCGAATCCGCCTCCACCTTGTCCGCGACGAGATTCTGTCCGTGGCATGAAGATTCCTCGCGATGTGTCGGGCCTGCATCTCGCCGATGTATTGTGCCGGCGATGGCGGTACACGAAGGTGCACCAAGCCGGCAGTCACATGATTCTGGAGACCTCCGACCCGACCAAGCAGCGGATCTCGATCCCGGACCACCATCCTCTCCGGCTGGGCACGCTTGGTTCGATCCTCCGCAAGGTCGCCCAGCACAAAGGCGTGCCGCGCGACGCGATCATCGCAGATTTGTGAAGAACCCGAGACGAACCGCCGATTTGTTGGGATCCGCTTCGCGGAACGGACGAGACTTCACATCGGGCGCGGATGCGAGGGCTGCCTCGCTGGCGTACAGCCGTCGATGAACTCCATCGTCGGGAACTCATCGAGGATCGGGCGGGCCGGGGGAAGTTCGCCTTGTTACAGACGCGGGCTAGCGGGTTGCGGATCAGCCCGCCCGCGACGCTGAATCCGAAAAGGCGCGGCTCACTCCAGGCGGGTTTTGGGCGTGGGGCCGGCAGGTGCTTGAAAATGCGGGGCGACTTCTTGGGCGGAGGGCTGTGATTGCGAATTCGGGGCAGTCCGAACCGGACGTTTTTCGGGACTCCGCGGACGCGTAGAGCGGCGGACCTGGCGCGATTGTGCGAGTAATCCGACCGGACTCGCCACAAGGGGGCTTCCTGGGCGTTTCGCCCAGACTTTCACGGAATGGGGGTCTTGCGCGTCAGCCTGGCCACGATTCGGCTTATTACCGTCGCCTTGGCGGCTTGCCATTCCTAATTCCGCCAAGCTTCCCCGTACGCCGTTTCCGGACAGCTGCAGGAAATGCGTTGTGGGCACGCCGCTCTGGCGCGACACGATGGGTGACGTAAATTGATACCATGGGCTGACGCTGTTCTGGGCGGCGGCAATCCAAGCTCCCAAATGGAACCAGACGAACTTCACGACATGGTGATGTTCCTGAAGGCGGAACTCACTGATGGCAGGATCAAGGTCTCCAGCAAATTCACGGTTGATGCGCTTGCTCGCGTCCGCTTCGGGACTGACGGAAAGGTAGATCCAAGCACTGTTGATGGCTCCGTGCGCGCACTGGGGCTAGCCGCATTGGGGGCAAAATACCATCGCGAGGTGAGAGAGATGCCGCTTCGGGATGTCCAAAGTAGGTATTTCGACATCCTGGACGGAAGCTTTGGCGAGATATTCGAGGAGGCGAAGCGCAGAAACGCAACACCGCAGAAGGCAGCCGATGCAATATCGTCCAACGAATCAATGCTGTCTGCGTTCAACTCCGACGTTTTCGATTTTGCCGCTAGCCTAACAGAGTTCTGGGAAGTCCACGGCCCAATCGTCGAGGCGCATCTCAGCGACCTGAAGTCGCTGAAATCCGTATTCGGGGGTGATGTTTTTCCGTCCTACACATCCAACATTGCCTGCTCCGTTGGCTTGTATATGGACACGGTGGTTTTGCCCGACCCGCTTTCGTGGCTTCTCACGATGCGCGCGAGCATGGCTCCCAAACAGTTGTTTCGTCTGGTCATCAAACACGCGCTCAACGCGCTCGGATACCGTGAACTCGCGCTTGCAGATGTGAACCCTCCCATAGTCGTCATCGCTCCTGATCGCTTCGGGCTGGATATGGGATACAGCAGAGCGGTGAGTGTCGCCGGAAGCGCTGATGCGCTGATTCATGCGTCCCGAATCTTCGGGCGCGATTTTGACGATGTAAGAGAACTGATCGATTTCGTGGCCGGGTCGGGCGACCCCAATCGGATCGTGGCCAGCATGGCCGATCCCAAGCGGCTAATATTTGACGGCGAATGGTCTGAGCCCCTACCTGAACAAATCACCCGGTACCTCAATGAGACCATGCAGGATGCCAGTATAACAAAGGGGTATGGGGAAGCCGTCTATAATTCAATCGCCGGACGAATGATGATGGCGAATGACACCCTCCTTAGAAGTTCATGGTGCGGAGGTAGCCCATTGATCGACGCGCCAGTTTCATGGAAGTATCTTCAATGGAAATATGAATACGATGCCATGGCCGGGCATGAAGCGGAGCAGAAGTCGCACGTTTTAATATCGAAGGCACTCGGTAGCAGCCTGCTCAGCGGGCTGCCGCCGGAGACGATGATCGATCTTCGGAGGAACGGGGCGGCCGCCGAACTGCGTGCGATGATCGGAAGGGGCATAGGTGAAATCAACTCGGCGTCAGACGCCGATGTTTCAATGGTCGCGGATGCGGTCATCGCGAACGTCGATACTGCATTTTCCGAGCACAACAAACGGTTGCAGGCTCTTTCGCACTCTCAGCTGAAGTTTTACGGAATGGATGTCGCGCGCTACGTCATAAACGGTGGATTGCTACTGACATCAGTCTTGATCAAGAGTCCAGCGATGGAAGCGCTCTCTACGCTCGTTGGGATTTCGCAACAGTTTCTCGGAAACCCCAGCCCAGACGACCTCATGAAGCGCTACAGAGAACTGCGCTTCAGGTCGGCCGATCTGCGGCGTTCACCTGTTGGAGCGATGTTCCAGCACTTGAAGGGTAAATTTGGGTTTTCCGCTTAGACCGCGGTTCGCTGCCTTCGCTGTCCGCCTTTGGCCGATCGCCGAGCCTACCGTCACTCTGGCAAGTCGCGAACGCGCGGCGACCAGGTTGTCTAGTCCCGTTGTGGGAAGTCTGACCGGACTAAGAATGAGAAACGCCCTTGCCGCCGCCTAACGGCGTTATGCCGTCCCACCGGCCACATTGTCAGGCGGGGGTTGCAAACCGTCCAATGCGGGGTTGCCGCGGGAGGTTGCGTGGCGGATCCTCTCGATTTCGGCGGCGGCCGGTGCGAGAGCCGCCCATAAGGTGTCTCGTGGGGCGCCGGGCGTGCCCGGCCCCTGCGGTGCTCTGAGCTATACTCAACGCTTCGGGAGGAACGGGAATCGCCATGCATAAGCCGCAGTTTTTGTTTGTCGCCATTTGTCTCTGCCTTCTGGCAGGTTTTGCCGGCCCCGCTTTCGGCCAGCCTGAAATCATGGCCTGGGGGAACCTGACCGGCATCCGCATGGACGGCCACCTGATGGAACTGAATTCCAGCATGTGCGTGGTTCAGCCCGACTGGACCGGGGTCTTCAAGACCGGCCGGGAGAAGCAGACCAACATGTACGCGCGCAATGGGAAGATTGAGACGGTCCGGGTGCGCATGCGCACGCCCATCGAGTTTCGCGCGAAAGACGGCGAGTGGGATATATCCGCCACCGAAGTGGTGGAAGAGACCGGGCCCGGAACGGCCAAGATAGACCTGGAGTACACCACGCCGGCCGACGCCAATATCGCCGGCGCCTACTTCTGCATGGACCTCCCGGCCGCCCAGTTCGCGGGCAGCCGGGCGGAGCTCATCGACCCGGCGCCGCCCACCGCCGCCCAGGTTTCGCTGGCGCCCGGGCCCCGCGACCAGAACGAATATGTGCGCACCAAGGCCGGCGGCATCCGTTTCGTCACCGCGCGGCGCCAGATCGAGGTGATGTTCAACGAGCCCACCGAAGTGGTGATTCGGGACGACCGCCGCGCCGACAATTTCGATATTCAGGTCTTTCTGGGGGTGGCATCGGGCAAATTGGCGGCGAGCCAGCCGGCCAAGAAAAGCTTCGCGCTGAAGGTCACCGGCGAAATCGACAAGAATCCGGTGCAAATCGCCCTGGACGCCTCACACGCCGGCCAGATGTTCGACGGCTTGGGCGGCAACTTCCGCCTTCAGAATCCTACCACGGATCCGCCGGTGATTCAGTACAACCTGGATAACATGCGCATCGCCTGGGGACGGGTCGAAATGCCGTGGAGCACGTGGCAGCCGGCGGAGGATTCGGATCCGCTGGCGGCGGCGCGCGCGGGCCAGATCCCCAGAAATGTTCAGCAGGCCATGGAAATGGCGCGCAGGCTGGCGCAGAAGGGTATGCCCATCATTGTCAGCGCCTGGGCCGCGCCCTCCTGGGCGATCCTGGGCGGCCGAGGCGGCTTTGGCGGCGGCGGCTTCGGTGGCGGCCGTGGGGCCGCGGCAGGGGCTCCGGGGGCTGTTCCGCCGGGATTGGGCAACGCCGCCGGTCAAACGGCGGGCGCGGCAAACGCTGGTGGTCGCGGCGCGGCGGGCGGTCCCGGGGCGCCGGGGGCCGGCGGTGGTCGTGGCGCGGCAGGGGCTCCCGGGGCTGCCGGCGGCGCTGCCGGGCGCGGCGGCTTCGGCGGCGGCCGTGGCGGCGCCCTGGCTGCCCCGCAGGATGAGGGTATCCGCGGCAATCCGCTCAATCCGGAAAAAATGGACGCCATCAAAAAGTCGATCGCCGACTACCTGGTTTTCCTCAAGGAGAAATACGGCGTCGAAGCGGCCATGTTCACCTTCAACGAATCGGACCTGGGCATCAACGTCCGGCAGACGGCGAGGGAACACGCGGAGATGATCAAAACGTTCGGGCCTTACTTCGCCACCCGGGGATTGGCCACCAAACTGGCGCTCGGCGATACCTCCGACGCCAATCCGATCGATTTCATCAAGACGGCCATGAAAGATCCTGAGGCCGTGAAATACATCGGCGCGGTGG
>JBEKPK010000298.1:0-7163 GCA_049520795.1 Bryobacteraceae bacterium
GGCAGGGAGCTACGCGAGGAGTGTGGCTCCAGCGTGAACAGCGGCCAGCGCCTGGTCCATGGTGGCTACTGAGCCGCCGTGTTTCCGCGCCAACAGCACAAGGTAGGCGTCAGTGACCTGCCTATGCCCGACGATTCCCGTGGTTGGCATGTCGAGATAAGAAGCATCGTCCGGCCAGAATTCGTGCCGCGGGAGGGAGAAAATGGACTCGAGCAGAAGCTTTGCGGATTCCGCCGTCGCCTCCACACCGGCGCGCAGGTGGAAACGGAAAAGCGCCCCTTGCGTGATGGGGCATGTGGCAAACCGGCCCCCCTTGAGGAACCACGCCATCGCGCGCGCGTTCAGACTGTGTTCCGGTGTCGCCAGTGCGATCAGCACATTGGAGTCGAGCAGGTAGACCTTACTCTTCGTCATCGAGAGCCTTGACGTCCTCGGTGGTCACGGGCCGGGTGCAACGGAAAGTGGGGAAACCGTAGTCACTCATCATTACGGATGCGCCTTTCGCCCCTTTCGACGATTGCAGAATAAGGTCGCCAACCACTCGTCCGAGGCTGCGGTTCCGATCGCGGGCGATGGCCTTGGCGATGTAGTAGGCCTCATCGGAAATGTCGAGCGTGGTTCGCACAACAACATAATAGCACAAGCGCACAAACCGGCTCCAGGCTGTACGCCCTAACGGAACGCGGCTCGAACTTCCGCGCTTTTGTGCTGAGGCGGAGTTGGCTCCCGGGAGACAGAGTATGAAAGTGATACCGAATGCGGTATCGTGGTGACTGTGGCTGATGGCAAAGCTCTTCAGAAGATGCGCAAGAATCCGATGGGCTGGCGCATCGAAGAATTGCAAGCGGTAGCGGAGGAAAACTTCGTTGAGTGGCGCAGACCCGGCCGTGGTGGCAGCCACGTGATCTTCAGCGCGCCCGGTGTGCGGGAGATCCTGTCCGTGCCGGCGAAGCGTCCGATCAAGCCGGTTTACATCAAGCAATTTGTGGCGCTAATCGACGCTGCGGGAGGTATCGGAACAAAGTGAGAACAGCTTCGAATCGAAATCTTGACCAGTACCGGTTTACGGTCCGGCCCTTGTCAAAGGAAGAGGGCGGCGGTTATCTGGTGGAGTATCCGGATATTCCAGGATGCATGTCCGACGGTGAGACCCTTGAAGAGGCGATCGCGAATGGCCGGGAGGCCCTCCTCGATTGTCTGGAGGTGTTCAAGGAGTCGGGACGAAAGGCGCCGAAGCCGAGCATCGAAGCCGCTCAATGGCGCCAGCGCCTGCCCCGGACCCTCTACTCGAAGTTAACGAAGCAAGCCGAAAACGAGGGCGTCAGCATCAATAGTCTGGTGACGGCAATCATCGCGGAGGCGATCGGAGCAAAGCAAGCGCGTTAACAAGAACAGGACCCAGGTTTCGGCTGGTCGCCCAGCCCTCAGCCGTAAACCGTCAGCCACGGACGCACATGCTGGTGCGAGTTCGAATCCCGCCTGGCAGGGGAGGTCAGGGGGGAGATCAGGGACAGTGCCGAATTACACAGTTCTCTGGGCTCTCGCAAACGGGGTAATTCGGCACTGTCCGCGGTCCCCCCGGCGAGTCTTATCGATGGTCACGCCGCGTGCCCGACGGGCTCGTGGTGCAGGCGTATCAGTTGCTCGGCCCTTAGGGCGACCATCGCGTAGGCCCTGCCATCGTCGTCGCTGAATTCGACTTCGTAGACGCCGGGAGCCCAGTTCTCGACGACTGTGCCCACCTGGCCGCGGACCAAGCCCGCTTCGGGCAGGTCCTCCAGGAGGGCTACAACGGAATGCGTCTCAATGCCCGTCATGACGAACCTTCTCCTTCATAGACTTCCGAATGTCGACAATGGCCAGCTCGCCGTGGGGCAGCTTCATGGTGGCGGTTCGCTACCCGGCGGCTTCCGCTGGGCGTCCCAGCCATTTGGCTTTCAGGAAGTCATGGTTCATGCGGGCTATGACCTCGAGCTTGATGCCTTTGGGGCAGACCGCTTCGCACTCACCGATGTTGGTGCAGCTTCCGAAGAGCTCCGTGCGGGCTTGCGCCACCATGGCTACCGCGCGCTGGTCGCGCTCGGGCTGGCCCTGGGGCAGCAGGCCGAGGTGCGCGATTTTGGCGGCCATGAAGAGCGACGCGGAGGCGTTGGGGCACATGGCGACACACGCCCCGCAGCCGATGCAGGCGGCGGCGTCCATCGAGCGCTCGGCGGCTTCCTTGGGCACCGCGACGGCGTTGCCATCGGGCGCGCTGCCGGTGGCCGCGGAGATGAAACCGCCGGCGGCGATCAGCCGGTCGAAGGCGCTGCGATCCACGATGAGGTCCTTCACTACGGGGAAGGCCCGAGCGCGCCACGGTTCCAGATACAGCTCGTCGCCATCCTTGAAATAGCGCATGTGAAGCTGGCATAGCGTGGTTTCGGGCAGCGGGCCGTGCGCCACGCCGTTCACCATGCACCCGCACATGCCGCAGATGCCCTCGCGGCAATCGTGATCGAACGCCACGGGCTCCTCGCCCTTCACCACGAGGGCCTCGTTGAGGACGTCGAGCATCTCGAGGAAGCTCATTTCCTGGTTGACGTCGGGAACCTCGTAGCGGACCATGCGGCCTTTGTCGCTCGCGTTGCGCTGCCGCCAGATGTGGAGAACGATTCTCATTTGTAGCTCCGTTGGGTGGGGTGCACGTACTCGAACGTGAGCGGCTCTTTGTGCAGCGCGGGCGGGTTGCCCACGCCGCGAAACTCCCACGCGGCGGCGTAGGAATAGTTGGCGTCGTCGCGCGCCGCTTCGCCTTCCGGCGTCTGGTACTCCTCGCGGAAGTGGCCGCCGCAGGATTCGTTGCGCTCCAGCGCATCGGTGCAGATCAGCTCGGCGAGCTCGAAGAAATCGGCCACGCGGCCGGCCTTCTCGAGCGATTGGTTCAGCTCTTCGCCCGAGCCCGGCGTGCGCACGTCGCGCCAGAATTGCTCGCGCAGCACGGGGATCGCCGCGAGCGCGTGGCGCAGCCCTTCGGCGGTGCGCGACATGCCGCAGTATTCCCACATCAGCTTGCCCAGCTCGCGATGGTAGGAATCCACCGAGCGCGTCCCTTTGTTCTCGATCAGCCGCTTGGTTATAGCAGCCACTTGCGCCTCCGCTTCGCGCGCCGCCGGATGGGTAGCGTCCACCTTGGGCAGCTTCTCGGAAGCCAGATAATCGCCGATGGTGTTGGGCAGAATGAAATAGCCGTCCGCCAGGCCCTGCATGAGGGCGCTCGCGCCCAGGCGGTTGGCCCCGTGGTCTGAGAAATTGGCTTCCCCGATGACGTACAGGCCCGGGATGGTGGACATGAGGTTGTAATCCACCCACAACCCGCCCATGGTGTAGTGCAGGGCGGGGTAGATGCGCATGGCCGCCTGGTAGGGATCTTCGCCGGTGATGCGCTGGTACATCTCGAAGAGGTTGCCGTAGCGTTCGCGCACCACGGGCTTGCCCAGCCGCTCGATGGCGTCGCGGAAATCGAGATACACGGCCAGCCCCGATTCGCCCACGCCCAGCCCTTCGTCGCACACCTGCTTGGCGTTGCGCGAGGCCACGTCGCGCGGCACCAGGTTGCCGAAGCTGGGGTACTTGCGCTCCAGGAAGTAGTCGCGCTCATTATCCGGAATGGCGGCCGGCGGGCGCTTGTCGCCTTTGACCGCGGGCACCCACACGCGGCCGTCGTTGCGCAGCGATTCGCTCATGAGGGTGAGCTTGGACTGATACTCGCCCGATACCGGAATGCAGGTGGGGTGGATCTGCGTGAAGCACGGATTGGCGAACAGCGCGCCGCGCTTGTGGGCGCGCCAGATGGCGGTGGCGTTGCAGCCTTTGGCGTTGGTCGAAAGGTAATACGCGTTGCTGTAGCCGCCCGAACCCAGCGCCACGGCGTCGGCCAGGTGGGATTCGATTTTTCCGGTGATCAGGTCGCGCGTCACAATGCCGCGCGCGCGGCCATCGATCACAATCAGGTCGAGCATCTCCGTGCGCGGATGCATCTCCACCTGGCCCGCGCCGATCTGCCTCTCCAGCGCCTGGTAGGCCCCCAGCAGCAACTGCTGGCCGGTCTGGCCGCGCGCATAGAACGTGCGCGATACCTGCGCGCCGCCGAAAGAGCGGTTGTCCAGGTAGCCCGAATACTCGCGCGCGAACGGCACGCCCTGCGCCACGCACTGGTCTATGATATTGAGGCTGATTTGCGCCAGGCGGTGGACATTCGATTCGCGCGCGCGGAAATCGCCGCCCTTCACCGTGTCGTAGAACAGGCGGTAGACGCTATCCCCGTCGTTGTGATAGTTCTTGGCGGCGTTGATGCCGCCCTGCGCGGCGATGGAATGGGCGCGCCGCGGCGAATCCTGAAAACAGAAACACTTCACGTTGTAGCCCAGCTCGCCCAGCGAGGCGGCCGCGGCGCCGCCCGCCAGGCCGGTCCCTACCACGATGATGGTGTACTTGCGCTTGTTGGCCGGGTTCACCAGCTTCAAGTTGAACCGATGGCGGTCCCATCGCGTCTCTATGGGGCCGGTGGGGCATTTCGAATCGAGTTCCATGCGCGCGCTCCTCAGTTTGTCAGCAGGCCGGTCATGACGGCGATGGGGATGGAGATGTTGCCCGCCAGGATCAGCAAAGCGGCGATGGCCGCGAATTTCTTCAGCCCCGGCGTGTAGCGCGGGTGGCTCACGCCCACGGATTGGAACATGCTCCAGAGCCCGTGGTAGAGGTGCAGGCAGAGCAGCCCCATGGCCAGAATGTAGAACGCCGCCACGGCGGGATGCTGGAAGCCCGCAATCACGTTGAAGCGCACGTCCGGCGTGGTCGGGTCGCCATTCACATCGCGCAACTGCAGCACCTGGCCCGCCGTCAGGTGCAGCACGTGGAAGATCACGAAGGCCCCCACGATGGGGCCGCTCCATATCATGGTGCGGGCTGCGTAGGAGGCCGGAAGGTCGTCCTTCTTGTAGTACGGAACCGGCCGGGCCGCCCGGTTTTGCAACCAGAGTTGCACCGAGGCGGTGACGTGCAATATCACGCACAGCATCAGCAGCGCCCGAATAATCCACAGCGCCGCCGCGTTAGCCGGGTTGTGAAGGAACGCCGCGTATTGGTTGATCTGCTCCGGGTTGGAGGAGTAGATTTGCAGGTTCCCGAGCAGGTGCCCGACGACGTAACCGACTAGCACTACGCCAGTTATCGCCATGACGGCCTTCTTGCCGATGGACGCTTCATAGAAACGGACGGCTCGGTTGATGGGTTGGATGGCAACAGAACTCATGCGGAAATCCTGGATTGGGGCGAAAGGCGTCGCCTGGATTGTGTGATTACACCCATTCTGGTGGATGCGTGGCTCTCTGAAATGCAGCTATCTTCTACAGTATAGGGCCTGGGAGGGGCGAGTGGCGACGCCAAAACGCCGGAATCTCCGGCCGGGAGGAGCCTCTCACGAATCTTGCGAATCCGAGGCGAACCTCGGCCAGATGAACCCTTCGCCGCCAGCTTCCGGCAATGCCACTCTTGGGCCACCAAGCCTGCCGCGCGCCATGACGACCAGCGCCGTTGAACATCGCGGCAACCGCTTACCACAGTGGGAGCAGGAGCAGAACGCGTGGCATAGCCCTTTACGCTCGAATCAGTTCTCGACCGGCACTTTCTCAATATGATCGATCTGTACCAAGCTGGCAGGTACTTTCTTACGTTCCAGTTTCAGCCCTAGTTGTGTTTGCAGTGCCCGAAAAATGTCTGGGAATAGCTGCTTTCTAGGCGGGGCGCCCGCCCGTTCCTCGCGGTCCGGGCTGGACAGAGGCGCCGCATCACCAGTCAAAACGAAGGCATACTTCCCGGTCAGGTTCGTCTCGTCCACGATGGGGCATCGGCACGGCAGCTTATCGGCCAGTTCGTGCATACTCGCGCTCGTGGCCTTGAAGCGGCAGCCACCCTCGATACAACGTTCCTGAACGCCGGGACCCGCGGGCATCACGGGAAATCCGTCTTCATCGAGCTTTGCTGCCCCGACGGGTATTTGCTCGACAAGCTCGTTGCTGGCTCCGGACACTGAATCTTCGCTAGCTCGTTTCAGGACTGGCCCGTTCTTGGCCACCACCAAGGCAAATCCGGGCATCTCCCGGGTCTCGCGGTGAGCAACCAACTTAAAGCGCTCCTCCAACAAATGCAAAAGCATCAACCTCCACTGCTCCTTCGTTGTGCCGTGGGCCATCGTAGCGACGACGTCGAACCGGGCATCATCAAGCCATTGGGGGCCGAGAATCGCATCGTAACCGACACCGTATGCCCAAGACAACAAATTCCTTAGGTTGATGAATTTGTACGTAATTTGCCCTGGGTCAGAGGTCCCCGGACCGCCTTGCATAGTCGTCATGAACTGATCGGGCGAGGATGGTTTAACCGACGCTGCTTCAAATGCCAAGTCTTGCTGGGCAGTGCCTGCCTGAGACCACAGCAGGCCGCACACAACGACGAAGTTCGCCAGCACAGCCGGAATGCTCAGGCGAAATAAGCGAAGAGAAGGTTTCAAGTATCCACCTCTGAAAGTCAGAATAAGAGACGACTTAAGCGTAGTCAATCCCATTGCGGCTTAGTTCAGACGGCGTCATCGGAAAAATGGGAGCACCCACTTGCCTGGTTTGTTAGCAAAACCCGTTAGCAAAACCCGTAGCAAAACCAGCAGAACCCGTCACCAGCAAAACCCGTCCCAGCAAAACCCGTCCAGCAAAACCCAGCAAAACCCGTCAGCAAAACCCGTCAGCCTGAACTGCGGCATTTTCATCCCGCGATTGAACCGAGCAGAGCTTTTTCAGTCACAACACTTTACATTTTTTCATCTATAAGATTCGAAATCACTTCCCATCCATCGCCACCCGCCGCCCACCCCCTCGTCTGCTACCCTCGAAGCGGAATGTATGCCTACTATCCTTCAAATTGAGGCCAACCGCCGCAACGCCCGGAACTCCACCGGCCCCCGCACCGACCAGGGCAAGGCCGTTTCCCGCTTCAATGCCCTCAAAACCGGCATTGACGCACGCTCCCACGTCATCCCGGGCGAGGACCCCAGCGTCCTCGAAACCCTCGCCCTTGACTATTACGAGCGCTTTCAACCCGCCGCCCCCGAGCAGCGCTACCTCGTCGAC
>JBEKPK010000299.1:0-7141 GCA_049520795.1 Bryobacteraceae bacterium
AAGCAACCGCGCGGCCATGTAAAAGGCGTCGGGCCGGTTGCCGGTGATGCGGTGGATCTCGGCCGCCCCGAGCAGTTCGGTCAGGCTCGCCGCCTCCGCTTCGGCGCGGCGGTCCATCCATATCATCGCCGGACGCAGCGGCCGGCCGGAGCGGTCGAGCGGCAACAGGGTCGGCGCCTGGGAACTAACGGCCATCCCCAAGACCCGTTCCGGCCCGTGCGGGACCTTCGCCAGCGCCTCGCGAATAACATTACAAGTTGCCTGCCACCAGTCTTCGGGATCTTGCTCCACCCACGCCGGCCGGATGTGGTGGAGCGGATATTCGGCTTGACAAGCGGCGCAGAGGTTCCCGCGAAGGTCCAGCAGGACGGCTTTCACGGAGCTGGTTCCGACATCGATGCCGAGGAGTAATGGTTCCATGTGGTCCTTTCGCAACCGACGCTGGGAGCCCGTGGCGCAACCTGCGATTTGGGCAAATTGGCCAAATTCAAGCCGAAACAAAGGACTTAGCCGCTGATTTTGGACATCTTGCCCATAACTGACCTCTCGCCACCGTGGAATGCGCCCTTTTCTGAGACAGCCGAGAATTTGGACACATGCCGTTCGCAGGGTTTTCCTGGACGGGCTGTTTTGATGATTGCAGAATGAGAGCGGCCAGGAAAGCGGAGCCGAGCTCTGCTGGAGAGCAACCCGCCAAGGAAATCGCAGGTTGCGCCACGTTGGCTGCTACGACACCAGCTCCAACTCCGTTTCCTTCGGCCGCATGCCTCGCAGTTTCATGATCAGGGTGGTGCGCTTCATGCCCAGCAGCTCGGCGGCGGCCGTTTTGTTTCCGCCGGTCTGCGCCAGCGCCATATTCAGGATAGACCGCTCATAGTCGCTGACCGCGGTCTCGAACCTTATCGGCATGGGGAGCACGGCGGACGGGTCCGGCGGAGTCTCCACCGGGGTCTTCTGGAGGTTCGCCGGGAACAGACCGAAATCCGCCGACGACAGCGTATCTCGATCGCCGCACATGGCGATCGCCATCTCCACCAAATTCTCCAACTGGCGCACATTTCCCGGCCAGGAGAGACGGCTCAGCCGCTCTTTCGCTTCCGGGGTCACGCGCTTGACGGGAAGGTCTTCGTAGCCGCAGATCTTGGCCACAAAATGGTCGATCAGCAGCGGGACGTCGCTCCGCCTCTCGCGCAGCGGCGGCATTCTTAGAGGCACCACATTCAGCCGGTAATAGAGGTCGTCGCGAAATCTGCCCTGACGAATCCTCTCCTGCAGGTCGGCATTGGAAGCCGCGATTACGCGGACATCCACACGAATGGTTTCCGAACTGCCGAGCCGCTGCAATTCGCGCTCCTGGAGGACGCGCAACAGCTTGGCTTGCAACTCAAGCGGCATCTCGCCGATCTCGTCGAGGAAGATAGTGCTCTTGTCAGCCTGCTCGAATCGCCCGGTGCGATGGTTGGCAGCCCCGGTGAACGCGCCCTTCACATGGCCAAACAGTTCGGCCTCGAGGAGATTGTCCGGCAGGGCGCAACAGTTCACCGCCACCAGGGGCAGGCGCCCCCTGGGGCTGGCCGCGTGAAGCGCGCGCGCGGCCATTTCCTTGCCGGTTCCCGTTTCGCCGGTAATCAGCACCGTGCAGCGGCGCGGCCCGATAATCCGCACCGTATTCATGACATCCTGCATGGCGCGGCTTTCCCCCACCAGCGACTGTTCCCAGGGCGCGGGTCCCCGAACCGGCTTTTGCTTTCTTTCGCGGCGGCTCTCTTCGCACGCTTCCCGCACGCACTTCAGGAGGTCGTTCGGGCTGTCCCTGAATCCGAGAACCTGGCTGGCGCCGTTTCGCACCAGTTGCGCGGCCTCGAACGCCGTCAGCCGGGGATCCGAAAAAACCACTCGCGCCGAGGCGTTCACCCCGTGGACGGCTTCCAGGATGTCTAGCCGGTTGCAATCGGGCAAACACCCGGTCGCCAGCACGCAGTCGAATTCCTCCGCCCGCAGAACCTGGGCGGCGTGGGCCAGGCTCGTCACCCGGCTGATGGCGAAACCGGACTCGGGTCCGTTCCAATCGCTTTCCGCTTGCACATGTGTTTCGTCGGCAATCCACAGCAATTTAGGCGATGGCATTCCAACAATTCATACCGGAAAACCCGGCTCGATATCAATACCGCGCTTGGTAGTATCGATATGCGCCGGCAGGATATACGGTGAAACCCTACGAAGGTTATCAGTAGCGTAGTCATCCTTTTCGGTATTGTCGCCAAGGGGCGCGCCGTGTGAAGATCTCCCCAGGAGTGGCGCTATTGCGCCGCGGAGTTGTCAAATCAATATGAGGGTTACAAGCAACGCGCTCGAAGGCGCGCTTGCCCCGCAGACGTCGCGGGCGCAAGAAACGGCGCGAACCTACGGCAGTGATCCAAAGGGCGGAGCGGCCGTGGCGGGCGGGGGCGGCGATTCCGTTCAGATCTCCGATCTGTCGGTTCGAATCATGGACGCTTCTTCCCTGGACCAGACCCACGTGGCGGGCCGCATCTCGACCCTCGCTGCGGCCTATGCTCGCGGAGACTACGCCGTCGATCCGACGGCGCTCAGCCATGCGCTGGTGTCCCACGCACTGGGCGGCGCCGTCGATGGAGAGGCATAGTGCGCCAGAGTGGCGATCTCGAGCCATGCGTGGCGCGCGCGGAGGCCCATGTCCAGGCGGCGCTCCGTCTCTGGCGCGCGGACCAGCCGAGCCGTTGCGCCGAGTGCTGCCTGTCGCTCGGGACGGCGATAAGGGAACTCGAATCTGTTCAACGGGACCAGGAGCGGGGCGTGGCATTCCCCGTGGCGCCCCTCGCGAAGCGCCTGAAAAAACTCCAGGCCGATATCAACCGGCTGACCCGTCTGGTCGATTCAGCCGCCGCGTTTTGCCGCGGCATGGCGCTGACCATTGGCCGAGACGGCGACGCCTCGGCCGCTTCCGGCCCGGATGCGCTTCCGCGAATCGAAGGCGTCGCCTGATGGCCACTCTTCTGTCCACTCTGGCCACGGCGGGACAGGCGTTGGATGTTTATCAGCAGGCGCTCAATGTCGTCCAGAACAACATCACCAACTCCACCACCCCGGGGTTCGCCACGCAGACGTTAAACCTGGTGGCGGAGCCATTCGATTCAGCCACCGGCCTGGCCGGCGGGGTGGCCGCCAAGGGCGTGACCAGCGCTCGCGACGAATATGCCGAAGAGGAAGTCCGCCGGCAGGCGCAGTCCCTGGGATACTTCCAGGCGCAAGCCCAGGGGACATCCTCCATCGATAACCTGTTCGATGTTAGCGGCAGCAGCGGCGTTCCCGCAGATCTCAGCGCGTTATTCCAGAGCTTCTCGGCCTGGAGCGTGTCGCCGTCGAGCGCGACGGCGCGCCAGTCCGTGATCTCAAGCGCCGGCACTCTGGCCGACGACGTACAGAGTTTAGCCAATTCTCTGGCCGGGGTGGCTGGCGACGTCCAGGGTCAGATCGGCTCTACCGTTAGCCAGATTAATCAGCTCACCGCCACCATCCAACAGATCAACGCCCAGACCAGTCAGGGAACTACCGGCCCTAGTTCGGACGCCCTGCTCACCTCCAGCCTTCAGCAACTCTCCACGCTGGTGAACATCGATACCGTCAGCCAGGCCGACGGAACAGTCACCGTCCTTTTGCAGGGCGGTTCGCCCCTGGTGGTGGGCGATACGCAGTACGCGATATCCGCCGCGAACAGTAGCGCCGCGGGCTCGCAGGCCCCTCCGTCCGGCCAGATCCTGGACTCCCAGGGGAATGACATCACCAGCCAGATTCAGGGCGGGACTCTCGGCGGCCTTCTGAACGTGAGTAACACCATACTGCCCTCGCTGATAGGGGGCGGCCAGCAGGTCGGATCTCTGAACCAGTTCGCGCAGACCTTCGCCGACACCGTGAACGGCATCCTGGAATCCGGGACTACAGGGCCGCAATCCGGCGCCGCGACGTGCGCCGCGTTGTTCGTATACGACTCCTCCGATCCCACGGCGGCGGCCGGCACCCTCGCGGTGAACCCGAATATCACGCCCGACGACCTGGCTCCGGTGGATTCGTCCGGAAACGCCAACGGGAACGCCAATCAACTGGCCGCGCTCGCCAGCACCCCCGTTGCCAGCGCCGATAACCAGAGTTTCACGGATTTCTTCGGCCAGATTGCGGCGGCGGTGGGCCAGGACAGCGCGACGGCGCAGGAGAACCAGCAGGCCCAACAGCAGGTTTTGACGCAAACGGAGACTCTCCGCGACCAGTCCTCCGGCGTCTCTCTGGACGATCAGGCGTCTTTATTGCTCCAATATCAAAGGAGCTATCAGGCCGCGGCCCAGTTGCTGACCACCCTGAACACCATGATGGACTCGTTATTCGAGGACATGCTGACATAGAGGAAGCCCATGATATCGCCGGTCAATGGCGTCACTCAGAGTTACCTGGACAGTCTCGACAGGATCCAATCAACCCTGGACTCCGTAACGCAGCAGGTGAGTTCGGGCATCCGGGTAGGCCAGCCGTCGGACGATCCCTCGGCCGTGCCGGGAATCCTCGATACGCTGTCTCAGATCGCTCAGGACACGCAGACGAAAACCAACCTGAACGAGGTAAGCAACGAGCTAAGCGCCGGCGACAACGCCCTTCAGAATGCGGTCACGGTCCTGGGACAGGCCATCAGTCTGGGGAGCGAGGCCGCCAGCCCGCAAACCCCGACTCAAAACGCCGACCTCCTTCAGCAGGCGCAAGCGGTCCAACAACAACTGGTGGATTTGAGCGCCACGACGGTAAACGGACGCTACATTTTCAGCGGCGATCTGGACGACCAGCCTCTTTACGCCCTGGACGCCTCTCAGCCCGAGGGCGTGAAGCAGCTTGCCAGCGCCACATCCACGCGAACCATTACCGACGGCGCGGGAGCCACGCTTTGGGTTCCCCTGACGGCGCAGGAGATCTTCGACCCGAAAAACGCGGACGGTTCGGCAGCCACCGGCAACGTTTTTGCGGCCGTAAACAGCCTCGTCCAGGCGCTGCAAAACAACGACCAGACGGCGGCGGGTACGGCCGTCGATTCGTTGAAAGCAGCCGACGACTACTTGAGCCAGCAATTGGGATTCTATGGCATCGCCGAGAATCGCGTGGCGGATACGCTAACCAGCTTGGGCAGTTCGCTGGCAACCGAAAACCAGAGCCTGAGCAACCTGCGCGATGCGGACGTGGCTGGCGACGCTATCGAGCTGACCCAGGTCCAGACTCAACAGCAGGCAGCGCTGAGCGTCGGCTCGAAGCTCTCGCAGCTCAACCTGTTCAGTTACCTGGCGTGACGCCCTGGGGCGCGGCGGCGAGCCGGCGATTCGCCCTCCACCGGGGCTGAGTGGCAAGGTGCAACAGCAGAGTGATGCACAATTTGACCACGGGATCGGCCGACTTTGGCCTGACTCCGCCGGGGTAGCCGTCCAGTTTCGCGACCACCGCCTGGAGCAATTCGATCTCCTCTTCCTCGGAGCCGGAAGCGCCAGGAGCGGCGCACATGCTCAGCCCCTTTTCAAACTCCGCGCGCAACGCCGCCCGGTCCCGCCGGCGCCACGCTCGCAGGATGTTCTCGGCTTGCCGCGCGGGAGCCGTCATGCGACCCGGTAGAGTCTCAACCATGAAGTTCTTGTCGTCAGCTTCGACTTTGAATTCTATGAAATCGTCGATGTAAGACCACCGGGAAAGATCCCAATAATTCGGTAGAAAACGCCCGCCCGTCAGCCGACATCTTAGGAGTAGGCCCGCGATGATCTACGTGACCCGCCTAAATCACGCGTCCGTCGTACTGAACTCCGATCTCATCGAACATATTGAAACTACGCCCGATACCGTGATCAGTCTCACCACCGGCCAGAAGCTCATGGTGCTGGAATCGGCGGACGAAATCGTGGCTCGCGTGGTGCAATACCGGCGGTCGATTCAGGCTGGGATGCAGTGTGGAACCTGGGCGCAGCCGCCGGCCGGCGGCGCGACGGGAACCGCGACGGGAGCGGATGCCCATGGCGGACGCTAAACGCGAGAAACCACGCAAACCCGGCCAGCGGCCGGACTTGGCGAGCCTGGGCGGTTTGGCAGTCGCCGTCGGGGGCATACTGGCGGGACTGACTCTCGATGGCGGCAAGGTGCTGGAACTCGGTCAGTGCAGCGCCGCTTTGATCGTGTTCGGTGGAACCATCGGCGCGGTAATGCTGACGAGTTCCCTGGAGGTGCTGATCCGCGCCGTGCGCCGGATCGGATCGATCTTCTTCGAACGGAGCCAGTCGCCCGAAGCAGTCATCGATGAAATAATCGGCTACGCTGCCCAGGCGCGCAAGCAGGGAATCGTATCGCTCGAACAGCAGGCGGCCGCGGCCCACGACCCATTCCTGCGAAAGGCGCTCAACCTGGCGGTGGATGGGATCGACATGAGTCAGATCCGCAGCATCATGGAGCTGGAGATCACCCTCCTCGAGCAGAATGCCGAAGCCGAGTCGAAGGTGTTCGAGGCCGCCGGCGGCTATGCTCCGACCGTCGGCATCGTGGGCGCCGTGCTGGGCCTCATGCAGGTGATGAAGAACCTGGCCAATATCGACGAGGTGGGCCGGGGAATTGCGGCGGCCTTCGTCGCCACCGTCTACGGAGTGGGATCGGCCAACATCTTCTTCCTACCCGCCGCCAATAAGCTGCGCGTCCGAACGCGGGATGCCGTACAGATTCGCGAAGTGATGCTGGAAGGTGTTCTGGCGATTGTGGAGGGGCTCAATCCGAAACTGATTCGCACCAGGCTCGAAGCCTATGAACGGCAATCCGGGCGCGCCGCCCCGGCGTCCAAAGCCAAGGCCAAGGCCAAGGCCGGGCCCGCCGGCGCGCCGGTTTCGGCGGAGGGCTGAGATGGCTCGAAAGAAGCTTGCCGCAGGGCACGAGAACCACGAACGCTGGCTGGTTTCCTACGCCGACTTCATTACCTTGCTATTCGCATTCTTCGTGGTCATGTTCGCGTCGTCCCAGACGGATAAGGCGCGCGCCCAGCGGGTATCCGACTCCGTAAAAGAAGCTCTGGCGGGCACGGGGGGGGTCCCGGCGGTCGCCCACGAGATTCTCGGGGGCACGG
>JBEKPK010000300.1:0-7127 GCA_049520795.1 Bryobacteraceae bacterium
CGGACCGCACGCCTCAGCGCGACTATTGGGAAACCAAGGCCGTCTACGCCCCGGTGGCCACGCCCGATGAGCCCCTGCGCTTCCGGCTGGGCGAGCCCTCGGTGCGGGTTCCCATCCGCAACGACTACGATTTCACGGACCTTTCCACGGTGGGCATCCGCTGGACCGTCATGGCCGGCGATCGCGAGCTGGCCAAGGGCGAAGGCAAGGTCAACGCCATTCCGCACGCCACCGGCTACCTGTCCCTGCCGCTCGATTCCATCAAAGCCATCGCGCCGGGCGAGACCTATTACTCGCACCTCGAATTTCTGCGCCCGGACGGCTCGGAGATCGCCACGCGGGCCGTGGAGTTGCTGGCCGAAGGCCCCGCGCCCGAGCCGGCGCGCGTGCCCCAGGCGCCCATACGCGTGCGCAGCGGCAAGACGGTGGTCATCACGGCGGGCGCGGCGACGTACGAGTTCGACCCCAACTCCGGCCAACTGATTTCCGCGTCGGCCGGCGGCGCGAAGTTGCTCGCGGGGGCGCGCTTCACCCTCTGGCGGCCCATGAACGATAACGATGCCATTCTTCTGCGGGGCCGGGCCGACATGCCCGACTTGAACCAGTACAAGACTACCGTGAAAAGCTGGAAGCTCGCCGAATCGGTGACCGACGTCCGAATAGAGGTGGAAACGGACAACACCGTCAACGAGCGCAACTCCTTCGCGGTTTCCTATGTCTACCAGATCGAACGCGAGGGAACGCTCCGCGTGCAATATACCGTGCGGCCGCGGGTGGAAGTCGCGTGGCTGCCGGAGATTGGCATGGAGCTCGATACCGCCGCCGGCCTGGACAAGCTGCGCTGGCTGGGGCTGGGGCCGCTCGATGCCTATCCCAACGAAAAAACCGCGCCCATTCTGGGCGTGTACGCCGGGAACGCGGGAAGCGAAACCCTCAAGGGGACCAAGTCCATCCGCTGGGCGGAGCTGACCTCGGACCAGGGCGCGGGAGTGCGCGTCGAGGAGTCCGGGTACCTCCGTCTGGAGGGTCGCGCCCTGCGCGTCCTGCCCTCGGTGGCGGGCCGCCCCGAGAAGGGCCGCCGTCCCGAAGCTCCCGAGTATCGTCTGGATACCGGCTCTTCGGCCGCATTCCAGGGGAGCTTTTCGGTTGCCCTGCTGGCTTCGGAGAAGAAGTGATGCTTGCCCCCGCCCATCTGTCTTGAGCCCGCGGAACCGGCAAAGGGGACATTTTGAACGAGGCTTGACAAGCCTTTTGCGGAACCGGTCAGACGTGAGGCGGTTGGGTGTATACTGAGCGCTTGTCATGAAATAACCATCCCAACCAGGCTCTTGACGAGCCGCGACCGTCAGGGAGCGGTTGCCGGCAATTGGACTGGTTATTTCCTCTCAGGCCCTAATCGGACTCGGGAACAAAAGGAACCGTATATGCACTCAAATAGAATCGCCGCCGTCATGCTGTTTGCCGCCTCCGCCGCGTTTGCGCAAATGGGCCGGACCTGGCCGTCCGAGAAGAAGATCGTCCCGGACCCGGTCACCGGTCTTCCGCTCACATTTCTGACCAGCACCGACGGCGGCTACAGCCAGTCCAAAATCTATCAGACCCACCGGCAATGGACCGTCGATGGCAAGTGGCTCATCTTTCGTGGAGTGCGCGAGACAGGCGCGCAGGCCTTTGCGGTGAACGAAGAGACGGGACAAATCGTACAGGTCACCGAGACCGGCTTCCAGGGAATGCTGTGCGCCGGCAATAAGACCATGAAGCTGTACGTCATGACGGGCGGTGGCGGCGGAAGAGGTCCCGCGGCGCCCGCCGCCACGGCTCCGCCGGCAGCCGCGCCGGCGCCGGCCCGAGCCCCAAGCGGGCCGCGCCAGATTCTCGAGATCGACCTCGCCAAACTCTTCGCCGACGTGGCCGCCAAGACCGTCAAACCCGCCGCCAATTACACGCGCGTCTGCGGAACCATCCCGCCCACCCTTCAGGCGGATGGCAACATGGGCCTGGATGCCAACGACGACTTCATGTACTTCAAGGTTGACGGGCCGGAGACCACTCAACTGTCTCCGGGGCAGACCCTCCTGCCCGGATTCGGCCCGCGCGCCCGCCAGGCCACCAGCGGTCTGCGCAGTATGAACCTCAAGACCGGCGAAATCAAGTTGATCGTCAACGTGGGCTTCCAGATCGGCCACGTGCAGTCCAATCCGTGGATGCCCGGCGAGATCGTCTTCTGCTGGGAGACCACCGGCAAGGCCCCGCAGCGGACTTGGTTCGTCAAATCCGACGGGACCGGCCTGCGCCCCCTCTATCCCGAGGCGCCGTACGAGTGGATCACACACGAGGCCGTCATCAACAAGGACGAAGCCGTAATCGCCATCCTCGGCCATCGCTCCATAGCCAGCGCCACGCCCCAGTCCGATTGGGGTATAGCGGGAACGTTTGAACATCCCACCGGCGTGGCCATCGTCAATTTGCGGACCCGCGAGATGCGCATTGTGGGGCAGATTCCCGCCTGGTCGCAGGGCCGCTCGGACTGGCACGTGGCCGGATCGGTTGACGGCCGCTGGGCCGCCTCCGACGATTTTCAGTTCGAGGTCTGGCTCTATGACCGGCACAGCGGCGAGATGAACCTGCTGGCCGGCCCCCAGAAACAGGGCGCCGATCACATCCACCCCACCTTCAACGCCGACGGCACAAAGATCGAAATTCAATCCGCTCTCATCTCCAAGGACAACCGGTCCTTGAACATCTGCATCGTTCCGTTGCCCAAGACCTGGCTCAATCGGACATACCCCATCAAGGCGCCCGAATGACGCGCGCGCCACAAAAACCTTAGAAATGCGCGCCCCGATGGCCGATATCAATCACTAGGGAACTGTAACCAGCAGTGAGGATTGCAGATCGGAATCAAACTCCCGAGCCGGTTTCGGCGTCGCCCGCTCCGGGGGCCAAACCGGCCCGGCGGGCCGCGGGGCAGCCGGAGGTCTCTAAACAGGACCAGGCTGCCGTCTCTTCTTTCGCGGCCAGGCTCAGTGAACGCCAGACAGCGCTTGGCGTCGAGGAAGGGGCTAAGCTCGAACGGCTCACAAGCGCCTACCAGACGGGAGCGTACACGGTGGATTCCGCCAACGTAAGCCGCGCCATTGTGAATGCCTGCCTTGGCTTTGGAACGGCAGTATCATAAAGGAAGATCCTCATGGAACCAATTTTGAGATATGCGCCACGCTTGGCGATGTTTGTGGCGGGAGCGGCCGTCGCCGCGCTAATCGGATCCCGTCGCGAACGGGGAGGGCTGGATGCGGCGGCCAAGGAGTTGAAGCGTTCCTTCGCCGAGTTGGAAGGCCGCCTGGTCTCCCAGGAAACGGTTAACGCCGCCCGCTTCGGCCAGATTGAAGCGCGATTGGACGAGCACGCCGCCAAACTCGCCGAGGCGCCTTCCACCGCGCAAATCGTAGCGGCCATGGAGCAGTTTCTTTCCAAAACCATGGGTTCGCTCGACGATCGCCTTACCTCCCAGGCCCACTCCATAGATGTTCTGAAGACCACCGTCTCCCAGACCGACAGCCTTTTGGAGCGCGTGCTGGAATCGCTCGACTCTTTGCAGTCTTATGCCGCCCCCGAGGAATTATCGCCGGATCCGCTGCTCCAACGGCCCGCGGCCTAAAGGAACGAAGGGCGCCCGCCCGGCGTCGCAACCAACCTTCGCCGTACCACGTCGGAAGATAACATGAAACTGGCGCTCGCGGCCCTGCTGGTTCCGGTTGCCTTAATGGCGCAGACCGGACCCGCGGAGGCTCGCGGAGCGTTCGACGAGGCCCAGCGGGCGGCCCAACAGAACCGGACCGCGGATGCCATTCTGGGCTATCAGCGGGCCGTTTCTCTGGACCCCCGGTTCGCCGAAGCCTGGTTCAGGCTGGGCGAACTTCAGCTAAACTCTCATGATCGGGAAGCCGCGCGTAAATCCTTGGAGGCTGCCATAGAGGCGGACCCGGATTACGCGCCGCCCTATGCCCTGCTAGCCACCTTGCAGCACGATGCCGGCGATTGGAAGGGGCTGCTCGCGAGCACCGACCGGCTGATCGCGATCGACCCCGGCGCGAATCGGCTGAATTATCTCTACAACGCCGTCGCCAACTACAATCTGCGCCATCCGGAAGCGGCCGAACGCAGCATTCGCGAAGCCATCCGCCTGGATCCCGGGCATCAATATCCCGAGTCGTTGCGGTTGCTCGGAGAGATGCTCTTCCAGCGTGGAGATTACGCCGGCGCGGCCGAACAGTTCCGCGCGTGTCTCCGCTTCGCCAAACCCGGCCCCGAGATGGACGCTGTTCTCGCCCGGCTGTCCGAGATGGAGAAACGTCCGGAGGCGCGGGATGGTACGACCTTTCGGTCCGACACGGATCTCGCCCTCGTTCGATTCCAGTTCGTTCCCCCAGCCAACCAACCCGCGGCCGATCTCCGCCCGGAAGACATCGAAATCAAAGAAGACGGAGTTCCGCGCAAAATCGCCGTTTTTGAAGGCGGCCGCTTCTACCCGCGCCGCGTGCCGCTCGAGATCACCCTGCTGTTCGACTGCAGCGGCAGCATCCGCGCGGCCGGCGCCCTTCAGCCGCGTGTTTTCGAGACCACCCTGCTCAACGATTATGAGAACGTGACCATCGCGGTGTACGCCTTTAGCCACGATTTGCTGCGCATCACCACCCCCACGCGTTACGCGCCGGCCCTGGTGAATGCCATGAATACGGTTCCCAGGGTTCCGGCCGGCAATACGCCCCTGTTCGCGTCCATAGCCGAAACGGCGCGTCAGGCGGCGGCTAACGGCGGCGCCGCGGTTCGCATGATGGTGATCTTCTCGGACGGCCAGGCGGACTACGACGACGTCGGCCGGTTCGAGGACGCCGTCGGCGCCGCGCAGGAGCTGGGTATCGCGCTATATCCTGTCTTGCTGCGATCGCGCAGCGCCGATCTCGACGATATCGGGAGCGGCATCCCCGCTTTCGTTTGGGAGTCGATGGATAAGTACCGGGACCTGGGCAATCGCACCGGCGGCGTGAGCTTCACCGTGCTCGCCACCGGGGGCGTGCTGCCCGCCATCCTCGGCGCCATCGCGCAACACATCCGCTACGACTACGTTGCCGGGTTCTATCCCCCCGCTTCCGGCGCAACCAGGAAGCGGCACACCGTGGAAGTGTCCTTGCGTTCGGGAAGAAAAGGTAAGCTCACCGGCGGAAAGCGCCTCCTGGAGCACTGACCCGCACATCTCACACTCCATCCTCCGATGTGGGACAGGCGCTTCCGCCTGTCAACCCGAGCGAGTGGGACAGGCGCTTCCGCCTGTCAACCCGAGCGATGTGGGACAGGCGCTTCCGCCTGTCAACCCGAGCGATGTGGGACAGGCGCTTCCGCCTGTCAACCCGAGCGAAGCTCGGGCGCCGCCAACCGAAGCCGCTTGGCAGGCGAAAGCGCCTGCCCCACAAATACCCGTTCCCGACAAAGTGTCGGAGCCAAGCGTCGGCATGAGCCGAGAAACCGGGTCCACTGAGAAACCGCGTCCAGTAACCAATAACCCCGTTGCCCCTGACCACCCACCTGCATGACCGTGAAGCAGGGAAAACCAGGAAGGTTCAGAATTCTGATACAGATGACACGACGTGGACAGTAAGCCGGGCCCGGCGACCCTGTCTCAGAAAGCGCGCCGCGCGTAGGGGTCGGGCACGCCCAACCCGCGGCGCCGAAAAACAAATCACACGCGCCGACCTCCAGTCGGGCAGCTATCCGGCCAGAACGGTCACGACCTGCCATTTCTCCGCGGCAAACCAGCCAACCGCGCGAACGATGTCCCGTTTTGCATCCTCTCGTGACCGGCGTTTACCGGGACCGATCTGGGCTGCTGGACGGATGTGCTGTTCGATACAGCGATCGGCAGACGCTGGGCGACTACCTGCAAGTCACCGTGCAGGCACTTCCACAATTCGGCGTTTACATCCAAGGGAAACGTTCATCGCGTGTCGGCTGCAGGTCGCCCTCCTCCGCGCGCAAACTTTTCACGCTTATGCGCATTCTGGTACGTTGATCTGTGGGCCGATACTCCGAAAGCCCCCAACCAAAACGATCACATGGGAGTAGAACCATGGGTTACGACATCATTGGCGATATCCACGGTTATGCCGGGAAATTAGAAGCCCTTTTATGCAAACTCGGCTATCACAACACCGGCGGCACCTGGAGGCACCCCAAGCGGCAGGCCATCTTTGTAGGAGATTTTATCGACCGCGGTCCGTCACAAGTGCACTCCATCAATACGGTGCGCCGCATGGTCGAAGGTGGTGCCGCACTCGCGGTCATGGGCAATCATGAGCTGAATGCCATCGCGTGGCACACCCCCGATCCCCGGAACCCCGGAGAGTACTTGCGCTCGCACCACAATGCAAAATGGGGCGAGAAGAACCGGAAGCAGCACGCGGTTTTCCTGGCCGAAGTGGAGGACAAGCCAGCGCTGCACGCCGAAATCATCGCCTGGTTCCTGAGTCTCCCCCTCTGGCTGGATCTACTGGAACTGCGGGTGGTGCATGCTTGTTGGCACGGACCATTCATAACGTGGCTCTCGCCCCAACTGCATGAGGGCCGCTATCTCACCCGGGAGTTGATGGAGCCGGCCACAGACGAGCCAACGGATGAAGGAGAGAAGGACAATGCGACGCCGAGCGTCTTCAAAGCCGTCGAGGCCCTGACCAAGGGCATCGAGATTCCCCTACCCGCCGGACAGGACTTTCTCGACAGGGATGGCATCCGGCGGAACTGGGTGCGGGTGCGCTGGTGGGACGAGGGGGGTACTACCTACCGCTCGGCAGCCATGTTGTCCCCCGCGGAACGAGCGACATTGCCGGACTTACCGATCCCAGAGCATGCGCGTGTTGAAACGGTAGTCAGACGACCTAGAGACGACCTAGGACGACCTAGGGACAGACGAACGACCTAGGGACAGACGAGACGTTTCCGTTCATTGCTCGGCTCATGAAAAACGGAAACATCCGGTCCCTCTCGGTGGTCTCCCACGCCTCGCTGACCGCCGCCGCTCCCGTCAAGCGCTGCAAGGTATCGTAGGTGTGGTTCACCTCTTCACCCAATCCATC
>JBEKPK010000301.1:0-7120 GCA_049520795.1 Bryobacteraceae bacterium
GAACCAGATCCTCAAGGGCCGTATCAGCAACATCGGGCCGATACTCGATCCGAACACCCGCACCGCGAAGATCCGTCTGGAGGTTCCAAATCCGGGCATGCTGCGCATGGGCATGTTCGTCACGGCGACCTTCCATGGATTGACCCAGGAGACCCACGCGACCGTGCCGGCGGCCGCCGTTCTCCATCTGCACGATCGCGACTGGGTCTATGTGCCCATCGAGGGCGGACGCTTTCAGCGGGTGGGAGTGACCGGCGGGCCAATGCTTGCCGGCAACATGCAAGAGATCCTATCGGGGATCGAACCGGGCCAGCGCGTAGTGTCGAACGCCCTGGTCCTGCAAAACACCGTCGAACAGTAACTCTCGGAAAACGAATTCATGATCCGCGGCATCGTCGAGTTCGCTCTGAACAACCGGTTCCTGGTAGTGATATTGGCGCTATTGCTGTTCGTTTGGGGCGTGATTTCCTTCGAGCGGCTTCCGATCGAGGCGTATCCCGATGTCGCCAACAATTACGTCCAGGTGATCACGCAATGGCCGGGCCGGGCCGCGGAAGAAGTCGAGCAACAGGTCACGATTCCCATCGAAATCGTGATGAACGGGATTCCGCACCTGTCGCACCTGCGGTCCACGTCGCTGTTCGGGTTGTCGAGCGTGATGCTCATCTTCGACGACGAATCCGATAACGATTGGAACCGGCAGAAGGCGCTGGAACGGCTTTCGCAAGCCGCCCTTCCGCAAAACTTGCAGCCGCAAATTGGCACGGATTGGAGCCCGGTCGGCCAGATTTACTGGTACACGCTGAAGAGTACGAACCCGCAATACGACTTAATGGAGTTGAAGTCGCTGGAGGACTGGGTTCTCGAGAAGCAGTTCAAGTCCGTTCCGAACGTGGTGGATGTCAGCAGCTTCGGAGGAATCACGCGAGAGTACCAGGTTCGCCTGGACCCGGACAAGCTGGTGTCCTACGGGCTGAATCTCGCGCAAGTGGAGCAGCAACTGGCCAACAACAACGTGAATGCGGGGGGAAGCTTCATCGAGGCCGGTTTGCAACAGGTGAACGTCCGGGCGCTGGGGTTGCTGCGCAATGTGGGGGACATCGAAGCCACCGTCATCAAAACGCAAAACGGCACGCCGGTTCGAATCCGGGACATCGCCGTGGTTTCGCAGGGGCCGAAAATCCGGCTGGGCAAGATCGGCAAGGCGATTCATCGCCTCGACGGCAAAGTCATCGACGACGACGACGTGGTGGAAGGCATTGTTCTGTTGCGCAAAGGCGCCGAATCGGATGCCACGCTCGACGCCATCCATGAAAAGGTAGCAGAACTGAATAACCGGATTCTGCCTCCCGGAGTCAAGGTGGTTCCTCACCTGGATCGCAGCGACCTGGTGCACTACACCACTCACACCGTACTCCACAATCTGACCGAGGGAATCATCCTGGTCTCCATCATCCTGTTCCTGTTTCTGGGCAATGCGCGCGGGGCCCTGATTGTGGCGATGACCATTCCGTTCTCCTTGCTGTTCGCTTCCATTTGTCTCGACCTTCGCCACATTCCGGCGAATTTACTGTCTTTGGGCGCTCTCGACTTCGGCATGGTGGTGGATGGAGCGGTGGTGATGGTGGAGAATATCGTCCGGCACATGGGCCGCCAGGACGTTTCCAAACCGGCCATGGCCCGCATCCGCGAGGCGGCGCACGAGGTGCAGCGGCCGGTGTTTTACGCCATCGGGATCATCATCACGGCCTATCTGCCGATTTTCACGCTGCAGAGCGTGGAGGGGCGGCTGTTCCAGCCGATGGCATGGACGGTGGCCTTCGCCCTGCTGGGAGCGCTGATTTTCTCCATGGTATTGGCCCCGGTGCTGGCGAGTTTCGTATTCCGGGGGCAAGCGCGGGAATGGCGCAATCCCGTTCTGCAATGGCTGACCGCGCGTTACCGCGCGTCGGTGAGATGGGCGGTGCATCATCGCTGGGTGATCATCGGCGGCGCGGCGGCCTGCCTGCTGGCCAGCGTGCACCTGGCGACCGGCGGCGTGATTGGATCGGAGTTTCTTCCGCACCTCGACGAGGGCGCGATTTGGGCTCGCGGCACGCTGGCGCCCAGCACCGGACCCTCGGAGGGCGAGCGCCTGATGGACGAGGCGCGGACCACTTTGGCGTCGTTCCCGGAAGTGACGCAGGTGGTTTCGCAGGTGGGGCGGCCCGACGACGGAACGGACACCACGGGTTTCTTCAACACCGAGTATTTCGTCGACCTCAAACCCAAGGAGAAGTGGCGCCCCGTGTTTCGCGAACGGAAGGAAGATCTGATCGCGGCCATGGACCGTGAATTGGAGAAGATGCCCGGAGTGCTCTGGAATTTCTCCCAGCCGATCGCGGACAACATGGAAGAGGCGGTCAGCGGGGTCAAGGGCGAGCTGGCCATCAAGATCTACGGCGACGACCTCAAAACCCTGGAGGAGAAGGGCGACGAAATCGTGAGCGTGATGCGAGGCATCCGCGGCATTGAGGACCTGGGGCTCTTCCGCGTGATCGGGCAGCCTAACCTGGATCTGGAAGTGGACCGGCAGACGGCCGCTCGCTTCCAGATCAACGTCGCCGACGTGCAGGATGCCATCCAGACCGCGGTTGGGGGCAACGCGGTCAGCCAAGTGCTGCAGGGCGAGCAGCGATACGACCTGGTGCTGCGCTACCAGGCTCCCTACCGCGATACTCGCGAGGCGATCGAGAGCATCCGCCTGGTGGCGCCATCGGGAGAGCGCGTATCGCTCGCGCAATTGTGCAGGATTCAGGTCGTGGACGGCGCCTCCGAGATCTACCGCGAGGCCAATTCGCGCTACGTGGCGATCAAGTACAGCGTGCGGGGCCGCGATCTCGGCAGCAGCGTGGAGGAAGCCATCCGCAAGGTGGGACGGCAGGTCAAACTGCCTCCCGGCTACCGGATCGACTGGGCCGGCGAATATGCCAGCCAGCAGCGGTCCCAAAAGAGGCTGATGATCGTGCTTCCGATTACCATCCTGGTGATTTTCATCATCCTCTACACGATGTTTCACTCGTTCAAATGGGCATCGCTGATGCTGGCGAACATCGCCATGGCGCCGCTGGGCGGGTTGCTGGCGCTGCTGCTGACGGGGACCCACTTTAGCGTCTCGTCGGGGGTCGGTTTCCTGGCCCTGTTCGGCGTGTGCGTGCAGACCGGAGTCATCATGCTCGAGTACATCAACCAGCTCCGCGCGCGAGGCCACGACATTGCCGACGCCGCGGTGGAGGGAGCGGTCCTCCGGCTCCGGCCGATTATGATGACCACCCTGGTGGCGACGCTGGGGCTGTTGCCGGCGGCGCTGTCGCGCGGAATCGGCTCCGATTCGCAGCGCCCGTTCGCCATTGTGATCGTGGGAGGGCTGATGGTGGCGATGCTGGTGAATGTTATCCTATTGCCTACCCTGTACGTTTGGGTGGCGCGCAGCGGCGATGCGCTGCCCGCGCCGGAGGCCGACTTCGAGGAACAGGAGTAACGGGAGCCGAGATGAATCGGGAAGAAGTTCGAGCGCGCATCGAGGAGATCGGGATCATTCCCGCTATCCGCGTGTCGTCCCCGGAAGATGCGCTGCTGGCCGCCGAGGCGGTGGCGAGCGGCGGCATTCCCATAGTGGAAGTGACCATGACAGTGCCGGACGCGGCCGGCGTGATTGCGTCCCTGACTAAGCAGAGGCCTGAGCTGATCATCGGCGCCGGCACGGTTTTGGATGTCGAAACAGCGGTCCGATGCCTGGATGCGGGAGCGAACTTTCTGACCAGCCCGGGTCTCGATCTCGACATCGTGGAATTCGCGCACCGGCGGGATACGGTGGTCTTCCCGGGCGCACTGACTCCCAGCGAGGTGATGGCGGCGCGGAAGGCCGGTTGCGACTTCGTCAAGATATTCCCTTGCTCGCAGCTCGGGGGTCCCAGCTACATCAAGGCGCTTAAGGCGCCGTTTCCTAAGGTTCCCTTGATCGCTTCCGGCGGGGTCAACGAACGGAACATCGTGGATTTCATTCTGGCCGGGGCGGCAGCCGTGGGCGTGGGAGGGCACTTGATCCCCAGAAGGGCGATCGAGTTGCGCCAACCGCACCGCATACATGAGCTAGCCGCCAGGTTCGTGAAAGCGCTGAAAGCGGCTCGCAGCCAGGTGACCGAGGGTTAGTAGTTAGTCGTCTTCGTCGTCGATCACGTGTCTTTCGGGCAGCATACGCCGATGCAGGATGCGGGAAACCAGGATGCCTGCGGCGTCCCCGCGGTAAAACACTACGTGCCGGCCGCTCTCCACCCGGCGCAGGCCGGGGCGAACATCAGGGCAGGCCCGGCCTAATGCCGGATTGTCAGCCAACATCCGGCAGCACGCCTCTAGTGGTCTGCGGCGGACAGAATGACGAGTATGCCGACAACTGTGGGGCAGCCAATCCTGGCTGCCGCCGGCTTTCAGCCGGCGTTTGCCCTGTGAAAGGGCTCCGCGGACGCGAAGGAGCCGCCTGGAAAGGCGGCTGCAGGCAAGATTGCCTGCCCCACAAAACATGCAGAACTTCGGCCGCACTACACTAGATCGTCGATGTAGCGGACGGCCTAATCCTCACTCCATGTGCGAAGCGTATGAGCGCCGATGCTCGGCAGGTCGACCTCAGCGCGGCGCAAGAAACGAAAAGGGGCCACGGCACGACGAGTATGCAGGTAACTGTGGGGCAGCCAATCTTGGCTGCCGCCGGCTTTCAGCCGGCGTCTGCCGTGTGAGAGGGCTCCGCGGATGCGAAAGAGCCGCCTAAAAAGGCGGCTGCAGGCAAGATTGCCTGCCCCACAAAACATGCGGAACTTCTGCGCACTACACTAACGGATGCGCGCGAAGGGCGAGAGTCTCCCGGACGCGGTGGAATATGTTGCCCTGGGCAATGCCGCTGGCGTCGCCGGCGTCGATGGCGGCACGAAGCGCGGCCAGCTTCGCCTCGTACTGCCGCTCCTCGCGCTCCAGCGTCCGGAGCCCGGCGGGCGCCACCTCGCTGGCGTTTTCGTAAAGCCCGCTTTCAACCTTCTCCAGCACGAATCGGTCAAGCTCTTCGGTCAGATTGACATTTCGCGTGGGCATAGAGTCTAAAGCGGATCGTACCACTGTTGGCAGAGATTGCCCGTGGAACCTTACTGAATCTTCGCAGGTTCCGGCGGGGGCAGAGCTTCCTTTTTCTTGTCCGCTTCCGCCGCCGGTGGCGCGGCTTCCTTCTTCTGGTTGGGGCGAGGGCGCTGGTTCTGGCGCGGGACCGGCTTGGCGCTGGCCAGCTCCACGTAGGCTTGAATTACTTTTTCCTTTTGCGCCGGGTCGATCAGCAGGTATCTATGGCGCCCGCCGGCCAACGGCGTGAAGCGTGTGCGGCCGTCTTCCAGCACGCCGATCGCTCCTGGCGCGGACAGCTTGAAGTAGCCATCCGGGCGGACCGCGTAGAGCACCGCCGCCATGGACGGGGCCGGAGCGTCGTAGGGCATGGTCCCGTTGGCGCGATAGGCGTCGACAATGGGATGGGCCGGCGCCCAGGTGAAGTCCTTCTCGATGCTCGATCCGGGAAACGGCAGGGCATCGCCAACTTCCGTGCCCACGGCCACAATCGGAGTAGGCCAGTCGGCGATCAGGCGCTTGGCCGCGGCCACGTCCGCTTTTATGCGGGCGTCGGCGCGCCCATCCGGGTAGGAACCGGCCGCTATAGCCAGTAACTTGACCTTGCGACTTATTAAGTCGAGGGCGCCCGGAAGGTCCATCACCTTCGCTAGGTTAGTGGCGGGCCCGGCCAGCGCCACCAGGCAATTTGCGTCGTTCTGCGCGGTCAGGGCGTTGCGGATCAGCGCCACTGGGTCGGCCGTGTCGGTCAGCTTATCGATGGAGTGCGGCCAGGCGGGCGCGCCATCGGCCGTCTTCTTCTCCAGCACCACCTTCAGAACCGGGGTGTCGGCCGCCTGGCTGCCTTCTCCGGCCATACCTATGGGAGAAACCGGCCTCTGAAAACCGCCAAACCCGCCGGCGGCCGGCGGAGGACCGGCGAAGAATTTGGCCAGCACTTCGGCGAACGCGGCCGATTTCAAATTCGAGCGGCTGGTGCTATTCGAAACCAGCCGTGTTTCGTTCTTGCCTTCGAGGCCATAGAGCAGCGCCAATGCCAAAGCCGCATCCACGCCGTTGCCCAAATCGGAATCGAACACGATCCCGATGGCCGGTTTGCCTTGTTGAAACTGCATAGCGGTCAGGTGAGCTCGGCGAAGCTAAGCTGTCCCGTGGCGTCGCCGAAGTGCTCCATATGGACGCCCATCCGTTCCATCATCGCCAGATGCAGATTGCACATCGGCGTTTCCTTGCGATATACCATGCGCCGGCCAGTCCGGATGGCCCCGCCGGCATTGCCGATCAGCAAGGTGGGCAGATCCTCGTGCAGGTGCCGGTTGCCATCGGAAAGCCCGGCGCCGTAAACCAGCATCATGTTATCGAGCAGGCGGCCGTCGCCTTCCTTAGTCGACTTCAACTTATCCACCCAGCCCGCCATCTGGGTAACGTGATAGGTATTGATCTGAGTGACTTTCTCGATGAGATCGGGCTTGTTCTGGTGGTGGGTGCAAGGATGGTGGCCATCGGAAATGCCTATTTCGCGATAGGGCCGCGAGGTGCCTTCGCGGGTCATCAGGAAGGTGACCACGCGCGTGAGGTCCGCCTGGAAAGCGATGGTGACCATGTCGGTCATCAGCTTGAAGTGTTCGGAGAAATCGGCCGGTATGCCGTAGGGCTTATCCATGTGCGGATCAATCTGGGCGTTGGTCTTCTCGGCGCGCTCGATCTGCCCTTCCACCTCGCGGATGGAGGTGAGATATTCATCCAGCTTGCGGCGGTCCGTGGGACCGAGGGTGGCCTCGAGCTTGCGGGTGTCCTCGCTGACGAAATCGAGAATGCTGCGGCGATAGTCGGCCTGCCGCGCCCGGGTCTCGGGGCTCGACACGACGCCGTTGCCGAACAAGCGTTCAAACAGCGCCCGCGGATCGAGAATGGGCGGCAGCGGCTGGGTCTCGCTCTTCCAGGCCAGGTTGTTGGTGTAGGCGCAGGAGTAGCCGGA
>JBEKPK010000302.1:0-7073 GCA_049520795.1 Bryobacteraceae bacterium
CCGCCTGCGCGATTTCCGCGTGCGCGGCGTCGGCGCCCTGCCCATCTCTTTCAGTTGGGGAATCGCCGATGCCCGCGGCCGCCAACTGCGCGAGGCGCTCGACGAGGCCGACCGGAGCATGTACGCGCGCAAGCGCGAACGCGCCGCGAGCGCTTCCGCCAAGCGCCCGCCGGCGGAGTAACCAGGGCCATGTGGGACAGGCGCTTCCGCCTGTCAACCCGAGCTTAGCTCGGGCGGGCGGGGCGTGCCCCGCCCCTACAAAAACGGGGCGTAGGGGCCGGGGCATGTCCGGCCCGCTCGCGGGTAACCGGCGCAAGCGCCTGCCCCACAATGGTTGCCGCTCACTTCACGTAGATGACTGTGTTAAAGCCCGTCAGATTCAGAGCTGCGCTGAACTCGCTGTCCAGTTCGACGAACAGTACCGCCGGCTGGGAGACAGACACGTTCGGCGGAATCTGAATGTTGATCTGCCAAACTCCCAGGAGCCCTGGCGCCAGACCCGAGAACTGGATCACTCCGTTGCCCTGAAGGCATCCGGCGCAATCCAGAAAATCGCTGCCGAGAAAAACGCGCGGAGTATCCGCCGAGTAAAACAACGGGGACAAGGGCGTGGGCGTCCCATCCGGCAGACCGGACCCCGGGGAGCCCGGCGCGCCCGCGATAAAGCCCTGCCCCGTGCCGAAGAGCTCGACGTAGGTCCCGCGCGCGGCCGGATGGGTGGGGCTGTTGACCGTCCCGTCCGCGTAATTGATCGCCACGGCCTGCCGGCTCGTGCCGGCGGCATTCCCAGGCATAAACAGCGCCGGAGCCACATTATTCATGTAAATGTACGTCGCGCCCAGCACCTGCCCAGTGGATAGCCTGATCACCTGCACATCCGCGAGCCCGTTGGTGGGCGCGCCCATGGGGACATAGAAGTTGATCTGCCCCGATGCAACAAAGTACAAGGGCGCCGGCGTTCCGTTGAACAACACCTGCGTGTCCAGCAGAGTCAAGGGAAATGGAATCTGCGTCGCGGTCGCCGCCGGGCTGGTTGTGAATTGGCCGGCGTTGGGGTAAATGCTCGCCCACATTCCCGGCGCCAACGCGTAATTCGGGAGGCCCTGGCTGTTGGCCGCGCTCAGGAAGTTGGCCGCGTTCTGCATGGCCAACTGCGGGAAGTAGAAAGCCGCGCGGTTGGTGGCGTCGGCCACCACCAGCGCCCCGAACTGGTCCTGCGTCAAGGCCAGTGAGTAGCTCAGACTCGAGAACTTAAAACTGGAGGGGGCGCCCGTGACGAGGTCGGTGTACATCGGGTAACGCAAAGCCTGGAAACTCTTCGTATCCGCTACCCAGATCTCGCCCGTATTGGGGTTCACGTACACGCCTTCGGGGGCGTGTAGGCCCGTGATTGGCCAAACGGCGGTGGGCTGCTGGGTGGGAAGTTTGTCCGCGGAATTGAAAATCAGCACGCGGTTGTTGCCGGTGTCCGCCACGTACACCAGGCTGGAGGTGTCCACCGCAATATGATGGGGTGCGTTGAATGACCTGGTGTCGCTGCCCGCTACGGAGGAATGGAAGTCCGGCTGCCCAATCACCTTGACTGCCGCTTGGCCGCTCTGGAATACGCCGCCCACCGACTGGAAGACCAGTATCCGGTTGTGGGCCTGGTCGGAAGCCAGCAAGAGGGATTCCAGGGAGGATCCTATATTGATGGGCACGGTGATGGCCAGCCCGTAGGGCGCGGCCATGGTGCTCTCTGTTGGGTCGGTGGTCTTGCTGGTGAACGAAGCTTGCCCCAGGACGACGTCCGCAACCGGCTGACCGGTCTGCGAAAATGGAGCGGGGAACCGCAGCACGCGCCCGTTTCCCCGGTCCGCCACCCACAGGTTGCCCTGGGAATCCACCACCAGGCCCACCGGGCTGCACAGGCTCGAACTGGTGGGCTGCCCGGGATCGCCGGTTGGATAGTTGCACAACCCCGTCTGGCCGCTCGGCTGGCCAATGACGATGTCCGCCATCGAGCCGGGCCCCGCCGCCACCTTGTAAATGTCCTTGTAGCCCAGCACCCGGTTGTTCCCTGGGTCGGCTATATAGAGGTGCGGCGTGGCGCCGGTGTTGTCGATCGCCATGCCGGAATCTTCGCCCAGATACAGTTCCTTGCCCTCAATCAGGTTGATGGAGCCGGCATCCATGCGGTACTGCCCAAGCACCCGCGTCGCGGCGCCGAAGGTGGGCGGCGTCGAGGCACTCTGAAGCGGCATCACCAGCGCCCGGTTGTTCCCGGCGTCCGCCACGAAAAGCTCGTTGTTGAACAGGACCGCCGCCTCCGGCTGGAAGAACACGCTGGCCGAAGCCGGCGGGTAGAAAGTCGGGTTCGGCGGCGCGTTGTTAGGGTTGATGCGGGTGAAGTCGTTATTCTGGCCCACTACGGCGATGGCCGAGGGCGAGAACTGCACCAATTGCGCCGGCCACTGAGTGTAAGCCGGGAAGATGAGGATGCGGTTATAGCCCGCATCCACTACGCCTATCTGGCCACTGGGAAGGAAAAAAATCCCCTCGGGGCTGTTCATCACAATCGAGTAGGTCTGCAACTGCGTCGGAATCCCGGTCAGCGGCGGCACGCCCATAATCCGCGAAGCCGCCATGGCGTTCGTGAAGGGCGGAGTGAATACCAGTACGCGACTCAGTTGGGCGGGACTGTTGGGATCGGCGTCGGAGACGAACAGACACCCCGGACAGGACCCTTGCCCGGGGCCGAACGCGATGGCGGACGGAACCGCGAACTGGTTCGCCGTGGTGTTGGCGCCCGTGGCGCCGGGGGCGAGGTTGGTCATGAGGGTAGTGAAATCCGCCTGGCCGATTTCCAAAACGGCCGTGAGTCCGCCCCCGCCCTTGGCAAGGTCCGCCGCGGCGAACTCCAGCACCCGCCGGTTGCCGGCGTCCGTCATCCACAGGTTCCCGGAGCCGTCGATCGCGATGTTGGATTGCAGCAACGTGCTCCCGCTTGCTAGGCATATGCCCTGAGCGCTCAACGGGACGGTGCAGTTGGCGGCCCGGGAATTGAAATTCGGCTGCCCGATGACCAGGTTCGGAATTTGGTTGGGGCTGGTGAACGGCGTGGGATACCGCAGGATGCGGTTGTTGCCGCTATCGGCCACGTAGAGGTTGCCGTTCCCGTCCACCGCCAGCCCCGTCGGGCTGCTCATCCCCGATTGCAGCGAGGTTCCCTGCCCCGGCGCATAAGGCGTGACGCCGGGCCCTTGCGGCCAGGTGGTCCAGAAATCCACCTGCCCCACTACGATATCGGCCATCTGGCCGTTGCTGAACGCCTCCGCGTTCTTCCAGCCGAGCACGCGGTTGTTGCCGGTATCGGCCACATAAATCCCCGGCTTGGCGCCCGAGTTGTCTATGGCGATGCCCAGGGGCTCGTACAGTTCGCGGCCCTCCACCAGGTTGGGGTTGGCGGAATAGGTGCTCGATTGCTCCATTAGCGGCGTTATGGGCCGCCCCAGGAGGCGCGAAGGCAGCGGATTCAGATTGACCTGCGCCCAGGCCGCGGGCGCGCCTATCAGTGCAAGGCTGATGATAGAGGCAAAAACGTATGTGTGTTTCATCGGATTTCCAGGCGGGCGCGACGCGGAGAGCGCTCCTCCTGAGAATACCAGAGGATGTGCGCGTCGGGAATATGCCCCCCCGTACTAAGCGTAATGCCCAGTTTCCCAATCAGGTTAGGCAAACCTTACCCAGAGGCAGCCTCCCAGCCTGCCTCTTCGCGCGCGTTACACTGAAGTTTGAATCCCGCTCATTCTCCTCGGCTCCGCGTTTGCGCGGTCAGCTACCTGAACACCGTTCCTCTGGTCTGGGGCATGCTGCACGGTCCGCAGCGCGGCGTCTTCGACCTGGAGTTCGGCATCCCCGCCGAGTGCGCCGACCGTCTGGCTTCCGGCCGGGCGGACCTTGGGATCGTGCCCTCTTTTGAGTTGACCCGGCAGAATCTGGAGGTGGTTCCGGGCGCCGGCATCGCCTGCCACGGGCCGGTCCGGAGCATTCTGCTGATTTCGCCGCGGCCCGCCCGGGAAATCCGCACCCTGGCCGCGGATTCCAGTTCGCGCACCTCGGTTCAACTGGCGCGCGTGGTGCTCGAGCGGCGCTATGGCGCCGCGCCGGCCATCGCGGCCCATCCGCCCGACCTCGCTTCCATGCTGCGCGCCGCCGACGCGGCCCTGCTGATCGGCGATTCGGCCTTGCGCGTCGACGCCGCCAGCCTGCCCTACCACGTCTACGACCTCGGCGCCGAGTGGGTCGAGATGACGGGCCTTCCCATGGTCTTCGCCGTGTGGGCCGGCCGCCGGGATACCGTGACTCCAAGGGTGGTAGAGGCTTTCCAGGAGTCGTGCCGGTACGGACGCGAGCGCATGGAGGAGATCGTCGCGGCCGAGGCCCCCAGCCGCGGCTTCGCCCCCGATATGGTGCGCGAGTACCTGACCCGGCGCATTGTGCACCAACTGGGTCCGCGCGACTACCAGGGCATGCAGCTTTTTCTGGATTACGCCGGCCGGCCCTCAGCGGCGGCGCAGCGAGGCGTCCAGGCGGTTTGACGGGGGCTACGCCGCTCCCCTATACTGGGATTTCCCAACTGGAAATACGACGATGTTGTATATTGCGGTTTTACTTCTTCACGTAGTGGTCTGCATCTTCCTGATTATTGTGGTGTTGCTGCAAAGCGGGAAGGCGGCGGACTTGGCGGGCGCCTTTGGCGGTATGGGTTCCCAAACGGCTTTTGGCCCGCGCGGCTCGGCGACGTTGCTTTCCAAGGCGACCACGGTGTCGGCGGTGCTCTTCATGCTGACTTCGCTTTCGCTGTCCATTCTGGCGACCAACAGAGCCGGCGTGGGCACCACGGTTCTCCAGGAGACCGGCGGCGTTCCCACTAAGACCCAGGCGCCTGTGCCGCTGCCAGGCAGCCCCAGCCCGGCGCCGGGCGGGGGCGCCCCCATGACGGTCCCGTTGCCGATCCCCCCGCCCCCGGCTCCGGCCAACACGCCGCCGGCGCCGAAGAAGTAGACTTGTCACGTGCGGAGGTGGCGGAATTGGCAGACGCACTAGCTTGAGGCGCATTTTGCGCCGGGACGACACGGGCATGTTTTTGAAGGGTCGGGGCTTCCCCAAAATGGGGAACCCACGGTAACCGAGTTTCCCGTAGGAACCGCTACCAAACCGCTACCGCCAATCGCAGCGCGCCTAGCTGGTAAATGCACGATTCGTCGGTGGTGACTTCTTGGTCCGATCGCCTTGAGCTTCAGAATCCCGGGGCAGGGTATAGGAACAGCTACCGGACACCGAACCGCTACCGCAAATCGGGAAGCCGCCCGGGGGCGGAGCGCAGGCAGGCGAATGCATAGCGCCGAGCTATATGCGCAATGGAATCAGCGCCTAATGATGGCAAGGAACCCGATAATCGCCGCCCAGAGGCCAGCGCTGAGGATAAGGCCCACAAGTGATCCTCTGGCGGCGTTCAGCCGGCTGGCGAAAACCTCTCCGGCCAATTGGGATGAGGCGTCGACGTTAACCGGGAAGGTCCTCTGCTGCTCGTTGGCGGGGGCGGTTCCAGGCTGTTTCGGCAAGGTCGCGTTCTGCACAGCAGTCAGCTTAAGAGAAACCGTCGCCAAGGCTCAATCCCCCCTTTGGTTAACATTCTCCGCTAACCAGAGGCGTTATCCACCCTGCCTCTGAACGCAAAGCCGAGCTGGGTCCCCCTCAGCCCTCATGTCCGAGTAGATGCCTCGCGCGGAAGAAAGTTTCACCAACGGGATGCGTCAGATTCTGCCTCTGCCATCAATCTCTCAAAAGCGTCATCCGAGCTTCCCGGACCGCCCAATTGGCGACGGCCGCGCCCAGCCAAAACGCATCCAGAAGCCGACCTCACTTTGCATTTTCGTCGCTGCAGCGTTTCAGCAGATTGTGAGCGCAGACCCGTCCATCTTGCGCCGCCTTTTGATGTTCGCAAACCGGCGACCTCATTCAGTGAAGTCGAGTTCTAAGGTATTGACCCTACTTCTCTTAGAAGTTTGACCTAGTGTTGACTTTAACTTTGGAGAAGGTCAAACCAGCGCCGAAAAGGAATCTTGAAAGGGCCGTCTCTTGTCTCTATTCTGATGGTGACCCCCCAGCGTGGGCTTTTTGCTTAGGCATCGAAAAAACCTCGAATAGCGCTTCATCAGGAGGTGCGCCTCGTGTTTACGGATGGCTGCGGCCGGGTGCTGAACCGGGTGGTTCAGGGCCTTTCAGCTATCGCCCTCTTGGTCCTATCTCTAAACCCTCTTTTTGCGCAAGATACGTTGGCGTTGTCATCCGGAACCGCAACGGCGGGCGGCGCCGCGACATTGAATCTGACTTTGACCTCCCCGACCGGCAGCGAGCCTGCAAGTCTTCAGTGGACCTTGACCTATTCTCCGACGGACATTGTCTCGATCAGTGCGACAGCCGGCGCTAGCGCCAATACGGCAAGCAAGTCGCTCAGTTGTTCGGCCAGTTCAGGTTCCTACGTCTGTGTGCTGTTTGGCCTCAACGACACCGTGATACAAAACGGGGTGGCAGCCGTTGTGAGCGTGACAATCGCGTCCAGCGTGACGAGCACGATGATTAACGTTACGAATGCCTTGGGAGCTACAGCCGGGGCCGCGACCCTAACCGTGACTGGCGTTGGCGGCGTCGTAACGGCCGCGGCGCCGCCTCCACCCACTCTCACCGCACTGACCTGCGCGCCTGCATCGTTGAGCACCGGTGGATCGTCCACGTGCACGGCGACGGTATCGAGCATCGGCGGGGCGACGGTGGCCCTGTCGAGCAACGCGGCGGGGTTGAGCGTGCCGGCGACGGTAGCGGTGGGGGCCAGCGGCACGACGGCCACGTTCACGGTCACGGCGGGGACGATCACGGCCACTCAGACTGCGACCATCACGGCCACCCTGAACGGGACGACGCAAACGGCCACGGTCTCGCTGCTGGCTCCGGTGACGCTGATCGGGTTGACCTGCAGCCCAACGAGCCTGGGGTCGGGGGCGAGCTCTGCCTGCACGGCGACGGTATCG
>JBEKPK010000303.1:0-7072 GCA_049520795.1 Bryobacteraceae bacterium
CCGGCGGCGTTCAGGAAACGCACCGGAATCAACTGGATCTCGCTCACCGCATTCGCCGTATTCCACGCTGGGGCGGTGGCTGCCTTATTCTTCTTTAGCTGGCCGGCCTTCTTTACCGCGCTGGGGCTTTATTGGATTTCCCTGAGCCTCGGTATCGGCATGGGATATCACCGTCTCCTGACCCATCGTTCCTACCAGACGCCCAAGTGGGTTGAGTACTTTCTGGCGCTCTGCGGCACGCTGGCGCTGCAGGGCGGCCCCATCGCCTGGGTGGCCACCCACCGTATCCACCATCAGTTCTCCGATAAACCGGGCGACCCGCACACGCCGCGCGATGGAAAGTGGTGGGCCCACATCGTCTGGATGCTGGTAGGCGATGCGACCAACTCCCACACGGTGGAGTGCTCGCGGTACGCCCCGGACCTGTGCAAAGACCGGTTCCTGGTCTGGCTCTCGAAGTATAACTATGCGGCGCTTGTGATTCTGGCTGTCCCGCTGTTTGTTTTCGGCAGCTGGCCCTTCCTGCTGTGGGGAGTGTTTTTCCGCGTTACCATAGGATTGCATGTCACCTGGATGGTGAACTCCTTGACGCATTTTTGGGGCCGGCGGCGGTTTGCCACCCGCGACGATTCGCGGAACAACTGGTTGGTGGCCCTGTTGAGCTTCGGCGAGGGCTGGCACAATAATCACCATGCCTATCCGACCTCGGCGCGGCATGGTCTTGCATGGTATGAGATTGACGTGAGCTGGATGACCATCCGGCTTCTGCAGCTTGTGGGTCTGGCCAGGTCCGTGCGCGTCGCCGGAGCTATGGTTCGAGCCGAATAGAGGAGAGAAAAGAGAGATCTTTATGGCTACCCGACAGCGTACAACGTTCCAGAAGCGGCAGAAGGAAATGGCGCGCGCCGAAAAGCAGCGGGAGAAGGCCGCCAAGCGGATGCAAAAGAAAGACGGCGAGCGCATCCCGGAGCCCGAGGTTACTCTCGAAGAGGCGGCCCTGCTGCGCTCGTAGGATTGGACCTCCGATTGCAAGCGTAGCGTGAGCCATGCTCTTCCCTCGCTGCCCGCATTGCCGATCCGTAGATTTCAGGGTCGTTGGAGTCCGGAACTTCATCGAGGCGGCTTTCCACTGGATCTTCCTGCCCCATCGGTGCGCTCTGTGCGGCCGCCACTTCTTCCTGTTTCGCTGGCGGCCGGGACACGGGACCACCTGAACCGCTGCGAGCGGGCAGCCGTCCGCGTTCCGCCCCATGGGAAATGAGATGCAGGTCTACTTGTTGCGGCACGGCATCGCCGAAAACGCCCTGCCCGGGCAGCCGGATTCGGAACGGGCCCTCACCGCCGAAGGGCGCGAGAAGCTGCGCCGCGTGCTGAAACGCGCCCGCGCGGCCGAGGTGAACCCCGAGGCGATTCTCGCGAGCCCCTACAAGCGGGCGCTCCAAACCGCCGAAGTGGCTGCCGAGGCGCTCGGATTCAAGGGCGAAATCGAGCGGACCCGGGCGCTGGTTCCGGAAGCTTCTCCCTATGACGCGTGGGAGGAAATCCGCGTGCGCCGGCCGGAGACCTCGGTCCTCCTGGCCAGCCATGAGCCGTTGATGAGCTCGCTGGCAGCTTTGCTGCTCGGCTGCCCCGCGCTCCAGGTGGACATGAAAAAGGCCGCGCTAGTGCGTATCGATTGCGACCGCCTGGGAGCCCAGCCCAGGGGCGCGCTGAAGTGGATGCTCACGCCCGCCGTGGCCGGCCAGTAATGCAGTTATTGCACTTTTCGCGCGTCGTTTAGGGCGTTTTCAAACCGGGCCGGGCGTGGTCGGCCCCTTCGATGGGAAAACGAATGGTGATCGATACCTCCGCGCTGGTGGCCATTCTCAACGATGAGCCGGAACGCCGGCGGTTCAACGAGGCGATTCAAGCGGACGAGGTTCGGCTCATTTCCGCCGCCACGCTGCTGGAGTCGTCCCTGGCGCTGGAGTCGCGCCGAGGGGAGCATGGCGGACGGGAACCGGACTTATTTCTGCACCGGGCGGGATTTGAGGTTGTGCCCGTCGATGCGGAGCAGGTGGAGCTTGCCTGAGAGGCGTTCCGCGCCTACGGCAAAGGACGCCACCCGGCAAGTCTCAATTTCGGAGACTGCTTTTCCTACGCCCTGGCCAGGTTGCGGGCCGAGCCGCTGTTGTTCAACGGCCTGGATTTCGCCCGAACGGACATCGGGCAAGTCCAGTTGCCTTAAGCATTACTCCACCGCGTCCTCCAAGCAGGGCAACTCTCTGTTTCTTTCCCTCAGTGAGAAAAGTGGGCCACGGAAAAGCCCGAACGCCAAGTCGATCACATCCGCCAGACGACGCGCCGGCCGCCAGGCGGAGACCGCCGTGGGCAGCCTACTCCGACTCCCCGAACTCGCTTTCGAGTATTCCGCTAACCTGCCTGCGCAACTGCGGGATATCATCCATGGCCGCGGTCCACAGGATTTGCCAGTCCAAATCGAAGTAGGCATGCACAATCCTGTGCCGCACGGCCACGATCTGCTGCCATGGCACTTCAGGGTGTCGCTCCCGGAGTTCCGGCGACAGGCGGTTGATGGCTTCGCCTATCACCGTCAGATGGTGCAGGACCGCCGCCGGCAGAACCTCATCGCGGAGGAATGACCCCTCCGATGTGGCGGCGGTGATCGCCTCGATCTTGCGGGAACCGGTGAGGATGTCTCTCAAGAACGAGGCTTCATGACGCATAGATGACTCGGGCCTCTTTGAGAGCGTGCGGGCGTATCCACGGCTTCAGGCCGCGCTTGGTCACGAGATCCACCTTGCGCCCGAGCAAAGCCGCCAGGTCCTCACTCAGAGATTCGAACCTGAGAAGCCCGATGCGTGCGCTGGGGTCGAATTCGACCATTACGTCGATATCGCTGTCGGGCCGCATCTCCCCGCGCACGGCCGACCCAAACAGCGAGAGTTCCCTGACGTAGTAGCGCCGGCAGAGATCCGCCAGCTTGGCCTCATCGACCTGGGTATCACCGAGACGGAGTGTGCGGCCCATGGCGCTTTCTTCATTATGCCGGACTATGCGGACCGAACGCGGACCACCGGCTACTCCACCCTGTAATTGGGCGCTTCCTTGGTGATGATCACGTCGTGCACGTGGCTTTCTCTCAGGCCGGCGGGAGAGACCCGCAGGAAACGCGATTTCTCCTGCAGTTCCTTAACGGTGCGCGCTCCGCAGTAGCCCATCCCGGAACGCAGACCGCCTACCAATTGGTATACCAGTTCGCCCAACGGCCCCTTGGCCGCCACCCTCCCCTCGATGCCTTCGGGCACCAGCTTCGAGTTGGGGTCCAGCGCATAGCGGTCCGAACTGCCCTGAGACATGGCGCCCATTGAGCCCATGCCGCGGTAGGTCTTGAAAGTGCGGCCCTGGTAGAGAATGGTTTCGCCGGGGCTCTCGTCGGTTCCCGCCAGCAGGCTGCCGATCATCACCGCATCGGCCCCCGCGGCGATGGCTTTGGTGACGTCGCCGGAAAACTTGATGCCGCCATCGGCGATCAGCGGCACGCCCGCCTCCCGCGCCGCGCGGGCGCATTCGGCGATGGCCGTAATCTGGGGCACCCCGGCCCCGGAAACCACCCGCGTGGTGCAGATGGAGCCCGGGCCGATGCCCACTTTGATGCCGTCCACTCCCAGCGAAATCAGCTCCCGCGCCCCTTCAAACGTGGCCACGTTCCCGGTGATCAACTGCACCTCGGGAAGCTTGCTCTTGATGGTCTTCACCGCCTGCATCACGCGCGCGCTGTGCCCGTGGGCCGTGTCGATGGCCAGCACGTCCACCTTGCGCTTCATCAGTTCCTGCGCGCGCTCCAGAAAATCGCCGGTGGCCCCGATCGCTCCGCCCACCCGCAACCGGCCTTGGCTGTCCTTGGCCGCGTTGGGGTAGATCAACTTCTTCTGGATGTCCTTGACCGTGATGAGACCCTTGAGGTTGTACTCGTCGTCCACTACCAGCAGTTTCTCGACGCGGTGCTTGTGCAGAATCGCGGCGGCCTGCTCGAGCGTGGTGCCCACCGGAACGGTCACCAGGTTTTCCTTGGTCATCACCTCGGAGATAGGCAGGTGGAAGCGGTCTTCGAACCGCAGATCCCGGTTGGTCAGGATTCCGACCAGCTTGCCGCCTTTGGTGACCGGGACCCCGGAAATGTGATACCGGCTCATCAGCGCCTGAGCGGCGGCAATGGATTCGTCCGGACCGATGGTGATGGGGTCCACGATCATGCCGCTTTCACTGCGTTTCACGCGGTCCACTTCCTCCACCTGCCGCGCGATGGGCATGTTGCGGTGAATCATGCCGATGCCGCCCTGCCTGGCCAAAGCAATGGCCAGGTGCGCTTCCGTCACCGTGTCCATTGCCGCGGAGACAATCGGGATGTTCAACGCGATCTCGCGCGTCAGGCAGGTGCGCGTGTCGGTTTCGGCGGGCAGCACTTCGCTGCGCGCGGGCTCGAGAAGAACGTCGTCGAAAGTAAGGCCTTCGGGGAGAACGTCTTGAATCATGGGTGTTCACTATGATAGCGCGCTGCCGCGGCTTCCCGAGCACTGCCGCGACCTGCTATTCTCGCCTTCCAGGAAAGCCCCTATGCATACTCACCAATGGGAAAACGACGAACTGGTGGTGTTCCGAACCGGCGAGTCCGAGCTGGCAACCGATTTGATTCGCGGCGTGTTGGAAAGCAACGATATTCCGTGCTTCGTGTTTGGCGGCCACTACATCGTGCCGCTCACCATCAAAGCGCCGGCTTCCCGCGTGGAAGACGCCGAGCGCGCGCTTGAAGAGGCCCGCAAGATGGGCGAGCAGATGGCCGAAGGCTAATACGGGCCACTTGATCTCTGCCCTGTTCCCGTGGCGCAGCCTCTCAGGCTGCCGCGTCGAGACTCCCTCGAGAATACCCGATCACTGTACGGTTCGTGGCGCGGACACTCGTGTCTGCCGCGTCCCGACTCCTCGGGACGCTTGGTCTCTTCATCCTCCGTTAAGCGCCGCCGCGCATCTCCACCCTTCTCGACGCATGGTGGCGGGAGGAGCGCAAGACTCGACACGAGTGTCGAGTCGGCAGGCTGAGAGCCTGCGCCACGGCCTTGCTAGAATAGAAGCTTCCAACACTCATGCTCGAATCATCCATCCAGGAACTACTGGTTTCCCGCGCGCTCGAGCGCATCGCATCGGCCGACGCGCTCGAGGACCTGGAGCCCGTGCGCGTGGAGTTTCTCGGCCGCAAGGGGGCCATCGACCAGTTCTTCAAACAGATGGGGAAGCTCGCCCCGGAAGAGCGCGCCCGCGCCGGCAAGCTGCTCAACCAGGCCAAACAGGAGCTCGAAGCGGCCGTGGAGGCCAGAAAAGAAGCGCTCGCCCGCCAAACCCTCGACGCGCGACTGGAGGGCGAATGGGTGGACCTCACCTTGCCTGCGCCCGGCCCCCGGCGCGGGCATCTGCACCCCATCACCCAAATTCAGCGGGAGCTTGAGGAGGTGTTCGTTTCCATGGGCTTCGCCGTCCTGGAGGGCCCCGAAGTGGAAACCGAGTATCACAACTTCGACGCCCTCAACATTCCCGCCGACCATCCGGCGCGCGATTCCCAGGACACTTTCTGGCTGACTAGCGGCGACCTGTTGCGCACCCACACTTCGCCCGTGCAGGTGCGCGGCATGGAGCGCCTGGGGCCGCCCTTGCGCCTGATCGCGCCGGGACGCGTCTTCCGCAACGAGAGCGTGGACGCCAGCCACGACCACACCTTCTATCAAATCGAAGGCATGATGATCGATCGCGAAGTCTCCGTGGCTCACCTGCTGTACTTTATGCGCACCATGCTGGCCGAGGTCTTCCGGAGGGAAGTGAACGTGCGGCTGCGTCCCGGTTTCTTCCCCTTCGTGGAACCCGGTTTCGAGCTCGACGTCGAGTGCCTGCTATGCCACGGTTCCGGCTGCGCCGTGTGCAAACAGAGCGGATGGGTGGAACAGCTCGGCTGCGGCCTGGTGCACCCCAACGTGCTGCGCATGAGCGGCATCGACCCCGAGCAGTGGAACGGCTGGGCGTTTGGCCTGGGCCTAACGCGCCTGGTCATGATGCGCTACGGAATCGACGATATCCGCTACCTGCAAAGCGGCGATTTGCGCTTCCTGGAACAGTTTTAAGCGGCGGAACAATGAAGTTCTCATACAACTGGATTCGCGAGCTGGTGGAAGACCTGGACTGCGCCCCGAACGCGCTCGAAAAGCTCATCACCATGAAGACCGCCGAGTGCGAAGGCATCGAGCGCTCGGGCGAGCTGCTGGAGAGCGCCTGCGCCGTGCGCGTGGAATCGGTGGAGCCGATCCCGGGCGGCCATAACGTCAGAGCCGTGGTGGACGCCGGCCGCTACGGGCTCAAAACGGTGGTCTGCGGCGCTCCCAATTGCCGCCCCGGCCTGATCACGGCCTACGCGCCCATCGGTAAGAAGACCATCCAGGGAGTGGAAAGCGACGGCATGCTCCTGAGCGGCATCGAGCTCGCCATCAACCGCGATCACGAGGGCATTATCGAAATCGATTCGCAGGTGGGCGCTCCCCTCGCCGGCTGCCTGCCCGATAGCGTCATCGAGATCGACAACAAATCCATCACCCACCGCCCGGACCTGTGGGGCCACCACGGCATGGCGCGCGAGGTGGCCGCGCTGACCGGCCGCAAGCTGAAAGATCCGGTCAAGCCGAACCTGCTGCCCGAAGGTCCGGCGGCCATCGAAATCGAAATCGAGGACTTCGACCTCTGCCCGCGCTACAGCGCCCTGGTATTCGAAGACGTCACCGTGCGGCCTTCGCCGCTGTGGCTGCAACGGCGGCTCACGGCCATCGGTCTGAACCCCATCAACAACATCGTGGATATGACGAATTTCGTCATGGCCGAGCTGGCCCAGCCCATGCACGCCTTCGATGCGGACCTGCTCCACGGCGGAACGATTTTCATCCGCCGCGCCCGGCCCGCCGAGCCATTCCACGCGTTGAACGGGGAGCGGTACACGCTGGGCCCGGCCAACACCGTGATCGCCGATGCGGCCGGC
>JBEKPK010000304.1:0-7051 GCA_049520795.1 Bryobacteraceae bacterium
GCCGTTTGACTGCGGAGTATTCTGGCCGCCGTTGCAGCACGGGCAGCACGCCGGGCAGAATTGGCCGCGCGCGCGCAGCGGAACGGGTAGGACGCCCGGAAGAGTTCCGCATCCATCGCACGTCCTACCCGTGCCACGTGCCCTTATGCAGCCCGCCAGCCCCAGGAGCAACCCGTCATCCGGCCGCGGTCCTGATCGCCTCGCTTTGGACTTCGCGCTCATGCTGGCCTCTGTGCGAACAGCGGCCCTGCCTCCGCGTCTGCCGGCCGCGCTTCCCTTTCCTCTCCGGACGGACACTGCGGACGGACACTCTCTATAGAGAGAGAGTGTGTCCGCCGCCGCCCTGTAAAGAAAGTGTCCGGACAGGCTGTCCGCCCGCGTAAGACCCTCTGCCGCAACGGGATGCGGTACAACGCAAAGGCAGTGCCGGACACTGCCGTCAAAAAGTGTCCGTTTTGCAGTGTCCGGCCTCATAAAACGCCCTTTTGCGGCAGCCCCACTCGGCCGCCCTCCATCACGGTAAACATGGTCTTGTGCCGCCGAATCGTTCGCCTCACCGTCTCAGGATCAGCCTCGATTTCTTCGGCAATCGCCTCAGCCGTCATGGCGCCGCGGCGCAAAAGATGCATCATGCGCTCGCGGATGGTCAGTTTTCTGGCCAGGTCCGGGCTGTCCGCGACGTCCGCCCGCCGAAACGTGGTGCGCTCATCGGCGAAACTCACCGTGAACCCGATAGGTCGCTGTAGCCTCCCGAGGTTCGCCTTTTTGTTGAAAAACCCGAGGCTGATAACGTCGCTGTCGGCTCCTTCGTCGGCTCGTTTCACAAACCACGTCGCCCGGCTTCCGTTGTGCCAGAACGTGCTGCCGAAGGGTTTCTCATCGGCGTTTTCCGAACGGTTGACGTGCGCTATGTGGAGGGAACCTCCGCCGATCTGGCGGACGGCGCGGAAATATCGCCCGGCTACTTCGGCGGCCTCCGGCGGCCCGTCGCAGGCGAATGCCACGCTGTCAAAGATGGAGTAGTCAATGCCGCTCTCCCGAACGATGCGCCGCAACCGATCCGCCTCATGAATCAGTGGCCGTTCGCAACGGCAGTAGAGTATCCGCGGCATCCCATCAGGAAAAAGGCGTTCCAGGCGGCCGCGGTGATCGTCGCCGGCCAGTTCCCAATCGAATAGCGCCACAGACAGGCCGCGCTCCACCAGCTTGCCGGCCAACCATAGCGCCGTGTAGCTCTTCACCGCGCCGCCATCGCCGTAAATGATTGTCGGATGCCGCCGCGGGAATGCGAAGCCCTCAATTCTCAGTTGGTCGTCGGTCTCGGTTTCTGGGAGCGTGCGGAGATCTACCGCGGGCTGTCCGGCCCTGTCGGCCTGCAATACCCGCTGGCAGAATTCCTCGATCAGTCCGGTCCAGTCCAGATCCCCGGCGTTGGCGCGCGTCGCCAGGTGTTTAGCCCAGTCCTGTCGCGCGCGGGCGGACGATAGGTTGAGGTTCGCAATCTGGAGACTACCGTCAACCGTGCGGGCACCGGGCAAGTCACACCAGACGGACAACTCGCCAATGAGTTCGTGGTGTTCACGCCTCAGGCGGTCAATTTCGAGGGTTATGGTGATATCGGGAATTGTGAGGCGGTAGCGGTCGTCGCCGAAGGCCTGAAAGTCGCGTTTCATCGCCGCGAGTGGCGGCAATCGCTTGGGCGGTTGCCGGCGGGCGTGTTCATCGGCCAACAGTCGCTCGATATTCGGTTCCGGACTCATCGCACGCCCCCAGCCACTTTCAGGCATTCCGCCGCGGCGCGCATCGGAAACCCCAAATATCGACACAGCGCTCGCACCTCCACCTGTTCGCGCTCTCGCGCCCAGCGGACCAGCGCACACGTCATACCGGGATACTGGCGCCGCCACTCGCGGTAGAGTTCCGCCAGCGCGGCATCGCCCATGCACTGAAGCCAGGCCAGCATCCCGCTAATGTCCCGCATGGCGGACAGGTCCGCCCGCCCTTCGGTGGGGCCGAAGAGGCGCGACTTTTCGCGGTCCAGCGTTTCCTCCCCGAGACCCACGGCCGCGCGCCGCCAGCACCGTGCGTCGGGTAGGTCGCGCTCAAGTTCGCGCCGCTCAGCCGCCCACCGCTCCCGATCTTCGGGAGCCAGCGGTTTATCCTCCAGTGGCACGCCGGCCAGGTCCGCGCACCAGCGCAGCGCGTCGGCCCGGCTGCAACCGCGGACGCGCTGTACCAGGTCCAGCACGCCGCCGCCTTCGTCGGTCTTGAAGTCATGCCACACGCCGCGGGCGTCGTCGCCTGATACGTTCAGCCCGTCGCCATTGCGCCAGGTGGCCGCCGCGCGCCAAGTCTCCGGCCCGGCGCGCCGCGGGGTTATGCCGGTCAAAGCGGTGTATACCTCGCTGATGCGGACGCGCGAGAGCACATCCTCTACGGCGCTCATGCAGCATCCCCTCCGTGCTGGACGCGCCGCTGCTTGACGTAATCGGCCAGGTCCTCGGGGCGGAATTTCACCAGATTTCCGACGCGGACGTAAGCCAAGCCAGAGCGCATGATACGCTCCAGCGATCCGGTAGAGACGCCCAGGTAGCGGGCGGCCTCACGTTTGCTTTTGAGGTAGTTTTCCTTGCTCACGCCCGCATCGTCTGATGTCCTACAGTGCGGATGTCAACCCCCAAAAAGTGCGGAACAAGTGCGGAACTGCGGAAGAATCTTAGGGCTGGGCTTTGGGGAGGTGGGGTCTTTCGGAGAAGACCTTGCGGATCATCCTGTCAGGCCTGCCGTCATATTTCGGATGGCAGGCGAGCCATTTCTGGATGTTGGCGCGGCTCGTCCATCCGAGGTTCGTGGCCGTGTGGGGATTCGCGGTCTTGGCGATCATTTCATCCGTGACTTTCACGCCGGCCTTTTTTGCACTCGGCTTTGTAGGCATCTCGTAGCACTTTTCGCGCCTCTCTGCCCTCCACTCCTGGTGCCGCGAGTTCCCCGGCCGTGCCTGCCACGGTCCCCAGCACGTCTGCTGGTGATGATTGTGCGTAGGCTGTTTCTACCACCGTCGGAACTGGGCCGGGCAGTGCGCGAACTGCCGCGCCGTTCGCAATCGCCCGCTCGGTTTGTGGTTGCGGTGGAGCAGCCTTCTGCCACCGCTCGCGTGTAAGCTTTGCGCGGCGTGCAGCAAGCTGCACCCTGACAAAAGAAACAAACTGGGGCTTCCGATGCTGGCCGGATTCATAGTGAATCAGCTTTTCGGCGAACGTGTCACCGGCCGTTTCCAGCAGTTCTCGTTCAACCTCGCTGTCAAAGTCGGTGGCCCACGTGTGTTGCATGAAGGCGTCCACAAAGGCTAGAACTACTTCCCACGTGTAGTCCGCGCCCGCGTACCACCACGGCGGCACAGAGTCCGCATTGACGGGGCGCCATTCGTGCCAGTGGCCCTTTTCCTCTTCAGACCTGTATCTGATTTCAGCCTGAGCTACAGGTTCCCGCATCAGCGGGTGAATGCCAGTATGCATCGCGCCCTCAGCGAATCCCTGTAGTGGATTGCCGCCAACCGGGCAGGGTCCCCGGCTTGTCGCCCCGTCGAGCTAGGCGGCTGTTTTTGAGGATATCCCCAACCGTTGACCGGGCGCAACCCAAGCGCGACGGTTGGCCAGACGGGTGAAGTTCGGTTACTCCGGCCAAGGCCAAGGCACCAGTACCGGCCCCTTCGAACAAACGCTTGCGCGCAAGATTTTGGCCACGCATAATGTGTATAGGGGATTACTATTGTGAGCGAAGATCAAGAGAATGCAGCAATCGGCTTAGCAGTCAAGAACGCGCAACGGTCCGGACAGAAGGTGCTGGCCTTCGAGGCTGAGTTGGATCGACACGCAGAACAGTTCAAGACAGTCGGCCTTCAGTTGAGGCGACTCGTTCACCTTGGGATTTCGCAGGAATTCACTGTCGAGGATGTTATTCGCAGCATCGATCAGCTCCCGGAGAAGTCCGAGGTCCGAAAGCTGGTAGCCGAGTATCACGAAGAGAAACAGCGGTCGGAGGAGTTATCGGCCCGCGCCAACCAAATCACAAGAGCGACTAGAGAATTGCGATAAGGCTTCCCTCACGTCACTTCGCGCTTTCCAGCGCATTCTGAGGCCTTGTGGAATCGGTCGCTAAAGTACCTGTGGAATTCGCTATAGAGTTCCGGAAAACCATCACCCTGGAAAAGCGTGGCACAATGCTTGATAAATGACTCCTGCTGGGGCAGCCGTGAATCACGCTCGATGTCCACCGAAACCCTTTCGAGTACCGCACGCAAATAGGCAGTCCAGAGATCGCCCTTCAGTTTTTCCGATCTCTTTTCATCGTCTGGCGCTACTCGGCAAGCTAAATCGACAGAGAAGTGAATCACCGCGCCGACGAAGTGAGACAGCACTCGGACCCGTTGGCGTCCCTTCTTTAGCTCCAAGTACAGGTAGATTAAAAGCGCGAACAAAAATAGGTCAATAATAACGGGACTCATGCTTTCCTCCAGAGAAGCGGCTGACGACAACCGAAAGCAGTGGTAACCTCAATCTCGGTACCGTTGGTGTTCCGCGTCCCATTCGATCCCCACCGGTTCCTGGGTCGGCTCGTTCAACCGCTTTTCCGGTTCTTGCTGAAGGGAGATTTCGCGCAGGAGCGCAACTATTCTATCTACCTGATCGCTGATGTGCTGCAAGCGGTCATGGCTTTGGGTCTGCTGCTCGCTCCATTGTTGGAGGAACCGGCCGATTGAGACTGCAACGAAAACGGCACATGCCAAGAAGGCCAGCGTATACATCGTGTGCAATGTGGAACAGCCCGCAACTACCGGTGAAATAATACTCTCAAGCTCAAGTTTAACAGATTTCCAGATCCTTAAACTCTGAAGGATGCCCGATCTGTCCGATTATCGCGAAGATGCACCACCGCCCGTACGGCGTTCACAGCAATTGTGTGTAGCTCGCATTTTGAAGGTCCCCCATCTACACCCCTCACTTTGCCCGGCCACAGGATGCCCGAGGGCCGGGGCTGGAGACAGGGAAAACGGTCGGTTTCATAGTGAATTTCCCACGGTCGCGGAATTGGCCGCTAAAGCCATGAAGGCTCTTAGGAATCAGGCCGGTGGAGCGCTATAATGATAGCGGATTCAACGGGCTGCAACACCATGACGAGCAACACTTCTGGGAAGCACTGGAAACAGTCGCGGGCCGGGTTCCCGAGGGAGTACGCCCACATTCAGCGTCAGATTCGCGAGACGGGCGTCGTAGGCTGCTATATGCTGGGGGAAGAGTATAGACGGCGTGGAAGTCCCGAAAACCGGGAACTCGTTGCGGTTTGGCCCGCGGAACGAATCGCGAAGCTTGTCAGACCGGGCTTTTCGACAAGACGAATTACGGCGTTTCTGGCGCTCAACCGGCGGACGTTTACGCGCCTGTGCACGGGCGAGTATACACCCTCTCCCGCGCTGTGTCGGCGCATGGACTTCGTGGAGCAGGAAATCGCGAACGGCACGATGCAACCGGAGTTCCCTCTCCGCGCGGCGGAAGCACGGCGGCGGTACCTCCTGTTTCGGGCATGGTGGTTCTCGCAACCTCCAAGGCAGGACTTTCCCGAGATCACTATCGCGCTCCGTGTGAAGTGGGGCAAGAGCAAACGGCACGAGTTTGTCATCCCGGTGGCCATGCTCCCGCGGCTGCGCTTGCTGAAGTGGGAAGGACTGGCCGACGTTGTGCAGACCGTCGTGAAAACTTGCCGCGGGCTGAGCCGCAATTATGGACGCCTGCTTTGGACAACCGGCGAGCAGGAGTACTGGAAGCGCTTCGCCCGTGACACGCTGCCTGCGGTTGTCCAGGAACGGGCGAAGTTTCCGGCAAAGCGGCGTTCACTGGTTCAGATTTCGAGGTGAGTCTGCCTGTGACGAGAGTTGATGTGTTCCTCACTTGCTTGCTCTTGGGCATCTTCTACCTCCTCTGGCGGATCGACCAGTTGCACCGCCGGCTAGGTGACGTAGAGCGCGACAGCCTTCTACACGAGGTGATGTGGGTGACCGTGCAACTGCGGCGGGAGTACTTCTTAGAAGCCTTGGGCCTATCCGATGAGGAAACAGATGGGGCACCACATGCGGTGCGTGGAATTGGGCTCCGTCTTTCGATATGGAAGGCGCACTACTCGGGAGAAGTCGTATTTTTCAGAGGGCCTGGGGAAGAGCCGAAGCGCGAGAGCATTTTCGAGTCCCCAACGTTCTCGTCTCAATTCCCACTCGAAGTGGCAAGATGCTGCCTATTCAGGGATTCCGACGAGAACCAGGACACCCTCCTCGATTTCGGACCGAAGTCGCCGGAAAAGCTCGAAGTCCTACTGTCCCACAAGGCGATCATTATTCGCACACGAGATGGTCGTTTTGAATGGGGCGTGTCCGGCACCGGCCACCTCTACAAACCGCGTCCTTCCGACGTCGTGATACCTATTCGCGAGGACGACCTGTTCGAATACTTGGATACTTATGGCCGCGATGATGCTGACTTTTTAATGATGATGGGCGATGCGCGTCGCTACAAACGGGATGGCCGTTGGGCAACCTGGAACATCACAGCCGTATACCCCAAACCGTTCTCAAGAACGACTACGCGCCTAGACCAAAGCGCCGTGAAGCCAAACGACCGCGACAAGATCATCGATGACACCCGCTGATCCCTTTCAGTAGACGAGCCCGGTGATGAAGTGGGAGAGCATCCTGACCCGTCTACGTTCCTTCCGCAGCGCGTGTTATTGATAAGTCGCAAATGCCTATCAGGATTTGTTGGGATATTCCCATTGCCTGTTCAACCACTCAAGGGCATCCGCAATGCTGAAGTTATCACGGTCCGGGTACACTTCAAACGTAGGGCGAGGAAAGCGCTCCGCACGTCCCCCAACCTCATTGACGGCATCCCGGAATGCTCGCAATTGATGCCTCACAAAGCGGATGTTCTCATTAATTTCGTGAAGGAACAGGAATAACAGCCAAACCAAGTACGCTGCTCCCAACACCGGAAGCCACATTCGC
>JBEKPK010000305.1:0-7049 GCA_049520795.1 Bryobacteraceae bacterium
CGGACGGGGGCCTAACTCGCTCTCGGTGTGCACGTTTCTGGACCGCAATTCGCGCCGGATCGTGCAGACGCCGGTCAAGTACCGGTGCTTCGAGATTCCCGACCGCTTCGTGGTGGGGTTCGGCCTGGACTACAACCAGCTCTACCGCAACCTTGAGTGCGTGGCGGTGATGAAACCCGAAAAACAATAGAGCACGATCCCGGAATTCTCAAGAATATTTTGCGATCCCAGCGTGATTTCTTATACCAAGCTCCCAAAATCTTCTTGCACTTGTCATTGTACTTTTACAGGACCAGGTCTAGTATTAAGGAAGATTAACCATAAGGCAATTAAGGAGCGCGCATAAATGAGGTCCCGGATCCTGTTTGTTTCCGGGCATTTGGAAGATGCCCGCCGACTCTCGCACATGTTGAGCGCTCTTCCGCTGGTTCTGGATCATGCGGAGAACCTTCAGCAAGCGCGCGCCCAGCTTCGACGTAAAGAATACGATGTTGTTCTTACCGAAGCCGCTTTACCCGACGGAAACTGGCTGGATGCCCTGCACTTGGCCCGTGAAAACCCCGGCGAAGTGGAAGTGATAGTCACCGACCCGCAGGCCGATGCCCGCTTCTGGGCCGAAGCCCTGAATCTGGGCGCGTACGATCTGCTAACGCAGCCATTCTATGAGCCCGAGGTGCGGCGCATCTTGTACAACGCCTGCTCGCGGCCATGGCATCGGCCCCTCTCGGCGGTTGCCTCGTAGCGCTTTTAGAGCCTCCACGATTCCGCCCGTGGAGCGGGCCTCCGCTTCCGGCCAAGGTGCTCCGATGCCGGAATTGCCCAGCGCAAACTCGCCAGGACCAACATCGCGGCTAGGGTAACGGCCGTGGCCAGCGTGCCCGCCAGCAGGTAGTGAAACGGCTCGTGCGGAGCGGGCAGAATGCCGAGCGAGAGTTCGGCCAGTCCGGTGAACGCCAGCGCTCCGCCAGCCAGCAGGACCGCGTTGCGGGTTGCGCCTCGCACCCCTCCAGTATAGGACGCCGGAATACCAGTACGGCTGGTAAACTGATAGCAGGCGTGCGTTTAGGTTCCATAACCAAAGTGAATGCGGCCGCGGGGTTGATGCTGATGTTGGGCGCGTGCGGCGGTGTGACTACCCGCCGCGCTCCATCCATCGGCGAAGCCTACGTGGGTCCCTCGGATCTGAAAATCCGGGCCGATATTCCGCCGGAATCGGCTGCGGTGGCCACCGTGCGCCACGGCGAACGCCTCGAGATTCTGCAACAGAAACGGACGTCGTTCCTGCGCGTGCGCGCTCCTAACGGCGCCGAAGGTTGGGTGGATGCGCGGCAATTGCTGGGGGCAGAGGATATGGCCGGCCTCAGGGAACTTGCCGCACGTGCGCTGAACATGCCCTCGCAAGGGATCGCAACCACCTACAACGAACTCTTGAGAGTGCACACGCAACCGGCGCGGGGCGCGCCCAGCTTTCTGACGCTCAAGTCGGGCGATAAGGTGGATGTGCTGGCGAGCGTGACCGCTCCGCGCGCCGACACGCGGCGCCAGCCGCTGGTTCCGCCTGTTCCGAAGCAGCCCAAGAAACTGGCGAAGAAGCCGGCTAAACCGCCGAAATACCCGCCGCCTCCCATGCCCAAGCCTCCCGCGCCTCCGGCTGATTGGCTGGAACTCTCCCGAACCGGTCTTTCCGGCGCGCCGGAGCCCGGCGCCGCCGCCGCGCCGCCGCCATCCGCGCCCGTTCCCATCGACAACTGGACCTTGGTCCGCACGGCCGGCGGGCAGGCCGGATGGGCGCTCACCGGGGCCCTCTCGATGGCCATTCCGGACGAGGTGGCGCAATACGCCGAAGGCCACCGGATTGTCTCTTACTTCCCGCTGGGCGAAACCCCGGACGGCGACCAGAAGAAGCAGCAGTGGCTTTGGACTACCATCGCCGGCGGGCCGCAGCCGTACGATTTCGACAGCTTCCGGGTGTTCGTCTGGAGCACGCGCCGTCACCGCTATGAAACCGCGCATATCGAGCGCAATCTCAAAGGGTACTCGCCGGTGCTGGTGGGCCAGGTGCAAACGGTGGAGTCCAAGGGCCAACCCGCGGGCGCACTCCCCGGATTCTCCGTCTGCGTGCAGAAAGCCGATGGCCAACGCTACCGGCGGGAGTACGCTTTTGTGTCCAACATGGTGCGCTTCGCCGGCGAACGCCCGTGCGAGGCGCCGCAACCGGAGTCTCTCAAGCCCGCGGCGGCGCCGGCCGCGACGGCGCCTTCGGCCCCGGCGGAACACAAATCCCTGGGCCGGCGCTTACGCGAACAATGGGACGCGGCCGAGCGCAAACTGTTCGGAAAGTGAGCCCGCCCCATGTTTGCCTTCACGTGCGCCGCTGTGCGGCGACTGCCGTGTTACGCGCAGATTGCGCACCCCGCGCCCGCGGAACTGGGCGCGGGCTCGACTCGCGGCTCTGGACCCGCTCTTGCAATCATATATGCCTTCAGGAGAAAATGGGTGCGCTGGACAATGTGCGCCGTTCTGTCGGTTTTGTGGGCGTTGGGGATGGCCCCCCCAAATCGCCGGCAGCCTGCTTCACCTCCTGTTGGTCATTGCGTTGGTGGTAGTGGTAATCCGCCTGGTTCCAGGGCGCGGGATTGTCAGTTAAAGTGTTTTTTGCCATGCCGGCGAGCGGGCAGCGGATGGCAGCGTAACAAAGGTAGTGGTCGATTCCATGCGTTCGATACTCATCGTCGGCATCGTCTTCGCTATCCCGGTAACGGGACTCGCGCAGACGTTCACGGCGATGGGAGTGGAAGAAAAACTCGTCTACCACATCATGCAGTCCGCCGCGACACTGGCGCTGGTCGGGGATGTGGCGTACGCCGGCGTCATCCAGGAACTCGATGCCCCGACGGAATGGGGGCAAGGCTGGGCGGCCTACGGTAAGCGTGTCGCCTCAACCGCAGCGTGCTCCGGGATTCATAGCGCCATGGCTTTTGGCTTGGATTCCACTCTGCACGAGGATCCGCGCTATTTCCCCTCCACTGGCAAAGGGTTCTGGAGGCGCACGGGCCATGCGTTCCGCGACACGATCCTCACGCGCACGGACGGCGGAGGCGAAACGCTGTCCATTTGGCGCCTGGGCAGCGCTTACGGAGCGGCCTACATTTCGAACCAGTGGTATCCGGGCCGGCTGAATACGGCGGTACTCGGCTTCGAAGAAGGTTCTCTGCGCTTCGGGTTCGATATGGTCAGCAACCTGGCGACCGAGTTCTGGCCGGATGTCAAACGGAAAATACTACGCCGAAAACCGTGATTGGCCCGCCTGCCATGGAAATCACAGCAACGTCCGAGGTGCTAGTCGGCGAATGAGAGAAGTCGAGTTGCTGATAGGGGGCATGATCGTCGGCCTGATGATCGCGATGCCCGTGGGACCGGTGAACATCCTGTGCATGCACCGGACCATCGAAACGGGATGGCGGTCGGGCGTGTTCTCCGGCCTGGGAGCGGCGGCGGCCGATATGCTGTACGGCGCCGTCGCGGGCTTCAGCATCACCCTGGTCGTCCAGTTCCTCTTGCGGGAACAATTCTGGATTCACTTCGTGGGCGGCATTCTGCTGGTGGTCATCGGCGCACTGTACTTCTTCAAGCGGCCCCAGCCGCTGCACCCCGGAAAGCTAGGCCCAGGGAGCCGGTACTCGGACGTGAGATCGGCATTTCTATTGACCCTCACGAATCCGACCACAGTGCTTTCGTTTCTCGCCCTGCTGGCCGCGCTCGGCATGGGGGACCGAAGGCAGTGGTGGCTGACCGTGTTTCTGGTGGGCGGAATCTTCTGCGGTTCGATGACGTGGTGGATTGTGCTGAGCAGCATCGTGAACCGCTTCCGCGACCGGTTCAACGACCGAGCCCTGCTTTGGATGAACCGCATCTCCGGGCTGGCGATCGGCGGCTTCGGCATAGCCTCATTCGTTTTTCGTCGCGGGTAGCGGCGGCCGGCAGCCGCGTCGAATCCATGGAGGCCCGCTCAGTTCTTTTCAATAACGCAGGAGCACTTTGAGCGCCTCTCCGCCGCGAACCGCCTCGACGGCCTCGGCGATACGCTCCACGGGAAACTCGTGGGTGATGAAATCCGCCGCCCGCAGTTTCCCCTGGCGCACCCACTCGCAGAGAGGCTCCATGGCGGCCCGCTCGCGGCGCCGGGTGGGCCACTGGTGCACGTATAAATTGAAGTTATAAGGACCTTTGTGCTTGTGGATGGTGATGCTGGGCTCGGCCAGGACGCCGTAGATGCAGATCGATCCTCCCATGCCGATGAGACCTAGCGCGGCGTTGGCGATGGACTCCCGGCCCACCGCGTCGATCACCGCGTCGAGAGGCTTTCCGCGCCGTTCTTTGAGGCCGCTCAAAGCGGGACTGCCCGGTTCGAAGGCTTCGTCCGCTCCCATCTCGAGGGCCCGGCGCCGCTTGCTTTCGAGCGGATCCACCACGCCGATATAGGCAAGGCCGAGCAGCCTCCCGAGACCAACGAAGCTCAGGCCGACGGGCCCCGCGCCGAAAACCAGGACATCGGCGCCGGCCTTGATCTGGAAATCGCCGAAGCCGCCGTACACTTCGCGCCAGGTGCACATCAGCAGCGCCGCCTCGAGAGGGATGTCCATCGGCGCCGGGCGCTGAATCTCATAGCACTCGAACCATCCGTGCTCGGCGTCGGCTACGCCGTCGGCCGCCATGGCATCGTGATCGTTGGCCAGGGTGTATTCGCAGAAGCCGCCCCAGCCGCTGGAGTACCGGGGATCGGAAAAATCGAAGACCAGCCCTCCGATGACCCGCTGCCCCACCCGGAAGTTGCGGACCTTGCCGCCCACAGCCTCGACGATTCCCGCGCATTCGTGTCCCAGCACGAGCGGGTACTTGTCCACGCCCGGAAAATGGCCCGCGATCAGCTTGCCGTCGGTGGCGTTGCACAGACACGCGACCTCGGTCCGGATCAGGGCCTGATAAGGCCCGGCGGTGGGGCGGCCTAACTCGACTATCGCTACTTTTCCGGGCTCGGTAACGGCAACTGCACGCATAAGTCACTCCTCTCAGTTCCCCGCGGGCCCCACGTGGCGCAGGCTCTCAGCCTGCCGCGTCGAGACTCGTCTCTACGCTTGGTGGCTGGCAGCGCAAGACTCGACACGAGTGTCGAGTCGGCAGCCTGAGAGGCTGCGCCACGGGCTGCATACGATAGTGTGTCTATGAATCAGATGACTTAGTTCAGCATCGCCAGTTCGTCGTAGACTTCCACCAGCGAACGGTACGTCTTTTCAAACACCGGCATCAGCCGGCGGTACACTTTTCGATTTTCCGCGTTGGGGGTGGCCGTGCGATCCACGCGGACGAACCTATGAATCACGTCGAAATCGGGGTAGAGGCCGGCCGCAACTCCGCCGATTACCGCCGCGCCCATGGAAGTGGCTTCCTCCAGGAAGTTGAGCGATTGCACGGGGCATTGATAGACGTCCGCCATGATTTGCCGCCACACCTCGCTGCGGGCGCCGCCGCCAATCACCGTGATCGCATCGATGGGCACGTGCTCGCGAAAGATGTTCACGATGATTCCGAGGTTCATGGTGATGCCTTCCATCACCGCCCGCAGCATGTCCTCGCGCCGCGTCGCCAGGCTGAGCCCCACAAACGCTCCTCGCGCGTTGGGATTCCACCACGGCGTCCGCTCGCCCAACATGTAGGGCAGAAACAGAACGCCGTTCGACCCGGCGGGCACGCCGGCCACGGCTTCATCGATCACCTGGTAGGGACTGACGCCGCGCGCGGCCGCCTGCCGCGCTTCCTCCTGGCAGAGCGTGTTCTTCAGCCAGTTGTGACTGGAACCGGCCGTCTGCATGGTGCCGCTGGGATGCAGATAGCCCGGCACGCAGTGGGCCCAGTTCATGGTCCGCATCCCGCTATCGACGATCGGCTTTTCGACGGTCAGCGCCACCCAGGACGAGGAGCCCAGGTAATTGTATGCCGTTCCGGGCCGGATGCAGCCTACGCCGACGCCCGCGCAGCTTCCGTCTCCGCCTCCGACAGCCACCGGCGTGCCTTCCCGCAGACCGGTCTCGCCGGCGGCGCGGGAGGTGACTGTTCCCAGGATGGCCGTCGATGGCAGCGCCTCCGGAAACTTCCCGCCGTCCAGCTCCGCGAGAGCGATGATCTTTTCCGACCAGCGGAAGGTGTTGAGGTCGAAGGCATTGGTCCCGGAAGCGTCGGAGTAATCGGTGGCCATACGCCCGGTAAGACGGGAGTTGATGTAATCCTTGGCGCAGAGTGTCTTGTAAGTGCGGGTGTAGATCTCCGGCTCATGATCGCGGATCCACATCAACTTTTCCAGAGAGTATGAGGCGCTGACGCGGTGGCCGGCTATGTCATAGAAGCTCTTAAGATCGATCTTGGAGAGCACCTGCGTGGCTTGCACGGTAGCTCTTTGATCGCAGTAGAGGATCGAGGGACGCAATGGATTGCCTTCCCGGTCCACCGGGGTGCAGCCCATCATCTGCCCGCTCAGCGCCACCACGGCCACCTCGGACGCATCGGCCCGGGCTTCGATCAGAAGCTCCCGGGTGGAGCGGCAGACGGCGCTCCACCAGTCACGGGGGTCCTGTTCGGCCCAGTTACCGTTGAAGAAGCGGGTGTCATAAGGGCACGTGCGGCTGGCCACCAGGCTGCCATCCGTCTTGTACAGCGTGGCCTTGTTGCCGCTGGTGCCCAAGTCGTGCGCCAAGAGGTATTGCGCCATGTTACTTATAGCCAAACAGGTTGGCGCCGGTCCAACCAATCAACCCGACGATGGCCCCGCCGACGATACCACCGAGGATCGTGGCCAGAACGCGCGGCGCGGATTCCGCGGCGGCGCGCAGCCTGCGGCCGCGCCCGGTTTCGCACAAGCCGCAGACCCACATGCCCGAGGCGATCGCCGTACCCATGTCAACCCATGGAGACGACCCGCGGAAGCCCTGATAGATCAAGCCGAACTGCTTGGAGCCTCCCTCCGGATGCGGAATCAACTCGGGGTTGATGCCAAA
>JBEKPK010000306.1:0-7024 GCA_049520795.1 Bryobacteraceae bacterium
GAACGAGCAGGGAAGCGAAACTGTGTGGCATAGAGTTACGCCCCGTTCCGGGGCTAGGAGTCCGGCCGGCCTCTTTCCCACGGCTTGCGCCGTGGGCTAAGATGTTTGGCCCTTCGGGCTAGGTAGTAGGCGACTCCAAATGGATGGTGGCCGCAAGGCGCGGAGATCTCACGAAAAATGTAGAAACTGCAGACCCGAGCGAAGCTCGGGCGCAGCCTGCTGAAGCCGGTTGGCAGGCGAAAGCGCCTGCCCCACAATTACCTGTTTCCGAGAAAGTGTCGTAGCCAGGCGTCGGCATGAGCCGCGCCGCGGCAGGCGGGGGCGCCCGCCACGCCATCGCACCTGAACACTTGTGAGAAGGTCCGACTAACCCGGATACCCACCACTCAACCCTCCGGTGTGGCGCAGGCACGAGTGCCGGCACGAGTACCCACGCCACATCCATCCTACGCTTGCAGGCTAGACCTCGTAGTATAAACAACGACAAAAAGACTAAGTTATCTCTACAAATAAGTGCCTTTCTCAACACTAACGATAGCTTACAGTATTAACTGGGTAGTACTAAGCAATGCCTTTAGAACTGATTAGGCGATCTACTTATCGAAACCGGGTATTTCTCTTAGATAACTCCCGCAGCCGCGCCCATGGCGGCACGAGCGGCTTTTTCGAGAGGCGCGGCATGAACGAAGTACAGGTTAACGAACGCTCCGAGGCGTTGCGTTACAGCGTGGCCGTCGGCATCGTCGCATTATCGTTGCTGGCGCGAGTGGCGCTCGATCCGGTGCTTCAGGACGAACTGCCCTTTGTCACATTTTTCGTTGGGATAGCCGCGGCGGCCTGGTTCGGCGGCCTGGGGCCATCGCTGCTGAGCGTGGCGCTCGGTTTTGTGGCCGCCGAGTGGTTCTTTATTGGCCACGGCCATGCGCAGCTTCTCGCAACCCCTCGCGACTTCGCGATGGCCGGCTGCTATTTCCTGGTTGCCGCGCTCATCGTCCTCTTAGGCAATGCCATTCACAAAGCGCGCGAGTGCGCGGCGTCCCGGCAAGCGGAGCTGGAACGGGAAATCGGCAAGCGAAGGCGGGCCGAAGAGGAATTGCGCGGGGCGCAGGATGAATTGGAGTACCGTATCCGGGTGCGCACCGCCGAGCTGAGCGGCGCCATGGAAGCTCAGGAGGCCGAGAAGAAAGCCCTGGCCCATAAGAGCGCGGAACTGGAGCGCTCCAACGCCGAATTGCAGCAGTTCGCCTACGCCGCATCCCACGACCTTCAGGAACCGCTGCGCATGGTGGCCAACTTCACCCAACTCCTGGCGGAGCGATATGCGTCGCGGCTGGACGACGATGGCCGGGAATTCATCGCCTATGCCGTCGGCGGCGCCGCCCGGATGCAGGCGCTGATACAGGATCTGCTGGCCTACTCGCGCGTAGGCGCCAAAGGCAGAGGCTTCGAACCGGTGAATTGCAATGAGGCGTTCGGGCGCGCGGTGTCGAATCTGTACGCCTCGATTGGCGAAAGCGCCGCGCTGGTGAGCCACGACGAGTTGCCGGTAATCCAGGCCGACGCGACGCAAATGGTGCAGGTCTTTCAAAACCTGGTGGGCAACGGCATCAAATTCAAGGGCGCGGACCCTCCACGGGTCCACGTTTCCGCGGTCCGGAACGCCGATGACTGGGTCTTTTCGGTGCGCGATAACGGCATTGGCATCGAGCCGCGGTACGCCGAGCGCATTTTCGTCATCTTCCAGCGCCTGCACCGTCCCGAGGATTATCCCGGCAACGGCATCGGGCTGGCCCTTTGCAGAAAAATCGTGGAACGCCACGGAGGAGAAATCTGGCTGGAATCCCAACCCGGACAGGGATCCACATTCTTCTTCAGTATTCCGGTTGACGGCCAGAGGACCGGATCGGCGAACGGGAAGCACGGGAATGAGTAAAGAAAGTGGAGGGATTGAAATGGGGGTAACCGCGGAACTTTTGTTGGTGGAAGACAACGACGGCGACGCGCGCCTGACTAGGGAAGCGCTGAAAGCGGGCCGTCTGTGGACCCACCTGAACGTGGTCCGGGACGGCGCGGAGGCCATGGCCTACCTGCGCCGGGAAGGCAAGTTCATCGCCGCGGCGCGCCCGCACCTGATCCTGCTGGATCTCAACCTTCCCCGAAAAGACGGCCGGGAGGTGTTGCAGGAAATCAAATCCGACGACGATTTGAAGCGCATTCCGGTGGTGGTAGTGACCAGCTCCACGGCGGAAGAGGACATCCATCTCGCTTATGGGGCGCACGCCAACTGTTACATCCCCAAACCCGAAAACCTGAACGAGTTCGTGGCGGTGGTGGAGGCCATCGAACATTTCTGGATGTCCATCGTGAGGTTGCCGTCTTCATGAGCAGCCAATGCATTAGCGTCCTGATCATCGAGGACAACCGAGGCGACGCGCGGCTGGTTCAGGAAGCCCTGAAGGGGGCCACGGCCCCGAGCTTTACAGTGGAGTGGGTGGACCGTCTTTCGATCGGCCTCGCGCGCCTGGCCGAGGGCGGCATCGACGTGCTCCTGCTGGACCTCGGCCTTCCCGACAGCCAGGGATTGGAGGCGCTGGCGCTGATCCGCGCTTTGGCGCCGACCGTTCCCGTGGTGGTGCTGAGCGGGGCCGGCGACGAACAATTCGCGGTGGAAGCGGTGCAGGCGGGCGCGCAGGATTACCTGGTGAAAGCCCATGCCAACCCCCACCTGCTGACGCGGGCGTTGCGCTACGCCATCGAGCGCAAGCGCGCCGACGAGGGGCTTCGCGAAAGCGAAGAGCGCCTGCGCCTGGCCATGACGGCTGCCAATGAAGCCATCTGGGAATACAACCCCATTACGGGTTACGCGCTATGGAATGAGGCATACAGCGACGCTTCCGGCGGCGCGCCTAAGACCTGGTGCCCCGCCGAATTGGGGAAGCGCATTCACGATGAAGACCGCGAACGCGTGCTGGGGAGCCTGTTCGAAGCGTTGGAAGGCCAGGCCGTCTCGTGGAGCGCGCAGTACCGGCTTCTGCGCGCGGATGGCCAATGGTCCTACATCCATGACCGGGCCGTAATCGCCCGCGACACCACGGGCAAGGCGACGCGCGTGGTGGGAGCCATGCTGGACGTCACCAGCCTGAAGCGCGCCGAGGAAGCGCTGCAGCAATCCAACCAGAGGCTTCAACGGCTTTCCAGAGACCTGCTGCGCGCCCAGGATTACGAGAGGCGGAGAATTGCGCGGGAACTGCATGACAGCACGGCGCAGCTCCTGGCGGCCCTGGGCATGAATCTCAGCCGCCTGAAGGAACCTGGGCTGGCCCCGGAGCGCCGCGCGCAGGCGCTCGCCGAGGCCACCGATCTGGCGGCGGCCTGCTCGGCGGAAATTCGAACCGTTACCTATCTCCTGCATCCGCCCCTGCTCGACGAAGTCGGGCTCCCGGCCGCGTTGCAGGCCTACGCACAGGGCTTCAACCAGCGGACCGGAATCGAGGTGGAGATCGAGGTGGCGCCCGATTTCGAGCGTCTCGGCGCGGAGGTGGAAGCCACTCTCTTTCGCATTGTACAGGAAGGGCTGGCGAACGTCCACAAGCACTCGGGCAGCCCGTCGGCGATCATCCGGCTGGAACGGGACGACCACGAAGTCCGGCTGGTATTGGGGGACCGGGGCCGCGGCCTCCCCGAGGCGCTGCGAACGCCGGCCAAGGGATTCGTCCGCTTTGGGGTGGGCATAATGGGCATGCGCGAGCGCGCCGAACAGCTTGGCGGGCGGTTGGTGCTGGCGTCGAACGGGGGCGGAGCCAAGCTGACGGTAGCTCTGCCGCTGGGTGGATCCAATGAAGAAAACAAGATTATTGTTAGTTGACGATCACCAGGTTGTAAGGCGGGGAGTAGCTGGTGTCATAGGGGACGCACGGCCCGAATGGGAGGTGTGCGGCGAAGCATCCACCGGCCGCGAAGCCGTGGCCGCCGCCGCCAGTCTCAGGCCCGATATCGTGGTGATGGATATCTCCATGCCCGATATGAACGGCCTGGAGGCCATGCGTGAGATTCTGAAGGACAACCCCTGCACGCAGGTCCTGATTCTGTCCATGCATGAATCGGAACAGATCGTGCGCGACGTTCTGGGGGCGGGCGCCCGCGGCTACATTCTCAAGCAGGATGCGGGCAACGACCTGATAACGGCGCTGGAAGCCGTCCGCCAGCACAAGTTGTACTTCACTTCCAGGGTGTCTGAAGTGGTGCTGAGCGGGTATCTGGGCCACGCCGCCGCGGACGCCCTGCCGGAGACGCCATCCGGCCGCCTCAGCTCGCGGGAGTTCCAGATAGTCAAACTGGTGGCCGAAAGCAAGTCCAATAAAGAGGTGGCCCACATCCTCGATATCAGCGTCAAGACCGTGGAATCGCACAGGGCCCACATCATGGAGAAACTCGGCATTCATTCCGTCACCGAACTGGTCCGCTACGCCATCCGCAACAACATCGTGGAGTGCTGACGTTCGACTACGGAAGATAGCTCGTCGTTCCTGGAACACCTGAACGAGGACGGGAGGGAATTTTTCATGGACGTTACAAGAATCATCTCCGAGCTTCGCGCGGAGCGGGAAGACATCGAACAGGCGATCCTCTACCTGGAGCAACCCGAGGCGCCGGCGCGGCCGGTAATCGCAATCGATAGAATCGGTGGTCCGCCCACGCGGAAGTACAGCTCCCTGAAAACCAGCAGGCTCGCCGCACACGGCAGCGACGAGCCTGCAAGCGCCGAGTAGGAGCATCCGCGGAATAGCGGCGTGCGCCACAGAACCCTCACACGCCGGGGACGTCACTGTACTGTGAGTCGGTTCCTTTCAGAACGCCGCCTGCCGCCGGGCCTGCCGGGCAGCCATCGCCGACAGAATTCCACTGATAATTATCATCGGCGCCAAACTGATCACTTCCACCCCTTTCCATGTCTGCCCGTCTCGGCAAAGGTAGGCTACCGCGGTAGTGATATTGACGGTCAAAGCGCCGGCGCAGACCACCAGGCTGAACCATCGGGGCAGGCCCGTTTCGTCCATTTCGCTATACCGGCAGGCGCTCATGACGATGCCCAGCCCCAGCGTGCAGGTGCAGATCGCGCTCAGGAAGGACATCGGCGCCCGCGACTGCCAGACATAGCTGGGAACCCCCGTCATGTAGCCCATGGCGGCCACGATCCCGATCGCGAAGATGATCGAACCCAGAATAGCGATCATCTTAAGCCGCTTCTCGAACCATCGGTGGGTGTGGCGCAGGAACAATGCCACCGCGCCGAGCAGCAACACGAGCAGCGTGTTGGGCGCGATGACATCCCAGTCCGCCACTCCCAGGTTGGCGGCGATCATGGTTTCCACTCTGGGCCCCGCCCCGAATGCTCTCTCGGCCACCAGCGAGATTACCATCGACATGGTGACCATGGCCAGCACCGAGGTTATCCGCGGGAACCAGCAGCCGATTCCAATCAGCGCCAGCCCGCAGGCCGCGAACCCCAGCGCCGCGGCAGGCGAAGTAGAAGCGCTGGCCGGCCATAGCTGGGTATCGGGCGCACGGTGCAGCGCCATGGCTACCAGGATGGCGATTCCCAACCCGGCGCACATGCCACCGCTCACGATCAGACCGGCGTGATAGATTGGACCTGCTCGATACTCGTTTCGCATGCTTTTGCCTCACGCGGCTGCCGGCGATGTCCGTTGCGAGCATCCTGGGATGTGCCCGGTCCTCGCGCGCCGGTAGCGCTCGAGCGACCGGATCAGCGACAGAACGGTCTCCCGGCGCCGGTACAATGCCGCCAGTTCGAACTCGTACTTGCGCCGTCGAAGTTCAGCCTGCACGTGCTTGTTCGCCTCCCAAGTCGAGTTTGCATCGGAAGACCGGTTCCGGGGTATACCAACAAACCCCGATTTTCCGAAGTGTGAACGGCGGTTTCCGAAGCTGTCTTCCTCCATGAGACGCCGGGGCTCCGCCGCCGCCCTCCGGTGTCTCGCCCGAATCATGCGCAATGAATTGTCCGGGATTCAGTGCGCCTACGGATACCGTAGGGTACGCCATCCGACCCATGCTTATAAGGAGAGAAGGCTTCGACGCCCAGACCGAACAGATTCGAGGTAATGGGAAAATGACAACCGTGGCGCTGTACTCCGAGCAACCCGTCCTGACGGCCGGCCTCCGGGCCGTAATGGACGGTCTGGACGACTTCACGTTGGGGGCGGTCTTCACCGACCTCAATCCGCTAATGGAGCATATCCGAACGCGCCGCCCGAGCGTAGTTCTTCTGGAGGTGACCTCCGCCATTACCTTCGCCACGCTATCCAAGCTGAAATCCATAGCGGGCGATGCGCCGATCGTTCTCTGGGTTGACGCCATCGCCATGGAGTTTGTGTCCCAGGCGCTTGCTCTGGGGGTCCGCGGCATACTCCGCAAGAGCCTGCCCATCGAGCTGCAGATCAAATGCCTGCGCAACGTCGCGGCGGGCGACCTATGGGTGGAACAGGGCCTCTGCGACCGGCTTCTCACCTCCAAGCGGATCGCTCTGACCAGGCGGGAACGCCAGTTGGTGAGCCTCCTGGCCCAAGGCCTTAAGAACAAGGAGATCGCCTATGCCATGACCTTGAGCGAGGGAACGGTGAAGGTCTATCTATCGCGGCTCTTTCAGAAAGTAGGCGCCAACGACCGCTTTGACCTCGCCCTGTATGCGCTCAAGAACTTATTCTTCGACCCGGCGCCCGATTCGGAGCCAGTCCGGGCTGCCGGCGAAAGCCGTTTGCCAGCGCGACTCTCCATGGAACTCCCTCTCCCCGGCTTCGTGAGCATTGAGCGTCCAATGGCCGGCGTCAGATCGACCTCCTAGTGGTCTGCGGCGAACAGAATGACGAGTATTCAGATAACTGTGGGGCAGCCAATCCTGGCTGCCGCCGGCTTTCAGCCGGCGTTTGCCGTGTGAGAGGGCTCCGCGGACGCGAAAGAGCCGCCTGGAAAGGCGGCTGCAGGCAAGATTGCCTGCCCCACA
>JBEKPK010000307.1:0-7268 GCA_049520795.1 Bryobacteraceae bacterium
ATCGACGCCGAGGAGCTGCTCAAGGTAAAGGAGCAGCCGGCCACCTGAGTGACGGTGAAAGTCTGGCCGGCGATGGTCAGTGTGCCGGTGCGAGTGACGCCGGTGGTATTGGCCGCCACGGAGTAGAGCACATTGCCGCTGGCGGTGAAGGCGGAAGCCGAGGTGATAGTGATCCAGGTGGAATCGCTCGAGACCACCCAGGAGCAGCCCTCCACGCTCCCCAAGGTGACATGCACCTGGCCGGAGCCGCCGGCGTCGGGGAAGCCGCCGGAGACGCCATCGAGATAGAAGATGCAGCCGGCGGGATTAATGCCGGCCTGGGTGACGGTGAAGCTCTGCCCGGCGATGGTGAGCGTGCCGGTGCGGGGCGGGCCGGCGGAATTGGCGGTCACGGAGTAGTTCACCGTACCGCTGCCGCTTCCGGAGCTTCCCGAAGTGACGGTCAGCCAGGACGCCGAGCTTAGCGCACCCAGGGCATAGGTGCAGGCTACGCCGGCTTGCGTCACGGTGAAACTCAGCTCGGCAATGGTCAAGATTCCGATTCGTGCCGTGCCATTCGGGTTGGCCGTCGCCGCATAGTTCACCGTACCGCTGCCGCTTCCGGAGCTTCCCGAAGTGACAGTCAGCCAGGATGTATCGCTGCTCGACGCCGTCCAGGCGCAGCCGGCCGGCGCCGTCACCATCACCGAACCACTCGCGGCAGCAGCCCCCGGCGCGGCGCTCGCGGGGCCGATCCCGTAAGTACACGCCGTGGTGAACGAAAACACTGCGGAGCTGCTTGATCCGGCGCTGTTGGACGCTGTGACCTGCCAATAATATGTCGTGCCCGCGGCGAGCGTGCCCGGACCATAGGCGAGGTTTGTCGTGTCGGCCAGAAGCGGCGGCGACGGCGAAGAACCAAGATTTATGGCGTATGAGGCTGCCCCACTCGAAGCGTTCCAAGTCAAGGTTGGCGAAAGGGGAACATTCACGGCTCCATTGCCTGGGAACGTCGGAACAGGCGCCGGCGGCGGAGCCGTCTGGTAGCGCGTGAGGCGGGCCACGAACGCGCTGATCTTCCCGGCGGTATTCAGGCTTTGAAAGGCGTTCTTCAACGGAAAATCGCTGGAGGCGGTCAGGCCGGCGATATAAACGGACCCCGCATCCATGGCTAAACCGTACGCCGCATCGGCATTGCTTCCGCCTAGCAGGGTGCTAAAAACCAGCGCCTCTCCGGACGCGCTTAGGCAGGAGAGAAAAGCGTCATACGATCCCGCCAGCCCGGATTGCACGGGGCTGAGAAGCGGAAAATCCGGAGACGTGCTATACCCGGCGACGCAAGCCGCCCCGGAGCTGTCCACGCGCAGGGCGACGCCATAGTCCAGATTGCTTCCGCCCAAGTACGTGCTGAAATCGAGCGCCGTGCCGGTGGCGGCCACCTTAGTGACAAAAGCGTTCTCCCACCCGGCCAGGGCCGGCTGAAGCGCATTGCGGGTGGGAAAATCCGATGAACTGGTGACGCCGACGACATAGGCGTTGCCGGCGGCGTCCACGTCGATGCCCAGGCCCGATTCGGGGTAATCGACCGCGCCGCCGCTGCCTCCCAGGTAGGTACTAAACACGATGGCCGCGCCGCCAAAGCTGAGCTTGGTCACGAAGGCGTCCTGGTAGCCTGCGTTGGCCGGTTGGAGGGCATTGAGCGTCGGGAAATCCAGGGAATCGGTGGACCCGGTCAGGTATAAGCTACCGTCGCCGCCCACCGCAATGGCGGCGGCGGTATCGGTTCCGCTGCCGCCCAGATAGGTGCTGAACAGCAATGCGCCGGAGCCGTCGAACTCGGCGACAAAGGCGTCCTGCGGCCCCTTAAGCCCGGATTGCAGCGGATGGAGCGTCGGAAAACTCGAAGACGCCGTCTGCCCCGCGATGAATGCGTTCCCGGAAGCGTCCAGCGCGATCCCTCTCCCCTGGTCGCTGGAGGCGCCTCCTAGAAACGTGCTGTAGACCAGGCTCTCGCCGCTCGCGCTGAGTTTGGCGAAAAACGCATCGAGGCCGCCGGCCAGGCTCCCTTGGTAAGGATTACCGGCCGTGGGAAAGTCCGTGGAAGAGGTCCACCCCGTGAGGTAGACGGTGCCCGAGGCGTCTACCGCAATACCGAAAGCCCGGTCGTCCCCTTCGCCCCCCAGGTAGGTGCAATACGCCAGAGCCCCGGTGGAATCGAACTTGGCGACGAACGCGTCTACCCCGCCGCCGGAATGGGACTGGAAAGCGTTTTTGACCGGAAGATCCGTCGACGACGTCCATCCCGTGACATAGGTATTGCCGCCGGCATCCACCGCTATGGCGGATGCTACGTCGGTGAAGCTGCCGCCAAAGTACGTGCTGAAGACTATGGGGGTGGGATTCGCCGTGACGGCATCGCTTCCCGGCCGGACAGGTTTCGATCCGATGACCGTGGTTACCGCCAGGAACACCGCGGCGCCCGGAATCCCCCGGCGCATCCGGGCGCCCCAGCGGCTTCTTCCCGCCGGCGTCCTGGGGAAGGATTCCGAACCTCCGCACAGGGCGCGAATGGAACGGCCCAGCGGCACACGGGGGTTTTCGTCGTTGAGAGTAGCCGTTCAGCAGCCGCCTTCCTCTCAATTTGTTATTCGGAGGTTTGCGGCGAAAACATTAGCCCCCAGACTGTTCCCTCAAACGCTGCCATCCTCTGTTAGCAAGGCGCAAGCGACCACGACAAATGATGCTTCGTCACATCCAAATGCCGGCCTTTGGTATGGTGACTAGGAGGAGTTCGGCGAAGTACTCGTCACGTTTGCAGTTCGGGAGCATGAACCAGGAGAGCGGCCAGAGAATTCGGGAATTGTACGGAGCGATCTGCGCGCTTCTGGCCCAGGAGAGCGGAGCCGGACTGGCGGAGGCGGCCAGGCTATGCCAGGAGTTGCCGGACCCGCCGGATGCGGCGGGCGCCGCGCTGGCGCAGCACGCGCTGATGGAGTGCGGATTCCGGTTGGAGACCGCGCAGAATTTGCCCTTGGCCGCCGGGTTCTACGAGAGGCTGGCCGGCGCGCCCTGGGGCGACGCGGCCCATCGCTCCAACGCCCAGTACCGCCTGGCAATCGTACGGCTCGCCTCCGGCGACGCGGAAGGCAGTCTGAAAGCCTGCGAGGCGGCGGTGGCCCCCGGCTCCGACCTTCACATACGAGCGGTGGCGCGCTTCTTTCTGGTGCATCTGCTGAAACGCGAGAACCGCTGGGAGGAGGCGGCGGCGGAAGCGGGCTTGGTTCTGGCCGATGCTCCGGCGGGGATATCCCGTTTGGATGTTCTCCTCCAGCGAACCATCTGCCTGGCGCGGGCGGGACGCGTTGATACCGCCACCGCCGGATTGGAGCTGCCGGCCCCGGGAAACCCGCTCCCGCCGATGAGCGCGCGGCTGTGGATGGAGGCGGCCTTCGGGTTGGAGGAAAGCGGGGACCTGGCGGCCGCCGGAACGCTATACGACGGCCTGCTGGCGCAGGCGGGATTGCCGGACGAGGTACGGGTGAACGCGAGTTTCCGCAACGGGCTGGTGTGCGAGCAACGTATGGATTGGGAGGCCAGCCGGCGGCTGTACGAGGCGGCCACCGGCGCCCCGCCATGTTTTCCGGGCGCCCAGCGGGAGGCGCGCAAGCGGCTGGCGAATCTGCTGCTGGGCATGGAGGAATACTCGCTTGCGGAGGCGCACTTCGCCGTCCTCAGCGCCACCGAAGAACTGCCGCGCGGGGAGCGCGCCGGATTCCACCTCCAACGCGCTCAGTGTCTGTGGAACAACCGGGCTGGCGCCCAGGCGCTGGCGGAATTGGCCCGCTGCGGCGAGTTGTCTCCGGGGTCCGAAACCGAAGTGAAGGCCGAGGTGCTGCGGGCGGAAATCTATGTGCAACAGGGAGACCGCCGGGCGGCCGCCGAGTGCTGCCGCCGCGTGGCCCAGCATCCCAGCGCCGAGCCCTTGACCAAGGCGGCGGCGCTGGCGTATGCGGCGCAGTTCCCGCCGGGTAGAGCATCGCAACGGTGACGATGAGATTCAACAAGCTCTGCAATATAGAAGACTGGCAAGACGCCGATTTCCGCGCCACTGTGCGCCGGCTCCTGCCTGCCCTGGTGCAGGCCATGCCGGCTTATCCCACCGGGCAGGAGCACCGCAAGCACTGGGAGTACGCCCATGTGCTGAACGGGCTGGACCGGCTGGGCGCGATCCATCCGGAAGCCATGGCGCTTTCGGTGGCGGGGGGACACGAACTTCCAGCTTTCGACCTGACCAACCGGGTGCGATGGGTCTTCCTCACCGACCTGTACGGGCAGACGGGATTCCGCGACGCTGAAGCCGCGTCCACCGTGTTGACCAGCCCCGATTCCTTCGCCGAGCTGCCTTACAACCGGAACCGCCTGGTGGTGCAGCATATGAATGCGCTGGACCTCCGCTTCGAGCCGGAGACCTTCGACGTGGTCTTCTGCCTCAGCTCGATTGAGCACTTTGGAGGACATGCGGCCGCGCAACACGCCTTGGCCGAAATGCACCGCGCGACGAAGCCGGGCGGGGTGGTGGCCATCACGACCGAGTGCCTCATCGACGGCGGCCCCGATTTCGAGGAGCCGGGCCTGTTGCTCTTCAGCCAGAACGCGCTGCAGCGTCTGGCGGACTCCGTTCCGGGGCTGGACCTGGTGGAGCCGATCGATTTCCAACTCGGCGAAGAGACGCGGAAGACCAGGCAGCCGCTGGCCCAGGCGGTTTCCGACGCGCGGAATCAGGTGGCCGTGAAGTGCCCGCACATCGTGCTGGAGTGCGAGGGAAGGCTGTACACTTCGGCGGCGCTGTTCTTCCGCAAGAGCGGGACGCTCGAGCCGGCGAGCGCCGGCGAACCGGCGACCGCCAACCGCCTGGACAACGGCGAGTTTCTTCGCGCGGTCTACCGGGGATGCCTGGGCCGCGATCCCGACAACGTGGGGTTTGTGCGGTACCTCAGCCTGATGGACGAAAGAGCGCTCGACTGGGCGGGCGTCCTGCGGTCGGTCCTGGGTTCCGAGGAATTCTGCCGCAGTTACGCGACCCAGCAGGCCGGCGACCGGGCTAACACGGCTCTGCACCGCGCGCGCATGACGCTTTTCGCCCAACATCTTCCGGCGGCTGAAGTGGCCGTTGATCTGGGCGGCGCCTCGGCCTCCCATCCGGAAGGCGCCCTGTTCGCCTTGGGATACCCCCACGCTCCCCGCGAGCTCTACATAATAGATCTGCCTCCCGACGGGCGGCCGGCAGCGACGCTGCAGGCTCAACGCGGCACATCCATACAGTACATTTACGGGTCCATGAGCGATCTCCACGCTATCGGCGACGGGACCGTCGACCTGGTGGTCTCCGGCCAGAGCATCGAGCATGTGACCGAAGAAGAAGCCGATCGAGTTCTCCAGGAGGTTTTTCGCGTGCTCCGTCCGGGCGGTCATTTTTGCCTGGACACCCCCAACGCGCGGCTTACCCGTATTCAGTCTCCGGACCAGTTGATCCATCCGGAACACAAGAAAGAGTACCGGGTCTCGGAATTGAGCCGGATGCTGGTCCGCCGCGGCTTCCAGGTGGCCGCGGTCAAGGGAGTCTGCCCGATGCCGGTCAGCCTGGCCACCGGGCAATTCGATCTGGGCGAAATGGCGCGCAACGCCAGGCTCTCGGATTCGGCCGAGGACTGCTACGTCTTCTTCGTGGATGCCGTCAAACCGGCGGCAGTGGCGCGGAAATGGCTGTTTCAGCGCCGGAAGACGTGATCGAGAATACGCCTAGCCGTGGCGCAGCCTCTCAGGCTGCCGCGTCGAAACTCCCTCGAAAATCCCCGGTCGCTGTACGGTTCCGTGCGTCTACTGGAACAGGTAGATGACGTTAACAAGAGACGTGCGGTAGATGGACTTCCGGGGCCTTTCTGTCGTGATGAATTCGTCGGCATTCAGCAAGTGCGCTGCGGCGAGATGGAGGGCATCCATGGGGCCCACTCCCGAGCGGGCGGCTTCATCGACGGCAAGCGTCAGCAGCGCCTTCAGACTCCGCGCCATGACGGCCCGTTCGAAGTACCGCTGGTAAAAGGCGTACTCAGCCCGTTGCTTATGGAAGAGAGCTTTCGGGCAGACCTCGAGATGCACATATGGGCTGCTGAGGAAGATCCGATTGGGGTCCTTAAGAACCGTGACTGCCGGTCCGCCCGGCAAGGGCTGGCCTTTGAATGCCGTTATCAACACACCGCTGTCAAGGAAGGTGCGGATTGGCGCTTGCGCCACTATCTCAGTCCCCGGCGCTCGGCGATCTCGCGCTCCAGTTCGCGCCGGTTCAGCAGTTTCCCGCCATTGGCGACATAGCGCGCGCGGAGCCTGTCCAGTTCCCGGCCAAGTTCGGAGACCTTCGGCTGTGCTTTCAGCGCACGCCCATTTCGTCCCGCGGCGGTCTTCGACCCTAATTTCGCCATAACTTAATTTTACGCCCGATCCCATGCCCGCCGACAAACACGATCGAGCCTCGTAGCCGAGGTGAGGAAAGCGGCGAGCGAAATCCGTCAGCCTGAACCGCGCGGGATTCTCCCGCTCCACATGAGCGCTCTGCAAACAGGGCCAATTGGCGCGTTCGAATCGCAGCCGGGGCGGGAGCGGGATCAGCGGTCCTTGGTTGGCATCGCAGGCGGGCACGGATGCTTCGGAACGCTGCCCTACTGCAGCAGAATTCCCATTTCGGCGCTGTTGATGAAGTCGTAGAATACCTGGCTCACCGTCAAGGCGTTTGTGCTCATCAGGTTGGCCCAGTAATCCCGCTCCCATTGCTCGGCGTCCCGCACCAGCAGACACGCGTATTGCAGAAACGCCGTCAACTCGGGCCCCGAGTCGGTCTGAAACTCCGTTCCGGTCAGCAGACTCATCGCCACTTGCGTCCGGCTGGTCCCGGAACTCAATAACGCCAACTGCGCCGCCTCTTCCGCCGCCGTCGGCGTCCGCCGCAGCAGGTTCTGATACAGCAGCAGCACGAACTGATCGTCGGTCGGCGTCCCGTACTTCATCTGATACTCCGTCGAGTTCAGGAAGTTCGTCACCAGTTGCGCCTGCGTGGCCACTCCGCTTAGGTAGGCCGCTCTTTGGAATATCCAGCCGGCGTAGTCCGCGTCCCTCCCCAGTATCCCCACATACAAACCCGCCACAAACCGGCCGGCGTTGTTGAACTCGCTGGAGTTGAATAAGTTCACCGCTACGTTGGTGCGAGTTAGCGACCCGCCGCTCAGACCGCTAAGTTG
>JBEKPK010000308.1:0-6995 GCA_049520795.1 Bryobacteraceae bacterium
GGCGCCCCGGTAGTATCCGGGCAGATTGGCGAGGGGCGAGATGCCGTCCAGATCGCGAATGGCCCCGTCGATCACAAAGCCGGCGGCGTTCTTAAGGATGTAGTAGGCGAGGTTGTCGCCGATCACGCCGCCGGAGGCCACGCTTCCGCCCACGTCAACCACAAAAACGTCGCCTTTTTGGAGCAGGTCGATGGCATTCTGATGGTCGCGCGGCCGCTGGTTCCCCGCCGCTCTCCACTCGGCGGCGTCCACGTCCGAAACGTCGGACCGCGCGGGCATCAGTTGCAGGGTCAGCGCCCGGCCTATCAGCTTCTTGTCCGGATGCAGAACCTGGAGGCCGTCCACGAACTGGCTGGGAAATCCGCCGCGCGAAACGCCGATTTCCTCGGAGGACATATCCTGGAACTTCTCCAAAAGCGCGTCGGGGACCTTCGGCCTGCCGTCCGGGAAACGTTCGTAAGGGCTCTTGGCCGTGTATTTGATCAACTGTTCGCGGCTCATGGTAAAAACCTGCCCCCAGGCCGCCGCCGGGACCAGAAAACCCGCCAGGGCCGCGGCGCCGAGCCACGGGAACCGTCTGGAACTGCGAAACGATGTATTCGCCACGGTCGTATTCCTCGATTCGAGAGAGTCAACGCACTCCCTTGGTCGAGCCGGATCTAAGGCTGAGCCAAGCGACCGGCACCATTCGAGTGTAATACCGGACAACAATATCCTCAAGGGCGGCGCCGTGGGGCAAGCCTCCTGGCCTGCCTCTGCTGGGCGCTCATGGTCGACAAGGCAGGGTGCGCGCCCCATCGTCTCGCGCAGTGTGAGATATGTACTCCATGGCTCACCGAACTGGAATCGGCGTGGTTGGCGCCGGCGCGCTCCTGGCCGCTCTGGCGGGTTGGTCCGCCGCGCCCGCGCAGCAGCCCGCGGTCCTTACGCTGCAAGGAGACGTGGCCGGCGTTCACGACCCGGCCGCCATCAAGCGCAAGGACGTGTACTACGTCTTCTGCACCGGAGGCGGACCGGGCGGCGGCATCATTCCCATACGAACCTCGAAAGACCTGCTGACCTGGACCAGCGCCGGCTCGGTTTTCCAAAAGCTCCCCGATTGGGCGGCTCAGGAGATACCCGGCGCTCGCGGAGCATGGGCCCCGGACATCTCATACTACGGCGGCAAATACCACCTGTATTACGCGCTCTCCACCTTCGGCAGCAGGAATTCCGCCATCGGTCTGGCTACCAACCGCACACTCGACTCTCATGATCCGGATTATCAGTGGGTGGACGAAGGCATGGTTCTGCGGTCCTACCAGGACAAGGACGACTGGAACGCCATCGATCCCAACCTGGTGGTGGAAAACGAGAACAGCGTGTGGCTCGACTGGGGCAGCTTCTGGGGAGGCATCAAGATGCGCCGCCTCGATCCCCAGACCGGGAAGCTCTCCCCCACCGACACGACCCTTTACTCGCTGTGCAGCCGCCCGCGCGCGCAGCCCATCGACGGCTCGGTGGAAGCGCCCTTCATCGTCCGCCATGGCGGCTACTGGTATCTGTTCGTCTCCTACGATTTCTGCTGCCGCGGAGTGAAGAGCACTTACAACGTGGTGGTCGGGCGCTCCCGTGAAATCACCGGACCGTACCTCGATAAGGCGGGCAAGCCGCTCACCGAGGGCGGCGGCTCGCTGGTGATCGATGCTACCACGCCCAACTGGCGCGGCCCCGGACACGAAGCCGTGCTCCAGGAGACCGGCCAGGACTACCTGCTGTTCCACGCCTATCACGGAACCACTGGGCAATCCTACTTACAGATATCGACCATGGTGTGGGAGGATGGCTGGCCGCGAGTAGGCGCGCTGCCGTAGCGCGGCGCAGAGACTCAATCGGCCTTTCTCATACTTCTTCCGGAGGCCGCGAATCCGGTGGCGTTTACACGGCCAACCGGCTTACGGCCTTCGTACTGTCCATCCGCGGCCGGCTGCTCATTTCCGGCGGCGCGTCACCTTGCGGTGGATACCTTAGCGGGTTCCGTGGGCTGCGGGACGATGCGCAGATAGGGCTTCGGCGCTCGCCAGCCGCCGGGGAATTTCTGTTTCGCCTCTTCCTCCGACACGGATGGAAGAATGATCACATCGTCGCCCCGCTTCCAGTTCACCGGCGTCGCAACTTTGTGTTGGGCCGTGAGCTGAATCGAATCGAGAACGCGCAGAATTTCGTCGAAGTTCCGCCCCGTGCTCATGGGGTAACTGATCATCAGCTTGATCCTCTTGTCCGGACCGACGATGAACACCGTCCGCACCGCGGCATTCGTCGCCGCGGTACGGCCCTCGGAAGTCTCCCCCGCATCGGCCGGCAGCATGCTGTACAGTTTCGCCACCTTGAGTAAGGGATCGCCGATCATCGGGTAGTTCACCTTGTGGCCCTGCGTCTCTTCAATATCCGCGGCCCATTTTGAGTGACTGCTCACCGGGTCGACGCTGAGGCCGATTATCTTGCAGTTGCGCTTTGCGAATTCAGGCTCGAGCCCCGCCATGTAACCAAGCTCGGTAGTGCAAACCGGAGTGAAGTCCTTCGGGTGCGAGAACAGGACTGCCCAGCCGTCGCCAATCCACTCGTGGAAGTGGATCGGTCCCTGCGTTGTCTGGGCGGTGAAGTCGGGCGCCTCGTCGTTGATACGCAATAACATTCTTGTTCCCCCTCCAGTTCTTTCCAAACTGACGCCGGATGCGCCGGTTTGGGAAGATACTGAGAGCAATATACTACCGGCAGGCCGGCGCTGCACGTCGCCGGCGCCAAGTGGCGAGGCGCGTATGGGAGGTTCTGTGCGGGATCGCACCGGCGCAGAAGATTACCGCCGGCGTGCGGCGCGCCTAGCCAGTACGCATCGCGCTACGCCGAGGGAAGCGCGGTAGTGGTGCTGGAACCCGATGTGGCCGCCGCGTTCCCCAGTGGAGGATCTGGAAGAAGAAGCGCGGCTGGAGTAGCTCGCCGGCAAGACCGAGCCGATGAGCTTCTAAGCCGCATATCTCAAACTCCACCCTCCGATGTGGGACAGGCGCTTCCGCCTGTCAACCCGAGCGAAGCTCGGGCGCGGCCTACCGAAGCCGGTTGGCAGGCGAAAGCGCCTGCCCCACAATTACCCGTTTCCGACAAAGTGTCGCAGCCAAGCGTCGGCATGAGCCGGGGCCGCGGCAGGCAGGAGTGCCCGCCACGCCGTCACACCTGGCAGGCTGAGAGCCTGCGCCACGGAGGAGCAGACGTCCTAAGTGAACAGCACTGCGGCTAAGCGGATGCAGCCCCGGCGTACCGCCCGATTCAAGAGCTGGCTTGAGGAATTGCCCCTCGAGGTCCAGCAGGGCGCGCAGCGGGCGTCTTCTACCTGGAGTAAACCTCGCGGCGGTGGCCGATACGGAGCACCAGGACGACCAGGCGATCATCCTCGATCAAACAGATGAGGCGATAAGCGCCGACGCGGTACTTCCAGAACTCTCCGAGCTCGGAACCATGCAGGGCTTCGCCTGCGGAACGTGGGTCCGCGAGTTTGGCGAGGCGCTCGCGCAGGAACTTCAGAATGCGCCGCGCGATGGGAGGATCGAGCTTCGCGAGGTCCTTCTTGGCGCCGGCGTCGAGTTCAACGGTCCAGGCCAAGGTCCCGTTCCACTTCGTCCAGCGAGAATGCGCGGCTGCGTCCGGCGCGGAGGGCCTTCAGGCGCTCTTCCGCGAGATACAGGTCCTCCATATCTTCCAGGTGCTTCAGGATGGCCTCGCGGGCGTAGAAGGTCTTGGTGCGCCCCGTACGTTTGGCGAGCAGGGCCAGGCGCTTTTCGACGGATTCAGCGAGCCGGATGGCCAGCATAAGCAAGTTGTTATACAAGTATAGCGCATGAAGGCGTACTCGAGCAGTTGCCCGATTGCCTCGCGAAGGTATGCGCGCGGCGGAGCAGAAGCGGCAGGCCCTCGACGCGTACGCTTCAGCGTTACGCCAAGGCCACCGGCAGCCGTCTGAGAATCAGCTTTGAGCCGGAGGCTGCCCGGCCCTAGCCGATCGCGCCGAAGAAAATCGCGGCGTTCAGGCTGTCCCCCTTCGCCCCGTCCCCCTTCGCCCCATCGCGCCGAAGAAAATCGCGGCGTTCAGGCTGTCCCCCTTCGCCGTCCCCCTTCGCCCGTCCCCCTTCGCCCCCGGCAGACGTACTCCATCAGGATTGGTCTGGGCTATCGCGCCCGGAACGCAAGTATAATGAACTTTGGCAGTGGAGTTCGAATGGGATCCGCAAAAGGCCGCGGCGAATTTGGCCAAGCACGAAGTCTCCTTCGAGGAGGCGGCGGTAGTCTTCGGCGATCCGCTGGGCCGTATTGTGGCCGATCCGCGTCATTCCTCCGAGGAGGAGCGGTTTGTGTTGTTGGGCCTATCACGGGAACGGCGGTTGCTTGCAGTGATGTACGTCGAGCGAGGCCGCGCGATTCGCATTATCAGCGCGCGACCGGCCACGCGTCGTGAGCGAAGGAACTATGAAGAGGACACCCCGCAATAGCAAGGCTGCCGTTCCGGCAGGCGCCGATGAGATCCTCCCGGAGTACGATTTCAGCCGCGCCGCGCCTAACAAGTACGCCTCGCGCTACGCCGAGGGAAGCGCTGTAGTGGTGCTGGAACCCGATGTGGCTGCCGCGTTCCCAAGTCCAGGCGAGGCCAATGAAGCGTTGCGCGCCCTGGCCGGGATCATCCAAAAACACCGCGTCCGCCGCCCGGCGTCGCGCCGAAACGTCTAACTGGTGTTGTTCGCCCGAGCCGCGGCGGCAGGTAAACCACATACGTTACGGCGAGGGGACGCCGCGTTGTCGTTTTGCGGGTGTTCGTCAAGAAGACCCGGAAGACGCCAAGGCGGGAAATCGATCTGGCGCTGGAGACGGCCAAGGAGGTAACCGACGATGAACCGAACGCGCGTTGACGATCTGCACGACGAATGGATGAAGGACCCCAAGTATCGGCGCGAATACAAGGCGCTCGATGAGGGATTCTCGCTCACTGCCGCCATGATCGAAGCACGGAGCCGAGCCGGCCTGACCCAGGAACAGGTCGCGCGACGGATGAAAACCACCCAGGCGGCGATAGCCCGGCTGGAAAGCAGAAGCGGCAGGCCCTCGACGCGTACGCTTCAGCGTTACGCCAAGGCCACCGGCAGCCGTCTGAGAATCAGCTTTGAGCCGGAGGCTGCCCGGCCCTAGCAGCCGCGCCGGAGAAAATCGCGACGTTCGGGCTGTCCCCTATCGCCCCGCCCCATCCCCCCATCGCCCCATCGCCCCGTACAGACCGGCGGACCAGCAATTCAACGCGGATGAAGGAGGTTGATCAAATGACGGCACGCCCTGCTCATCGTTTCTGCATCGCTCGTCGTGATGGAGAGTAGGTCGGCGTGGTCCTCACGGTTCCTGAACTTCATGATCGTGTCCGTCCGCACCGTCGCGAACCGTGGCAAGAGCAAGGGGTTCTTCCCGTTGAGCCATTGTGCGAACGACGACTGCAGTGCTGTTCGTGGTTCCCGCGCAATATCAAGGGTCCGCAGCATTTGTCCGAGGGTGAAGGTGGGGCAGCCGGTGACGTACCGCGCGAATGGCTTGCTGTCTTCATCATCCGGGGTGAAGAGTTCCGGGCGGCCTCTTGTATCATCCTGGAACGGGGCGAAGATGGTGGTGCGGAGTTCTCGCTCCACCACCCAAGCGAAACAGTGGGCTGCTTCGCCGGCGCCCGCTGGCAGGGTTAGGCTCAATAGCCAGGTCCCGAGAGCCCATTTTTGTTTGCTTTCGGTCGCGAGGTTCGCGAATGGCAGCCAGTAGCTGTTTACTACGGACTCGGCGATGGCGAGCTCATTCGGGTGTGCGTTCGCGATCTTGGTGAGCGCTTCGTCGATTCTGGCCGTTGTGCCAATGCTTCCCAGCGCGAGAATGATGCTGATGTTGGGGTCTTCGTCGAGGGAGGGGTTGCGGTCGGCTTCTTTGCGGAACCATTCCGCAGCGACCTGGTAGTCGTTGCGCTTCTGGTAGAGGCGCGCCATGCGTTCATACGTGCCAGGTTGGTCTGGGCACACTGTGATCCACGCATTAGCGGCGTTGATGGCATTGTCGAGTTCTCCCGCGTCGTCGTATGCGTTGACCAGGCAACGGTGGATTCCGTTGATGAGGATATCCGGGTCACCTTCGTCAACCTCCCAGAGTGGTCCTATTTCCTGGGCACACGCCGCCAGGAACCGCTGTCGGTTGTCGACCATCCACTGGTAGTGCCGAGCGGCGTTGTGCCCGTCGCCAATGCAGGCGTAGCTCAGCGCGAGCATGAACCGCGTTGACGGGAGCACCTCTGACGTATCGACCGTCTTTTCGAGGAACTTGATGGCGTCGCGGAGGCGGTCCCTGTCGTCTTCGGTTAACAGGCCGCGCGTCGGCCATTGCTGGATGCCGGCGGTGCGGAGTTGGCTAGCATTGAGTGCCCGCCACATACCACGAGCGCCGCCGGGCCGCTTTCCAAGAGGAAGGTCCCAGTATTCGAGGGCTACTTCTCCCTCCCAAATGTTGCGGACAGCGATGAGAAAGCGGAGGCGCCCGCGGTGGTAATGGACGGTGGTCGCCGGCAGATGCTCCTCAAGCTGGTCGACCAGGCGCAACGCCCGCCCGTAATCATTGATCGCACAGGCGTTGACGATTTCCCAACGGATCTGTCGTGCCTCTGTACATTGTTCCACATCAACAAGCCGGACGAGGGCTTCAAGGTCGTGCTCGAAATCGTCGCGATGGCCTGCTGCGCTGTCCTGGTCTTCGACAACGGAGGCAACCTGCTCGGCAGGATAGTGGGCCAGTCGGTAGAAGAGGTTTAGGTATAAAAAACGGACCGGAAGATCGTGAGCGATACGTGAACCCCATCTTGTGAAGCTGCCGCGCCCTGGCTCACAGTTGAGGTATGGGATTAGCGAAACCCGAGGTACGTGCCAAGTGGATCAGCCTGATATCGGAGCAAAGCG
>JBEKPK010000309.1:0-6912 GCA_049520795.1 Bryobacteraceae bacterium
CAACGGCGCGCAGTTGATATTCAACACCCACGACACCAACCTGTTAAGCAGTGGCGTCCTCCGGCGCGATCAGATTTGGTTCACCGAGAAGGGCCAGGATGCGAGCAGCCATCTGTTCCCTTTGAGTGACTTTAAGCCACGCCGCCAAGAAAATCTCGAGAATGGGTATTTACAGGGCAGATACGGAGCAATTCCCTTTATCAACCCCGACGCTTTTTTCCTTCGCTTCGAGGCAGGTGATGGCCAGACGAGACAGGCGTGACACCTTACGGCGCCGTCGCCCGTTCCGTACGCCTCATCCGCGCTTCTTGATTGTCTGCGAGGATACGAAGACGGAGCCGGGATATTTCAAAGCAATGAGACATTTAGAAAAGAGCCTCATAGAACTGGAGCTTGTTAGCCCCGGGAAAAAACCGAAGCCTCTGGTGGAACACGCCGTGGCGATGAAGAAGGAAGCCGCCGCCAGGGCAAAACGCGAGAAGGACGAGAACCTGAATTACGACCATGTCTGGTGTGTGTTCGATGTGGACGAGCACCCTTACCTGCCGGAAGCCAAGCAGCAGGCCCGAGACAACGGTATCGAGGTGGCGGTCTCGAATCCTTGCTTTGAACTGTGGCTGCTGCTGCACTTCTGCGACCAGCGCGCGCACATCGAGCGAGGACCCCTTCAGGAGAAGTGCAGGAAGTGCAGAAAGGAGATGCGGGGCTACGAGAAACAACTGCCCACTTCGCTTCTTCACACTCTGTACGCAGACGCGCTGCAAAGGGCAATGGCCCTCGATGAGTGGCAGGAAAGGCGAGGTTGCGCGGAGGCCAACCCTTCAACCGGTGTGTACCGGCTCATGGAACAAATCAGGACGCTGGGCAAACCTGTAAATTGACCGGTCGCGGCGCAGGGGCGTGCGCCGGCAAGCCCCCGAGCCTTCGGCCGGGGGTTCGGGTTGGCTGCCGCCTGCCTGGGCGGCTACCCGTCTTGGAACACCTGCGCGACAATCTCCCGACTTGCGGCGTAGGCTGCCTTTCGCGCCACCAAACCCGCCGCCAGCCGCTTGGCCGCAGTCTCGGGGATCTCATGGGAGATCACCACGGAATCGACGTAGGCCGATAGCGCTTTCGTGACGTCTGCCTTCAAGGCGCTGTCGCACGCTTCAAGCGCCAAATCTTTGTCGGTCATAAGAACGGGTCCAGAGTCCCCGGCTACTTCGTCACCCCGAAGCCGTCTATCTGAACCTCGAGCAGATGGTTGATACGGATGCCATAGATGCCGTCGGTCTTCGCCGCCAATCCAGCGCCGAAATGAATCTCGCCATTGACCTTCGGCTCCGTGTGCACCACAACGCCGTTGACCACGAAGTCGACCTTGTCGGCGCCGACGCGCACCTCGAGGGTGTTGGTGGCCTTTCCGTCGGCATCCAATGGCTTCACGGCGCCATTTGGCGTTTTCTGCGTCACCAGGGGGGTCTGGGCGCCGTCACGGTATTTGATCAGCCATGTCCCGTCCGGCTGCGCCGCCACCACAAAATACAGATACTTCTGCTCGGCGCCTTCGAGAGCGCTGCCGCCGAACACCAGACCGTAATAGTTGGTGTGGCCGCTCTTCACCATCTGCGTAAACGTGCCCTTGAGCGTATAAACGCCCGACGCGGTATTGGCCGGATTCCAGTACACCGCCGCCTGGGGATTCGTCGCGTGGAAGCCCGATCCCAGGGTTACGAACTTGATGGCGCCGGCAGCGTCCGGGTCCGACGCCGAGGTGCTGCGATCGACGCGCTGCTTCCAGCCCTGCGGGACCTGGGCGACAAGCGGTGCAATAGCGACCAGCGCCAGCGCCGCGGCATAGACATGACATTTCATCGCGTGTTTCTCCTTGCCCGGAATCTCCGTTCTGGACTTCCGGATCGTATTCAGTGTACCTCCAGAGGCTCAGGTGGGGCAGGACTCCCGGCCTGCCTGCACAAGGCGCCGGTGTGGGGCCAGACCCCACCCGAGCGCGCGGCTGTCCCACTGTCAAGTCGCGCACCCCCGGCCTGGCCCACTGGCTCAGTGCGTCATGGAGTAAACGATGTAGTTCACGCCCAGGCGGATGGCCAGATCCGAGAATTGCGCCGGATAGCTGGCGTCGTCGGCCCACTCCCAGGCATCGCCGATGTCCGAGTTGTAGGAGATGGCCACCAGAATGCGGCCTTTGTCGTCGTAGATGCCGCGCCAGTGGGCGCCCTTGCCGTCCTCCGGCCCTTCGGGGAACATGGGGCGCTTGTAGCCCAGCCGCCGGTGGTCGTAACCGGGGACCTGATAGCGGTCGTCGAGCTCGTAGACGGTATGGAAAATAGGGTCGTCATCCGGAATTTCCACGATGGGCCGGTCCGGGAAGGCCTGTTTGATGCGCTCTTCGAACATCCGCCACTCATATGCGCCGTGGAAATCGTCAGCCATGAAAAAGCCGCCGCGCAGGAGATATTCGCGAAGCTCCCGCGCCTGCCCCTCGGTGAGACCCCATTCGCCCACTTGAACCGCATAGAGCCACGGCCAGTCGTACGCATCGCCTTCGTCCAGGTTCACGACCTGCTCGACGGAGCGGGCGTGGAGCCTGGTCAGGCGGCGCACGGCGAGCGAGAAATGGCGGTCGGCCCGGGGGAAGTCCTGAGTCCAGAGGGAAGAGCCCAGATGCCAGTCGCCGTCGAAGCGGCCGCGATAGCCGTCGTTGGCCCCGGGCGGGAACATGAGCCGGGCAAAGGCCCATTCAGTCTTCTCCTGGTAGTCGGTTGGCAGGGGAATCTCGCCGAGACGGTATTCCACGCCCTGGAAGGCGCGAAACGGGCGCTGGAAGGCATAGCCGGCGGCGAGCGCGGCCAGACCCAATCCGAACACCCATGCGACCCTCCTATAAGCCATTGCTCTCTATCCTACTGCAAAGCGGGGCCGGGCGGGCATTTCGGCTATTTACCCCTGATTTTCCCGATTCGGTAACATCCGTCTTCCGCCGCGCGTTACTATTTGAGAGAGGTGTGTCATGAATTCGGATTCGTCCCGCCGGAATTTTCTGCGCGCGGGGTTGACCATTCCCGCCGCCGGGCTGGCTCTCCCCCACGTTGGCTCCGCGTTTCAAGGCTCGGCCGCCATCCCATTGCGAACGCTCGGGAAGACAGGACTCAAGGTCAATCCCCTGGGTATGGGCGTCGGTTTTACGCCGGACCCGGCCGTAGTTTCGCGGGCGGTGGACCTGGGCGTCAACTTCTTCGACACGGCCAACGATTACGCGGCCGGCAACAGCGAAAGGCTGCTGGCGCAGGGCCTGAAGGGCATCCGGGATAAGGTCATCATAGTCAGTAAGACCCCCGCCCAGACTAAGACGCAGGCCACGACGGACTTGGACGACAGCCTCAAGAACCTCCAGACCGACCACGTGGATGTGTGGCTCCTGCACGCCAAAGACACGCCGCAGCAGGTCTCGGACGAACTCCTGGAGACCTTTGAGACCGCCAAGAAACAGGGGAAGATCCGGTTCTACGGCTTCAGCACACACGACATCAACCAGATGGCCGACCACGCCATCAAGTCCAAGGTGGATGTGGTGCTGTTCAGCTACAACTTCACCATGGGGGCCTCGAAGGACGCGGCCATCAAGAAACTCCATGACGCCGGAATCGGGACGGCAGCCATCAAGGCCATGGCGGCCACCGGCGGCGCCATGCCGACGTTTGGTTTCGGGCGCGGCGGCGCCGGCGGCGGTGGAAGGGCCGCGGCGGCTCCCGCCAGGCCCGCGCGCATCCAGAACCCTCTGCCCGCGCTCAAATGGGTGCTCAAGAACCCCGACCTGACTGCCGTGTTCCCCGGCATTCGCGACAACGACATGCTGGACATGAACCTGAAGGCGCTCACCGAGAAGTACACCGCCGAGGACGACAAGGTTCTCACGGCCCGCAACGAGGAAGTGCGCCCTTATTACTGCCGTATGTGCTTCCAGTGCGCCGGCCAGTGCCCCAAGGGCGTGGCCGTGCCGGACCAGTTGCGCATTCTGGCCTACGCCGATTTCTATAACGATTTCCCCTTCGCGCGAACCAGCTTCCTGAAATTGTCCGAAGAAGCGCGGGCCGTGCGCTGCAGCGATTGCTCCACTTGCGCCGTGAAGTGTCCCAACGGCGTCCGTGTTCCCGAGCGGCTCATCCGCGCACAGGAAATGCTGGCGTAGCAGACGGCGCCGGGCGTACATCCGGTCCCGCGCAGAGAGTTTCGACCGCGTGAGGCTCCGGCTGTGCCGAGGTTAGGCCGCAAGGCGGCCGGGCTAATCGTCATCACTACCCGCCCTTTGCCCAGGCGCGCGATAATGAAGTCGTGTACCTTCCAAAGGCATTCGCCCAGCCAGCCCGATTCCGGGCTGCAGTAGCGCGAGTTGCGCGGAGCCTCGCTCCTCACGTGGCAAGCATTGTTTGCACGCTTGGGAACGACTGGACCGGAGAGCCGGCAGTCTTCTTCATGGTGATCCTCTCCGATTCCGCCAGCCGAGGCGACGGCCTCTTGAACATCACCGACCAAGTCTCGCAAGCCATCGCTCGGCAAGTCGAGCCCCTGGAAAAATGGGGCGTGCTTCCCTACTTCAACTACCGCAGCCAGTCCGAGCAGGCCAAGCTCGATCAACCGACCTTGGCGTGAAGTATGGCGTTTCCCGACGATCTGCTCGAACTCGCCCGGCGCCTTGCGGATTTGCATCCTGAAAGCCCGCATCAGGCCAGCCTGAGGCGGGCGGTGTCCACCGCCTACTACGCGCTTTTCCATCTCCTGATATCGGAGGCAACGGCCAATTGGGCCCGGCCTGAGCTGAGAGCGACACTGGCTCGCTGTTTCGATCACGGGCCGATGAAGGCGGCTTCTGAAACGAAGGTTTCTCAGATCAATGCCGCTCTCAAAGGCGACCCTTCCGGCGGCGCGGAGAAGGAAGTGTCCGTCCATCTTCGCAGCGTCGCGGAAGCCTTTATACAGGCCCAGCAAAGGCGCAACGCTGCGGATTACGACATGGCGATGGAGTGGACACCTGTCGAGGCAGAGGCGCATATCGCTTCGGTGAGCCGAGCATTCAAGACTTGGAACATCATTCGCGACGAAGCCGTTGCCCAGGCTTACCTGGTTACGTTCTTAGGCCCAAAGGAGCGACGGCCAAACGAGCCGAAACCCTCAAACGTTAGAACCGAAGCGAAGAAGAAACGTAGCGAGCCGGGGCCTCCGCCGACGGCTTAAGGCAGGACGGGCGCCGGTGACTCGGGGCGGGCGGCTACCGGTTCGGAAGCGCCTGCTGGTTGGGTGGCGGCGTCTGCGCCGGAGGCGGCACCGGCGTCTGCATCACGTCGACCTGTCTGTCGGCGCAGCCCGCGAACAGCGCGGCCGCGGCCGCTATCAGAACAAACCCCAGGATTTTCCGGCGCATGTGCACATCATCGCGCAATGCCCGGACGCCAATCAACCTTCGGGCGCCCCGAACCGCGTGACCGCCCCGTTGCGCCGTCCACCCCCCACTAGTGGGGGTATGGCCCCCATCCCCGCATGATTGTTGTTGAAAAATGCGGCACAGCGGGATAAAGTAATCCGAAATGGCTCAGAAGAGCGCCTGTCTGACATGCAAGAACGCCGCATGTGTGGCAAAGTGCCGTTTCCGAAAGACCGGCGCCACGCGCCCGGCCGTGCGCCGTAGGAAGGAAGACTAATCGTGCCCAAACTCTACACAAGCGCCATCCACGACAATCACTGGATCGCCAGCGTTGCCGGGCAGGGTTGGTTCATGTTCCCGGCACGGGAAAATGGGTGGGAAGAGCGCCGGCCGGCGCGGGGATTGGACCCACTGTACCTCCGCGAGGTTCCGGCCAGGCTGGGCGAAAACGCCGGCTTCCCGCTATACGGCCACGAACAGGAACTGGAGCGCGCGGTTTAGAGCCGGTACGGTTCACTGAATCGCTGCCCTCTTCCCGTGGCGCAGCCTCTCAGGCTGCCGCGCCGAGACCGCTCCCGACGCATGGAGCTAGAGGGTTCAGCGCCCGTTCCTTCAGCGATACTCCGCAACCAGCCGCCGAGCCCCTCCATTATTCCGAGCGGGCGGTGACGATCCGCCTTACAATCGCCCTTATGAAGGATCGTCGAGGATTTCTCAATGGCATGATCGCCGCCGCCGGACTGGCCGCTGCGACGCCGGCCGGCGCGCCGGCTCAGACGGGTGGCGCGGCGTCCCCGGATGGCTCCTTTCTTCCGAGCTATGCCCGCGCCCGGAATTACAGATCTCTGAAGCAATCGAGCTTCGATCGCACGGGAGGAAACCGCGATTCCTGGAACATCCCCGCCGGCCAAACGCTGGAGGTTTTCAAAGCCGATGGTCCGGGGGTTATCACCCACATCTGGTTCACGATTTCCGCGCGCAGTGGAGACCACCTGAAAGAGCTGGTCCTGCGCGCCTACTGGGACGGCAATGAAAAGCCCAGCGTGGAGGCGCCCATCGGCGATTTCTTCGGTTTGACCCTGAATACGTATTTCATCTACGAGTCCGAGTACCTGGCGTGCTCGCCCGGCAAGTCGCTCAACTGCTATTTCGCCATGCCCTATCGCCAGTCCGCGCGGATTACGGTGAGTAATGAGGGCCGCCAGGAGGTCGGATCGTTCTATTCGAATATCGACTACATGACCGTCCCGAAGCTGCCGGAGGACGCCCTGTATTTCCACGCCCAGTACCGCCAGGCGCAGCCATGCACGCCCACCACCGGCGAAGCGGCGCGGCTGAATACGGATGGCCGGCTCAACTACGTCTTCCTGGAGACGCGCGGCCGCGGCCACCTCATGGGAATCGCGCTGGGGGTTCTCGAAAACGCTCCGGGGTGGTGGGGCGAGGGCGACGACATGATCTTCGTCGATGACGAATCGAAGCCCGCCATCAAC
>JBEKPK010000310.1:0-6896 GCA_049520795.1 Bryobacteraceae bacterium
CAACTGGCCCGCCGACCGCTTGGTCCAGGTCTGGAACAGCTTCGCAGGCGTCGCCGGATTCGGCGCGGACCTGAAGCCGGTCAAGAAGTTCACGGACCGCAAGACGGCGGCGGCCCGCATCTGGAAAGCCATCCAGACGCTGGACGGCGCAGCGCCCGAGGCGACCGCCACCGCGCAGGAAACGGCCGGCGCCGCGCCCAAGGCGGCCAAGGGCGCGACGAAAAAGGCCAAGGCGACCAAGGCTGCCAGGAACACGGACGGCGCGTCCGAGGCGCGCGAGGGCATCAAGAAGGCCATCGTGCTGGAGTTGCTGCGCCGCAAGGACGGCGCGACCCTGGCGGAGATCGCCAAGGCGACCGATTGGCAGAACCACAGCATCCGGGGCTTCATCAGCGGAACCCTCACCAAGAAAATGGGCTTGACGGTCGAGAGCGCCAAGAACGTCGCTGGCGAGCGTCACTACAAGATCGCCGCGAAGTAGTTCGGGCTCACAGCACGACTCGCAGAGCGCCGCCGGTCCAACTCAAGGATTGGCGGCTTCCTGCTTCAGGCCGCTTCCCTGCCAACCCCTCCCGCCAAATCATCGAACGTGCGGCCGGACTCCGCGTGCCGCGCCTGTTGGCCACTGAAAACCTGCCAACGCCGGATAATCACGTCGACGTACTTCGGATCGAGCTCAATCAACCGCGCCTGCCGGCCAGCCTTCTCGCACGCGATCAGCGTGGTGCCGGACCCGCCGAACGGATCGAACACGGTGTCCCGGCTTTTGCTGGAGTTGCGCAGCGCCCGTTCTACCAGCTCCACCGGTTTCATCGTCGGATGAAGATCATTCTTGACCGGCTTCTTCACGAACCACACGTCGCCCTGATCGCGGGCGCCGCACCAGAAGTGATCCGTGCCTTGCTTCCAGCCATAGAGGATCGGCTCGTACTGCCGCTGATAATCGGAACGGCCCATCGTGAAGACGTTTTTCGCCCAGATGACGAACGTGGACCAATGACCGCCCGCCTCGGTGAACGCCCGGTACAAGGTGTGCAGCTCCGAGGACGACATGCAGATGTAGATCGCGCCCTTGGTGACCGCCAACAGGTTCACGCAGGCATCGTGGAGGAACTGCTCGAAGCCATCGCCGAGATTATCATTCGCAATTTTGCGATGGCTCTTCCCGCGGAGCGCGTCCTTCATGGTTGCTCCGTAGTTCACGTTATACGGTGGGTCTAAAAACGCCATGTCGGCCAGCCCGCCAGCCATCACCTTCTCCACGTCCGCGACCACCGTCGAATCGCCGCACAGCAGTCGATGCTCGCCCAGGAGCCATACGTCGCCGTTGACCGTGACGGCGGTCTCCTGCGCATCTGGGACCGCATCCTCGTCGCTCAAGCCCTCATTCGTCTGCTCCGGATCGGCAAGCAGTACGTCCAACTCCTCGTTGGTGAATCCCACCACGTCGAGAGCGAAGTTGTCCTCCTTCAGCGACTCCAACTCGACGCGGAGCATCTCCTCGTCCCAGCCGGCGTTGAGCGCCAGCTTGTTGTCGGCCAGGATCAGCGCCCGACGTTGGGTCGGCGTGAGGTGGTCCAGCACGATGACCGGGACCTCGCTCACCCCGAGCTTGCGCGCCGCCACCAGGCGGGCATGGCCGGCGATGATCACATTGTCGCCGCCGACCAGAATCGGATTCGTCCAGCCAAATTCGCGGATGGAGGCAGCGACCTGCGCCACCTGATCCTCGCTATGCGTGCGGCTGTTCCGCGCGTATGGTATCAGGCGGTCAATCGGCCAGATCTGCACCAGCAGATTACGAAGCCGTTCTGCGATGCTGGTTCCCATAGTTATGCTCTCAGCGCCTCCCCGTGCTTGCGGCGTGGCCCGTAATGCGGATTCGGACCATGATGCTTGATGGCGCGCGAATCGGATTCCTTGGGGTTCAACGCTTGATCCGCCGCGACGCCGCGAGAATGCGCGACCGCTGCAAACGTCTCGCCGCCCTCCAAGAGCGCAACCATCTCTCCGGTCAGGTTCATCAATCGGCGCAGAATCACGTCGCAGTACGCGGGGCTGATCTCACAGCCGTAGCCGATGCGCCCAAGCACGTGCGCCGCGGCCACCGTGGTTCCGCTGCCGAGAAACGGATCGAAGACGATATCGCCGGGATCGGAGAAGGCTTTCACGAAGAACTCGACCAGCCCGCGCGGAAATGGCGCCGAGTGCGTTCCCTGATTGGTCTCCGTCCTTATCTCGATTACGTTGCTTGGCCGTGCGATCCCCTCGTGCCTGCCGTCCACGAGTTTGCGGCGCATATGACCCCACCCCTGCGATCCCTGCGGTGGCAGCGACGCGGCCACGCCGCGTGGTCCGGTCCCCAGCAGCCCGCTTCCGGACGTCGACTTCGGATTGTCTGGCGAGTAATCGAAGCAGTCCTCGGAGACGTGTCCGACCGCCTCCGGACGAAACTTGATCTGCGCTTGGAAGCAGAAGTGGTGGACCGGCTCCCAGGCGTTCTTAAATCTGTTGCCCCAGCCTCCCGGCACGCCGTTGTCGGTTTTGCGCCAACAAAACTCATCCACGAAGCGCCAGCCCCACTGCCGCACATGCGCGATCACGAGGTCCTTGACGTACAAACTCCGCTGGCCGTCGTCGGCATGCTCCTTGATGTTCAGGAAGTAGGAACCATCGGGAGCCAGAACGGTCGCGATGTTGGCCGCCACGTCCTGATACCAGCCGGCGTACTCCTCCGGCCGGATCGGCTTGAATCCGCTCGACGGATCATACTCCCGTTGCGTGGCATACGGCGGCGATGTAATGACCACGTTGGCCCGCGCGCCGTTCAGGAGCTTCTGCACGGAGGCCACGTCGCGGCAGTTCCCGCAGATCAGCCGGTGGTTGCCGATCAGCCACACATCGCCAGGCCTCGTGACGGCTTCGACCGGGGCCTCCGGAATCTCCTCTTCGGCCTGGTCCGCCGTTTCCGGTTCGTCGGCCTCAGACAGCAGCGCATTGAGTTCCTCGTCGGAGAAACCCACAACAGCCAAGTCGAGTCCGTCCGCTTTGAGGTCCCGCAACTCGTCGGCCAAGAGTGCGTCGTCCCATCCGGCGTTGAGGGCCAGGCGGTTGTCGGCGATCACGTACGCACGCCGCTGGGTCTCGGAGAGGTGGTCCAGCACCACGACAGGAACCTCGGCGAGGCCCAGTTTGCGGGCGGCCAGGAGGCGGCCGTGGCCAGCCACAATGCCAGCGTTGGAATCAACGAGGATTGGATTGTTGAAGCCAAACTCGACGATGCTGGCGGCGATCTGCGCGATCTGCTCGGCCGAGTGCGTGCGCGCATTCCTTGCGTAGGGCGCCAGCCGCTCGACGGGCCAGATCTCAATGCGCCGCGCCATCGCGGGCGTGATAGGAGTGCTCATACTGATTGCTTGGAGAGGCCAGGACCGGCGCTCTCGGGTTTTCGATGCCAATGTATTTTCAAGCGGGTGGCTTAAACCCCGCTCGACAGGCAATCCGCGACCACGCGGAGGAAGATCGGCCGGACCGATTCCGGCGCCAGGTCCAGCTCAGCACGCGGATTGTCGCCCAAGCTACGCAGCCGATAGCAATGATGGCCGTCTACGAGGTGCTGCAGGGACGAATACCTCGTGCCCATGTAGTCCCGCAGCGTGGAAGGCTTCGGCTCGCCAGGCATGCGATGCAGAAAGGCACGCACCGGCTGGCCCTTACGGGTGCGTACGATTCGGCTGATGCGCCCCATCTGCACCAACCGCTCCAGCCGGCGGGAATCAATCGCTTGCAGTAGTTCGCCGTCGCAGGTGACCAGCGAGGTATTTCGCTCCAGTGTGGACAGGACGCACCTCTAGCAACCAAGGAACCGGGAGTAGATTAGGAATCGGAGAAGTCCCGACTCTCCGCGTAGAACTAACCGCCATGCACACGATACGCGATCTCACCACTCCGTGTGAAGGACAATATTCGACTTAGAATCAGCGGGTTGGAAGGTGGTCCCGCCAAAATGTGGCGCGGCGGATGTGTTTCGGCGTTTCTCGGGCAGCTTGAGAGTCGATCCCGGCGCTGCCAGAATTCAGATTCGCGATTCGGCAAACCGTCAACATGAATCGCCCGATGCTGGCGCGTTTACGGGGAGTAATCATTGCCAGATCCGACACCTGTCCCCGTCCTGGCCTGCGTGACAACCCTAAATCCGTCACGACTTGCCCCGCGCAGACGATCGCAGTCCAAAAAAACGGCCTCCCGGTTGGGTGCGGTGATATACAATGAAGCGACCGCAAACTACATAGACTGCTGGAAGTGTTTGCCAGATCGCGGTCGGCCCTGGTATGCGCGATTATCGGTTGTACGAGCTTGGCAACGAAGACTTCGAGCACCTCGTGACGCAACTGTGCATGGAGGTCCTCGGTACCGGGACCGTGTGCTTTGCGCCAGGCCGGGACGGTGGCCGCGACGGGCGCTTCGCGGGCACGGCACAGTCTTTCCCCAGCACGGCCGCTCCCCACTCTGGCAAATTCATCATCCAGGCAAAGCACACCAGGCGACCCGGGGCGTCGTGCAGGGACGGGGACTTCGCCCACATCATCGAGCTGGAATTGGCCCGCATCGGGGCCCTCGCGGCCCACGGGGAGCTCGACGTCTACCTGCTGTTTACTAACAGAAGCCTCCCCGCCGGGAAAGAGCGGCAAATCATCAAGCGCATCGCCACAATCAAGGGCGTCAAGCACGCCCACCTTATTGCCCTGGAAACCATCACGCAGTACCTGACGCGCCGCCCAACGATCTGGTCGAACCTCGGCTTCGACCGCTACGAGACCCCATTTCGCGTGAACCCAGACGATCTATTCCAAGTCATCCATGCCTTCCATGACGCCGTTGCTGGCGGGCACAGTGGGTTTCACAGCGCCACGAACTTTACCTACGTAGACAAGGGAGTCAAGAATACCGTCAACGGCTTAAGCAAGGGATACTTCGAGTACCTCCAGCGCGACTCCCTGCCACACTTTGCCAGCGTGAAGGCATTCCTGGAGGACCCCAGGAACGAACAGCTGCGCAACCTCTACCACGACGCCGCGGATGACCTCAAAGCCAAGATCACCGCGACCAGAGCGCGCTTTACCACCTTTGATGACGTCCTGATCTACGCCCACGATATGATAGTCGAAAGCAACGCGGCGCTGGCCGGCAAAAAACGACTCGTGCGGGCGTTCCTCCATTACATGTACTTCGACTGCGACATCGGTGCCCATGCTCAAACCCACCAAACACCTTGATCCGGAGTCCAGCGTGCTCAACATCAGCGCGCACATCCTCAAGTACATGGAACGCCACCGCACCATGACGTATCGAGACCTGTACGGCCATCTGTACAACAAGTGCGGCGACGCCATCAGACCGCTTTTTCTGCCAGCACTCAGCTTCCTTTACCTGCTGGGCAAGATCGAGTACCACACAAAGAACGATTCCTTCGAATACCGGCGGGGGGACATACGATGAAACTCTCCCGTCTCTACACCAACGACGCGCAACGCTTCGAGCCAATACGCTTTAACGGCGTCACCGACCGGCGCATTGGCGTGATCTTCGCCAACATCACCAAACCGAAGGAAGCAGACAAGGACAGCCACAACCTCGGCAAGACCACGCTCATCCACGTCATCGACTTCCTCCTCCTCAAGCAAGTCAACCAAGAACATTTCTTCCTCAAGTACGCCGACCGGTTCGGACCGTTCGTGTTCTTCCTCGAACTTCAAACTCACAAGGGCGACTACGTCACAGTTCGGCGTAGCGCCCAGAACCACTCTCGGGTCTCGCTAAAGCGCCACCAGGAAGGCAACCAGGACTTCAACACGGCAGGCGATACAGACTGGGACCACCTGGACATCCCCCTTGGCCGCGCAGGGCAACTCCTGGACAGTTACCTGGACCTGCAAGCAATAAAGCCGTGGGACTATCGGAAAGGCGTGTCCTACTTTTTGCGCGCACAGGAGGACTACGGGGACTTCTTCCAAATACAGAAGTTCGCCAGCGGCAAAGACGTCGACTGGAAGCCATACCTTGCACACATCGTCGGAATTGACGACAGCGCCGTCACCAAAAAGTACGATTCCGACGAGCGAATCGACGAGATCAAGAAGCAACGCGCCGAAAAGCAGGCGGAAGTCGGCATCGACGAGAAGGACTACACCAAGCTCCAGAACGAGATCGCCATCAAAGAAGAGGACCTCGCCAGGGCGGCAGCGCTGCTTGACAAGTTCGACTTCACTGAACAAGAGCGCCGCGTCACCAAGGATCTGATCGAGCGAATCGAACAACGCATCAGCGAAATCAACAACGAGCTCTACAACATCAACTACGACCTCGAACAAATGCGCCAGGCACTCGCGGCAGGCGTCACGTTCAAGGTGGAGAACGTCAGGCAAATCTTCGAAGAAACCAAAACCTACCTGCCCGACAAGCTATACACGGACTATGACCAGCTCCTCGAGTTCAACAAGCGCGTCACGCAGGAGCGGAACAAACTCCTCCGACGACAGATCAAGGACATCGAGACCCAACAGGCGGCCCTGGACGCGGAAGCCAACCGGCTCAACGATGAGCGCGTGCAGGCGCTCGCGCTGGTGCGCTCGGCAAGCACTTTTGACAAGTTCAAGGCCCTCCAAAAAGAGTTCGCGAAACAGCAAGGACAGCTCAACTACCTTATCGAACAGCGCGCCAGACTCGAAAAAGTCCGGGAGCTTAGCAAACAACTCCGGGATCTCGAACGCGACCGCGACGACGCGGCAGCGACACTCAAAGACGCCGTAGACAACCCCACCGCCCGTCAGCGAGAAGTCGCGCTGGAGTTCGGCGGCCTGGTAAAGCGCGTCCTCGACCTTGACGGGGTCTTTTAT
>JBEKPK010000311.1:0-6890 GCA_049520795.1 Bryobacteraceae bacterium
TCGGCTGTCTCGAGGGCCGCTTCCAGCGCCGGAAGGTCGGCGCGATCGATGATCCATGGCTTGTCGGCCAGCACGTTGAGACCGGCATCGAGCGACGCCGCGATCTTGTGGATCTTGCCGCGATTGCGGCCGGCGATCACCACCACATTGCCGGGCCGCTCGGCGCACATCCGCTCCACCGATTGCGGCGCGCAGTGAACGTCGATCTCCCACGACGTCGGATTGACGGACCTCGCGTTGAAGCCTTCGATGCGCTGCAAATGCTGCCGCAGATCGGGCCCCAACGGGGCGAAAATGGCGGAGCGCCGGGCCACCCCGGCCAGCATCTCCTTCTGCACCAGCGCGGCGTGGAAGTGCGCGGGATCGAGGGTGATCAGCCTTACCTCGGTTGAGTCATTCATGGCGACCACCACAGACTAATCGCCGGCGGCAGGAACTGTCAATGCTTCCGTCTGAAACAGCGGCCCAGGCATCCGCGCTACAATCACGCCGAGTGGGGCCATCCAGACACCTTACGCCCGAAGAGAGCGCCGTCGAGCAGCGGGCGTATGCCGTCCTGCGACAGAGACTGGCGGCGCTGGCGGAAGCCTACCGGAGTAGGTTCGGAAACGAAATCAGCACCGACAATGCCCGCGAGATCGTATCCCCTGAGTACGCCGCCTCAAGAGAAGGACGCATGCTGTGGAGCGGGGCGACACAGAAACCGGCAGCGGCGTTGGCGGACCACCTCTTCGAGCAGGCGCTCCAACATCCGGACCCAGCCAAGCCTCGCGTGGTGCTGATGACGGCGGGAGGAACGGGGGCGGGGAAGACCACGGTCGTCTCCGGAAACCCGGAGTTCTCCGACGCTCAATTCGTGTATGACAGCAATCTCGGCAGCAAGCAATCGAGCGTTCGGAAGATCGAATCCGCCAAGACCGCTGGCAATCAGGTGGAGGTTGTTTTCGTCCATCGCGACCCGATAGAGGCCCTGACTGGAGGGGTTCTTCCACGCGCGATGACGGAAGGGCGCATTGTCGATCTGGAAGCCCATGCGCGCATGCATCGCGATTCGGCGGAGAACTTTGGGTACTTGGCTCGGCGATACTCCAGCGACCTCAACGTGCGTTTCAAGGCGATCGATAACAGCCACGGAATGGAAGGAGCGAAGCGGATGCCACTTGAACAGGCGTCGCGGATTCGGTATTCTACAAGTGTCCTGCGGCCGAAGTTACGCGCGGCGCTGAAGAACGAACATGCCCAAGGCCGAATTTCCGAGCCAGTATATCGAGCGACTCTCGGCGCTTCCTCCAAGAAAACTCCTTGAGGAGTTCCGCGCGATTCAGGATAGGGCGGTCCGTCTGCAGGTGGCTCAAGCCCTTCCGGCGGAGGTTTACTCTGAGATGCTGGCCGAATCGGCGGTGGAGAACCTCAACCGGAATGTGCGCAACCGCCTGGGACGCCAAAAGCCTAGCCAAGCGGCGTAAGGGCCGGCGGCGCCGTATCCCGCCTTCGCGCTAAAACCAACTACACTGGAGTGCGATGACGCGAACCAATGCCCTTATTCTAGGGACCCTGGCGTGCCTGCTGCCCGCCGCTTCCGGTCAATCGATTCAATACAACGAGAGCAGGAAGATCTGGCTGCTCAACACGCGCACCAGTTCCTACGCCATCGGCGCCAAGGCGGATGGCTCGCTGCGCCACTTGTACTGGGGCGCCCCGCTGTGGCGCATGGACGACCTGGCCGCGCCCCCGGACCGCCGCGAGCTATCCTCTTTCGACCCGCCCGAGATGCTGGAGAACGACGAGTACCCCGCCTGGGGCGGCACGCGATATTACGAGCCCTCCCTCAAAATTGTCCGCGAGAATGGCGACCGCGACCTGGTCTTGCGCTACGCTTCGCATCAGATCCGCGGGAACGAGCTCGATATCGAGCTGAAGGACATTCGCGACGATATCCGCGTGACGCTGCACTACCGGGTCTACCCCGAGTACGGGATTCTGCGGCGCAGCTCCACCGTCCGCAACGGGACCGGGCGCCCCATCGTGGTGGAAAGCGCGCAATCGGCCGTGTGGCACATGCCTCCGGGCGAAGGATACCGGCTCAGCTATCTGAATGGGCGGTGGGCGGCGGAAACGCAACTGGTGCGGGAACCCATCCATCCCGGCGAGAAAGTGCTGGAGAGCCGCAAGGGCCACACCAGCCACAATTTCAACCCGTGGTTCGCCATAGACACGGGCGACGCCGATGAAGAGCACGGCCGCGTGTGGTTCGGCGCGCTGGCCTGGAGCGGCAACTGGCGCTTCACGGTGGAGCAGACCCCCTACCGCCAGGTACGCGTGACCGGCGGGTACAACACCTTCGATTTCGCCTATCCTCTGAAGCCCGGCGAAGCGCTCGATACGCCGGCCTTCTACGCCGGTTTTTCGGAGAATGGATTCGGCGCGGCCTCGCGCGCCCTGCACAACCTGGAGCGCGCCGAGATCCTGCCAGGAGGCGCGGCGTCGCGGCTCCGCCCGGTGCTCTACAATTCCTGGGAAGCCACCACCTTCAACGTGAACGAGGCCGGGCAGAAGGAGTTGGCCGATAAGGCCGCCAAACTCGGCGTGGAGCTGTTCGTGATGGACGACGGCTGGTTCGGCGCGCGCAACGACGACCACGCCGGCCTGGGCGACTGGTTCGTCAACCCCAGGAAATTTCCGCAGGGCCTGAAGGGGCTCATCGATCACGTGAACGGGCTGGGCATGGATTTCGGTCTCTGGGTCGAGCCGGAAATGGTGAACGCCAACAGCGACCTGTATCGCGCGCATCCCGACTGGGTCATGAACTTTCCCGACCGGCCGCGCAGCGAGCTGCGCAACCAGATGGTGCTCAACCTCGCCCGCGCCGACGTGAAAGAGTACATCTTCGGCGTGCTCGACAAGCTGGCCAGCGAAAACAACATTCGCTACTTCAAGTGGGACATGAACCGTCCCTTCTCCGAGCCGGGGTGGCCGGAAGTGGCGCCGGCCGACGAACGCAAGCTGTGGGTGGAATACGACCGCAACCTCTACGAGATCCTGGACCGGCTGCGCGCCAAGCATCCCAAGCTGGAGATCGAATCCTGCTCGGGCGGAGGCGGGCGCGTGGACCTGGAGATCCTGCGGCGCGTCGAGGAAGTCTGGGCTTCCGACAACACCGAAGCCTTCGACCGCCTGCGCATCCAGGAAGGCTTCTCCCAGGCCTACACGGCCAAGATCATGTCTGCCTGGGTGACCGACGTACCCAACCAGAACGGGCGCAGCACGTCTCTGGCCTATCGCTTCCTGGCGGCCATGCAGGGCGCGCTGGGAATTGGCTCCAACTTGAACCATTTTTCGGCGAGCGACACGGACCTGGCCACGCGCATGATCGCCACTTACAAGCGCATTCGCGCCACCGTGCAGAATGGCGACCTATACCGGCTCTCATCGCCGCGGACCGAAGACGTGACCGCCAACCAATACGTCGCGGCCGATGGCAAACAATCGGTGCTCTTCGCGTTCCGGCATTCGCAGCAGTACAACACCGCGCCGCCGGCCATCCTGTTGCGCGGGCTGGACGAGCGCGCCATATACAAGATCGACGTAGTGAACGGCCGCCTGGCGGATTCTCAGACCCAGCTCAGCGGCGCCTACCTGATGCGCGCCGGTTTGAACCTGACCCTGCGCGGCGACTACGACGCGGCGGCGGTGATACTGGAAAGGATGTAGGGGCGGAGGCGGCGATCTACGGCGTCTACTGAGGAGAGACCTGCTACTCCAGGTTAAGCCGGCCCATGCAGAACGGTGTCGCAGCGGCCCGAAAGCCACCCGGCTGTTGCGCCCACTACCCATAAATGTAGCGCGGACGATATCCGCGGAGCTTCCCTACCCCTTCCGCAACCAGCCGGGTTGCACGAACGGGTTCACAATCTCAAGCGGCCATCGGACAGCGCGGCCTGGCAGGTCCTCCGAATAAAGGCGCGTAACGCCACATTCCAGGCAGGCGGCCACGATCATGGCGTCCCAGAATGACCATCCGTCCTCGGCGTGGAGAATGCGCGCCCGTTCGAGCGCGCCGGCTGCCGGCAGGATTAGCGGAAAGATTGCCAGATAATCGGCCAGGCGGTTCCATGCGTCGGCCAGCGTAAACCCCTGGGATCTCAGCTTCCTCGATGCCGCCACGAATTCACACGCCACCTGCCATGGCAGCACGCCATCTCTGGCGCTTGCGACGAGATCGAGCGCCACTTGCTGTCGCTTCAGATCGGCCTTGTCGCAGGCGTAGAGGAGGATGTTGGTATCAAGGGCGATCATGCAGTTCGTCCCGAGAGGGCAAACGTCCGCGAGAGAAGAATCCCATCCCCTCGATCCCCGTCAGGAGCCGCCGCAGGGCCGCGGGCCTGTCTCCGAGATCGGCGTCGTCATCGAGCGCCTCGACGATCAACCGCACACGCTGCGCCTCGCGTAAGACGAGTTCCTTGTTGGGTTTGAAAACGCCATTTGTGTAGACAGCCTCTGTGAACTGAGCCATTTTACGCAGCCCTCTGACATTTAGATTAGCTCGCCCGGCCCGACTCCTCAAGTTTCGGGCGATCTGTCAAGTCTCGATAGAAGTGTCCCTATTTCATCGGTCCTGCTGCCGCCTTCAGCGGGGATGGGGCGCAGGGGAAGGGGGCGGCTGACCCTGCGCGGCGACTACGACGCGGCGGCGGTGATACTGGAGCGAATGTAGGGCGCCGGCGGAATCGAGCGGACTACGCCACCGCCACCAGGCGCACTTCGGGCTCCATCAGTTCCACGCCCAGGCCCGGTCCTCCGGGCACGGCGTAGCATCCATCGCGGAAGCGCACCGGGGCGGACGCAAATCCGTTGACCGTTTCCACTAGACCCGGCGCATAGGGCGCCAGCCGGCAATTGGGAACCGCCGCCGCGAACTGCAGGGTGGCGAAGAGCAGGGGGCCGAGGGCGGAAGAAAGGCGCGGCGCAATCTCGACGCCTTCGCGTTCGGCGGCGCGGGCAATGCGCAAGCCTTCGGTGATGCCGCACCGTCCCAGATCGGGCTGCACGATGCGCATGGCGTGCGCCCGGAAAAACGGGGCCAGCTCGGTATGCGTCCGGTGGGTCTCGCCAATGGCGATGGGGGTGCGGGTGCGCGCCGCCAGGGCCGCGTGCGCCGCCACGTCATCGGCCGCGAAGGGGCGCGCGAGCCACAACGCGCCGCGCCGGTCGAGTTCCGCGGCGAAGGACGCCGAGCGCCCCGCGTCCAGGCGGCAGAGCCCGTCAACGGCCACGTTTTCCGCGCCGCAAAGCCGAGCCAGGGCGTCGTAGTTCTCGAGCAGCTCGCGCCGGCTGGAATCGTAGGCGATCCGGAACCGGCGGCAGCCCGCGGCGCGGCAGGCGGCGGCGCTTTCAAGGCGTTCTTCGAGCGTCTCGCCCGCCAGGCGGTCCACGTAGGTCTCGATCTTGCGCCGGGCCCCGCGGCCCGCGATAAGCGATGCGATGGAAGCGCCGTGTATCCTGCCCCCAAGGTCCCACAGTGCGATGTCCACCGCCGCCATGGCGTCCAGCATGAAGCCGCCCGTCTGCCCGCTGGTGCGCGTGCGGTTGTACATGGCGTTCCACAACGTTTCGATTTCGAGGCCCGTGCCGCCGAAGGGCTTCCCTTCGAGCGCCGGTTTGAGAATGGAGTGGATAATGGCCCCGGCTACTTCCGGCGCGGAAGTGGCCTGCGATTCCCCCCAACCCGCAATGCCCGCGTCCGTGGTGACGCGCGCCAGCACGGTTTCAAAGGGCTGGCACTGAGCCTCTGGGCCGGCATGAGGCGTCAACCGGCGGGAGCCGCCGCACCGTCCCGGCACCTTGATGATGAGAGCCTCGATGGAGGTGATGAACATTTCGCCCCTCTCCAAACGATTTAAGCACCTGGCGCGGAGCCCTGGGAGCGCCCGGTGGGACAGGAGGGCCTTGCAACGGGCCGCTGTTCGTGCTAAGGCGCCGCCCCTTCGTCGGGGAGCGCCGCGACTCACGGGGCATCGTGGATGCGTCCGGCGGGCGTCTAACGGACCACAGTGAAGGCCCGCCGGCGGTTCGGTCCGAAACGAAAGATCGCGAAATCGTCGTCCAGCGAGGCGGCGCGCTCGATGCCGAGCCGCCGCATTACCGCAAAGCTTGTCCGATCGACGATCGAGAAATCCTGATCGCGATAGGACTTCCCGATTTCCCAGGCGGTATCCAGGTCCGCTGGCCCAACCGTCTCCACTGTGGCAACGCCGGATCGCAGGCCTTCCCAGAATTGTTCGGCGGCTCGGCGCCCCAACCGGCGCCGGATCAGCGTCCACGTCTCGATCAAGATGTGATCGGTGGTGACCAACGCCTCGCCGCCCGAGAGAACGGCCTTCGCAAGTGAGTTACCGATGTCCGATCTGTCCGCGGCAGCGTACCAAATGGAGGTATCGACAAAGAGACTCATGCGGATCGGCGGCGAGGCTTGCGCCGGCTCGAGGCGAAGGCTTCCGCCAGCATGGCGGCCTTGTTCCGCGCCACGTCGGAGCCGCTGGAATCGCCAAGGTCGAAGACCACCGCCGGACTTGTCCCGCGCTGCTGGCAGCCGAGGTCCTGAGCCACCAGCCGGCGAAGGTACTCGGCGAGGGACACCCCCAGATCGCCGGCGCGCCGGCGCGCCCGGCGGTGAATCTCCGGATCCAGAGCGATCTGTGCCCGTGACAGCATGATGTCACCATCATAGCGCGTCCCCGGGCGCCCATCCGGCTCATACGGACACCTGCTATAGTCGATGCGCCGGGCCGGAAAAATGCTCCCTCCGCGCGCGTGGTTACACTGAGGGTATCGGGATGAGATCCACGGTTCTTCTTTTTCTCGGTCTGGCGCTGCCGGCCGGCTGCGGCCCC
>JBEKPK010000312.1:0-6880 GCA_049520795.1 Bryobacteraceae bacterium
CGGGGCGCTGGCGCCCGAATCCAGCAGGACGTTGGAGGCCAAGCACGTCAGCTTGACCACCGCGGCCAGCACGCCGGTCGCGCGGCCGGGACATCGCATCCTGCTCAGTCTGGAGCTTAGCCTAGGGCCGAAGATGCATGTCTACGCCCCCGGCGTAACAGGCTATCTTCCGATCGACTGGAAGCTGGAGGAGACGGGTGCGGCGAAGGCGTTTCCTTTTCAGTATCCACCGGCGCAGAAGGTGCGCCTGAAAGTCATCAACGAGACAGCGCTGGTTTATCGGGGACGAGTCCGGATCACGCGCGAGATCACCTTCGGTCAGGAAAGCGCGGTTAAGCCGCTGCTGAGCCCATCGGGCGAGCTGGTGTTGAAAGGATCGTTGCGGTACCAGGCCTGCGACGATCGGCAGTGCTACCTGCCGGAAACGGCGCCGCTGGAATGGCGCTTCCATTTCGAAGGAATGGAACGCGAACGTGTGCCGGCGGAGCTTCAGCGCAAAGCTCAGTAGGCCCCCGTCGGCGGAGCGCCCGGCGAAAGCGCCCTGGACTCTTGGGGTCGCATGGCCGAACGGCGCGGCCGCGTGGTCTGGCGGAAAAGAGTGGGAGTCGAACCCACCAGAAGCGTCTAACACCTCTCGCCGGATTTGAAGTCCGGGCGCCCCACCGGGGTGCGTTTCTTTTCCGCGGGCGTACGATTCAGCCGTGATCCATGGCCATTATATCGGACGGCTCTCTTCTCAGCCGTCTCCCAACGCCGCCCGCGCCGGACGGAGCACTTGATGCTCGTCGCCGATGCGGCGCGTGAATTTGATCCGGTCGAAATACTCCAAAACCTCAATCGCCAACCCCCGGCCGATTCCGGCGCGATCTCTAAGCGTGGCGGCGGTAACCAGGCCCCCTTTCGTCGCCGCAATCTCCTCGGCGAACGTGGCATGACGGCGCAGTCCGGCTGGCGGAAAGAAACGGTTCTCCGCCACTCTCACCACCAAACCAAGGCGCGACGCACGAACCAGAAACGATTCGGTGTTCTTCGGATCCATCCGCAGCGCGCTAGCAAGCTCGTGCAGGGACGGCGGCCGTAGGATGTTCTCGATCAGCAATGGCTCCGCCTTCTTCCACAAGACCGCATCCGCAAGGGTGAGCTGAGCCACGTGTGTCCTGAGACGCACGCCGGAAGGTTCGCGCGCGATGGCGCCTTCTTTCGTCAACTCGGCCGCCAGCGCAAATGCGACCTCCTTCGGCAATCGAAGTCCTGCTTCCAATAAGAGCCCCTCTTGGTTGAGAATCACACTGGGCGCGCGGCCGTGCAGCAACGCGAGGGATTCGAGGATGGCGGCCTTGAGCCGATTCCAGTTCGCCGGAGAAAAGCCGAGCGCGCCCGATGGCGTTGCCACCGACTTGGCGGAGGCGCCGGTGAACATCTGCGCGGATTCCCGCGCCGTGAGATTCCGACTCTGCGCGAATCTGGTCAGATTCAGCCCGCTGGGCGCGGTGTCCAAAAGACACGATAATGCCGTAGGCGCGTCATCGTTTTCCATCGCCGCGAGATAAGCCAGCCGCTCCGGTTTGGCGCGGCCGCGAACCGGCGGGAAGATGTCGATGATTCTTCCTCCGCCGATCGTCCTCTGCGCGGATTGATCCCGAAGGATCAGGCCATCTCCGCAAAGTGCGCCGATCGGCCTGTCGAGCACGAGTTGTACCAGGCCCGAGGCGCCCGGCGCAATGCTCGCACCCTGCAGAGTTGCGACCCGCCCCGTGACTTCCGCCGCGCCAAGGTGGACGTGCACCGGGGTCCAGTTGGCCAGTGGGCGCAACTCGCCTTCGAGAATACGAAGACGCGCATCGAACTTCTGGACGGGCGCCGGGACGTCCCCGGTGACCACCCAATCACCCCGCTCGATCAATTCCTGTTTCAGGCCGGAGCCGGCCAGATTGATAGCGCAACGTTGCCCCGCCCTGCCCGTCTCGGATCGAGCGTTCTGTGCGTGAATGGTGCGGGCGCGGACCTCAAGCCCCGCTTGCAAAACCCTCATGCGCTCACCTGCGGATACAGATCCGGCCACTGCGGTCCCCGTGACGATCAGCCCCGCCCCGGGGATGCTGAAACATCGGTCAATCGCCAGCCGGAAATTACCCGCGGTTGCTTTGGGGCGCCAGCTCCGCGCGGCGTTCAGCAAGTGCGCTTTGAGATCGTCTATCCCGTCGCCGGTGACTGCGCTCACGGGGAAAACGGCCGAGCCCGCCAGGGTCGTCCGGGAGAACAATGCCGCAAGTTCATTCCTAACCTCCTGAACGCGTGAGGCCGCCACCCGGTCTGTCTTAGTGAGGGCGACTGCGCCGTGGCGAATGCCCAGCAGATCCAAAATCGCCAGGTGCTCCCTGGTCTGCGGCATGGGGCCGTCGTCGGCAGCGACGATGAACAAGGCGAAGTCGATTCCCGCCACGCCCGCCAGCATGTTGTGTACGAATCGTTCGTGGCCGGGCACATCTACAAATCCGATGGTCTCGCTTGACTCGACAGGCAGATAGGCGAATCCGAGATCGATCGTCATGCCTCTGTTCTTTTCTTCGGGCAGACGATCAGTGTCCACGCCGGTGAGCGCTTTCACCAGCAGCGTTTTCCCGTGATCGACATGTCCCGCCGTGGCAATGATCATTTGACGGGGGCGGCGCGTAGATCGAGGGCGCGCAGTTGATCGACGAACGCCGCCTCGTCCTCCAGGCAGCGGAGATCGAAAATGAGGGCGCCGCCCTGTATGCGGCCAATCACCGGGATGGGCAGTTCGCGGAATGCCCGCGCGATGCGCTCCAGCGCGGCGCCGGAGCCGCGCTTCCGATTGGCGGGCCGGATGGCAAGACCCGAGCTCGGGAGCTTGCGCGTGGGCCATGCGCCGCTTCCAATCTGGCTTTTGCACGGGCTTGTTTCCACCGAAGCGATTCCCTCCATCCTCGGGGCAACCAGATCCTGCATTCGATCGGCCAGTCCGCGGATATCTTCCACCGGACGCGCCAGCAGCCGCAACGTGGGAAGCCGGTTCGCAAGACGCTCCGGATTCGAGTAGAGGCGCAACACCGCGGAAAGGGCCGCGATGGTCATCTTGTCAACGCGAAGAGCCCGCGCCAGCGGATTGCGTTTTATGCGCTTGATGAGGTCCGCGCGGCCCGCGATAATCCCCGCCTGCGGCCCGCCGAGAAGCTTGTCTCCGCTGAACGTCACCAGATCGGCCCCGCTCGCGATGGACTCGGCCGGCGTAGGCTCATGCGGCAGCCCGAATTGCTGAAGATCGATCAACGCGCCGCTGCCCAGGTCCACGACGAAAGGCAAGCCGCGATCATGACACAGCCGTGCAAGATCCGCCTCGGGCGCTTCGGCCGTGAAGCCCTCGATCGCGTAATTGCTGGTATGAACCTTCATGACGAGCCCGGTTTTCGGACCGATGGCCTCTTCGTAGTCGCGCATGTGGGTTCGGTTGGTGGTTCCGACCTCGCGCAGCCGGCAGCCGGAGCGCGCCATGATATCGGGCATTCGGAACGATCCCCCGATTTCGATCAGTTCGCCGCGCGAAACGGGCGCTTCCTTGCGGTTCGCCAAAGTGTTCAGGACCAACAAGACCGCGGCGGCATTGTTGTTCACAACCGTGGCCGCTTCCGCGCCCGTCAGATTGCGCAGATGCCGTTCGAGATGAGCGTCGCGGTCTCCCCGCTGGCCATCGCTCAAGTTGAATTCCAGGTTCGTGGCCTCTCGTGCGGTCCGCGCAACCGCCTCAATCGCCTCTTCCGGCAACATGGCTCGCCCGAGATTCGTATGAAGCGCCGTGCCGGTCAGATTGAAGACCCGGCGCAAAGAGGGACGCGCATCCTCTTGCAGTTGCCGGGCCGCCATTTGAATCACGGAAAGATCGCTCGGGATCGTCGTGGCGCTGTTGGCGAGTAACCCCGCCCGCACGCGGGCCAATGCCTCTCGTATCGCCGATACCGCCGCCGAACGGCCGAACTCCGCGATCAAACCGGCGGAATTGGCGTGATTCAGGAGCCGCTCAACCGACGGGAGCGACGACAGCGGCGAAATATCCGGATTTGAGAGCAACGGCACTCTCGGATCACCCCTTAGCGCCGAAAAGCTGGGTGGACATTCATGCTTCTACCGTCATGCTAACTCAGTTTCGCGCGCTGAGTCTCGCGCGCTGACTTCGGCCGTCTGGCACAATGACGTAAACTGGGAGTTTGGGCTCGAACCCGCTGTCTGCACGGGGCGATCATGAACACAAGCAACGAAGCTCATCTGGCAACGCCGTCTGTTCGGCTGACCGAAATGGCGCATGGAGGCGGCTGCGGCTGTAAGCTCGCGCCCGCGGTTCTTTCGCGGATCCTGGCGAAGATGCCAATAGCCGTCCCTGCCGCGCAGTTGTTGGTGGGCACGGAAACCGACGACGACGCCGCCGTTTACCAGATCAACGAGCATCAAGCCATCGTCGCAACGACGGATTTCTTCATGCCGGTGGTCGACGACCCGTTCGACTTCGGCCGCATAGCGGCTGCCAATGCATTGTCGGACGTTTACGCCATGGGCGGAACGCCCATCATGGCGCTCGCGGTGGTGGGCGTGCCGGTGGATAAGATGCCGCTGGATATGGCGCAGGATATTCTCGCGGGGGGAGCTTCCGTGTGCACGGCGGCTGGGATCCCAGTGGCCGGGGGACATTCGATCGATTCGCCGGAGCCGATTTACGGCCTGGTAGCAATCGGCATGGTCGATCCATCCCAAGTGATACGCAACAGCACGGCGCGCGCCGGAGACAAGATCGTTCTGACCAAGCCTCTGGGAGTCGGCATATACAGCGCGGCTCTCAAGCGCCAGGAACTCGACGCGCCCTGGTACGAGGAAATGGTTCGCTCGATGACGCAACTTAACGCCGTCGGCGCCGAGATACGGACTATCGGGGGCGTACATGCGATGACGGACGTCACCGGATTCGGCTTGCTGGGGCATTTGCTCGAAATGTGCCGGGGCGCATCGCTCGGCGCCGAAATCGAGTTTGAGGCTTTGCCGTTGTTCACCCACGCCCAGCGCCTGGCGGAGATTGGAATCGGCACGGGTGGCGCCAAGCGGAACTGGAAAAGCTACGGCCATGAGGTCGATCTGCCGGTGGATGCGCCGGAATGGTGGCGCGGTGTTCTTTGCGATCCGCAGACCAGCGGGGGTCTGTTGATCGCATGTTCCAGCGAGTCCGCGCCGAAAGTGCTCGAACTCCTGAGGAGCCGCGACTTCGATCACACGAGGGTCGTGGGCGAGTTCTGCGCCACCCCGCCGCGCGTCTGTGTTCGCTGAAGCCAGACGCTACCGGCTTTCTGCCTTACGGCCTGGACTGCGTGGACTGCGAAGCCGGCCCCGGCGATCGCGCTCCAGTAAACCAGCCGCAGGGTGAGGGTGAACGCCGTCATTCCAAAGGCCATGCCCCACATGAACGCCTCGCCGTTGAAGCCGTCCACCCAATCAGGGCGCGCTTCGCCGACCGGCACGGGCGGGTGCAGAGCAGGTATTAGGCGCGGGACCGCCCTGAAGTACTCGCGGTAGCTTTCGCCCTGCGATGCCAGCAGGCCCGCTTCCTCACGCAAGATCAGGCGATAGACGATGACGGGTATTCCCGCTACGGTGATGGCAAAACCAAAGCGGCTGGCCATGGTCCCAAGCCCAAGGGCGAGCAGGACCGCACCCAGGTAAAGCGGATTGTGGACGTAGCGATATGGGTCGCCAGCCATCAAGCGGTCGCTGTGCAGTCCTCCAGGATCTTCACATCGATGGTATCCGTCGGCTCATCCAGTCCGTTCCTGAAGGGCGGTTTGGCGTGCCGAGTGCCCGCCATGCCGGCTCGTTTAGCCCGAGAATGGCTTCCGATATTGGCGGATATCGGGCTCCTCGCGGATCGAGTGCCCCATAGCTGCCAAGGCTATCTGTCGAGTAGGCGAAGGTTCCGGTCGAGCGCAAATCCCGCATCATCTCGGCTGCTCCACCGGTCCCGATCAGCTCTCGCCCTGTGAATGCGGCATCCAACATCGGGAGCACTCCTTTCAACCCGAATCTCCATTTTGGACTTCCGCGGGTCCTGTCCAGCATATCTCCAATCTGCGCTTCCGGCTCCGGAAGCGTGGAATTACAGTATATGAATGGCTCAACGGCTAAGGCAGGGCGCAATAGCATTTCCACAAATTCGCATCATGGTCGCCCTACTGGCGCTTCTTGCGCTGTCCGGCGCCATCCCTGCGGCTGAGCTCGTACAGAAACCGTTTCAGGGAGTCACGTGGATCACCCGTTCCGAGGCTCAACCGCGTGAGATCCACATGCAGATCGTGCTGGTTGACCTGCGCGCGCCAGGCATCCGACTCAAGCTCACCGCGCCTGGCGGCGCGCTTGAGACGGTTCGCCGGACCACGCTCGAATTTCTGAGACAGGAACATGCGCAGATCGCCGTAAACGCCCATTTCTTCCTGCCTTTTCCGTCGCCCGGCCCCGATGCCTTGCTGGTTGGCTTCGCGGCATCTGAAGGGATCGTCTATTCGGGATTCGAGACGCCAGAGCAGTCGTACGCCATCGTGCGCGATGCTCCCGCCTTGAATATCGGCCCCACGAATCTGGCGGGGATCGTGCACCGCGATCCGGCTTTCGCGGATGGAAAACACGTAACGGAGGACACGCCCTTATGGACCGCCGTCGCGGGATCGGCGCAGATCATCACCGAGGGTGTAAAGACCATCCCGTTCTACGCGGACGCAACCCATCCCGGCGGACTGCTGACCCCAGGCGGGCCCGGCGGCTACTCCAACTCGAAATCCTGGTACGGCGCACTGAACGCCCGCACCGCTATCGGACTGACCCACGACGG
>JBEKPK010000313.1:0-6858 GCA_049520795.1 Bryobacteraceae bacterium
ACTCGATAGGCTACGTGGAACTGATCTATGCCGTTCAGAACAAGATGGCCTACGGCAGCGTGAAGAACGCATCCGGCAGCTTCGTCAAAGCCGACTTCAACACGGTTACGGAAGCGGCCGCGGCGGCAGCCAAGAACATGCCGGACGATTTCCGCGTTTCGATCGTCAACGCCGCAGGGAGGGACGCGTACCCCATCTCTACTTTCACCTGGCTCCTGATCCCCAGCCACATTCCGGATGCGGCCAAAGCCAAGACAATCAAAGCGTTCTTGCAGTGGATGCTGGCTGATGGTCAAAAGTACGCAGCCGGTCTCTCCTATGCTTCGCTGCCCAAAGAAGTGATCGCCAAGGAAGTCAAGCAGATCGCGAAGATTCAGTAATCGCGGACGCGACGTGGGAATATGACTCCGGCAGCTACGGACACGCCAGCCATCCGGCGGCGCGCGGCTCAGACGGGCGACATTGCCGCCCGTCTGATCACGCTCGCTTTTGCAGCCAGTATTATTCTCATCACCTTCCTGCTGGTGTGGCAGTTGTGGTCCCAATCGGCGCCGACGCGCCATAAGTTCGGCCTCGCTTTCCTGTTTACGACCACATGGGACCCGGTCACGGAACAATTCGGCGCCCTGCCGTTTGTATATGGCACCGTCATCACCTCAATCCTGGCGCTTCTGATCTCCGTGCCTTTGGGGCTGGGCTCCGCAATCTTCCTCTCGGAATTGGCGCCCGCCCGCATTTCCAACATGCTGACCTTTCTGATCGAGCTTCTGGCCGCGATTCCAAGCGTCATCTACGGCCTGCTAGCTCTTTTCACCATAGTTCCGCTGATGCGAGACTACGGTGAGCCGTTCCTAAAGTCGACACTCGGGTTTCTGCCGTGGTTCAAGGGTCCCGTTTATGGCTTCGGGCTCCTCACCGCCGGCATGGTTCTGTCGGTCATGACCGTGCCCTTCATCATTTCCGTATCGCGAGAGGCCCTTCTGGCTGTGCCGCGAGAGCAAAGAGAAGCCGCGCTCGCGTTGGGGGCCACCCGTTGGGAGAGCACCTGGCAGATCGTCGTTCCGTACGCCAAGCTGGGGATTCTGGGGTCCATCTTCCTCGGTCTGGCACGCGCTTTGGGCGAGACGATGGCGGTCACCATGGTGATCGGCAACGACCCCAAGATCGCCGCCTCCCTATTCGCTCCGGGTTATTCGATTGCGGCCGTGATCGCCAACGAGTTCTCCGAGGCGACCGGGCGAGTCTATCAGTCCGCCCTGATTGAGCTCGGGCTGGTCCTCTTTCTGCTCACGATCGTCATCAATGGCATGGCGCGGCTGATGATCGTGGCGACTACCAAGAAGGGCTCCAAGAGATGATGAGCGGGAATTTACTGTGGCGCAAATCCGTCAACGCCGTGATGCTCAGCGTGACCGCGGTCTTCACTGCGCTCGCCGTCTCCAGTCTCTTCCTCATACTCGGATACCTGGTCTATTACGGCGGCCGCTCGCTGGATTGGAATTTCTTCACCAAGCTGCCGCTTCCGCCGGGCGAAATCGGCGGCGGCATGGCCAACGCGATTGTCGGAAGCGTGGAGATTGTCGGCGTGGCGGCTCTGATTGGGCTTCCGGTCGGGTTTCTCGCGGGCATCTACCTGTCTGAGTTCGAAGACAAGATGTTCTGTCCGCTGGTCCGTTACGTTGCCGATCTGCTGAACGGAATTCCCTCCATAGTAGTAGGACTGCTGGCTTGGAGCCTGGTGGTGGTTCCTACGAGGTCGTTCTCCGGTTTGGCCGGGTCGATTGCCCTCGCCGTAATGCTGATCCCTATCGTGACCCGCCAGACAGAGCAGTTTCTGAGAGAGGTCCCGCTTTCGCTCCGCGAGGCCGCGCTGGCGTTAGGAGCGAATAAGTGGAAGACCATCGCCACGGTGGTAGTGCCCGCCGGCAGCAAGGGGATTATGACCGGCATGATCCTCGGCGTCGCGCGCATTGCCGGCGAGTCCGCGCCTCTGCTCTTTACGGCGTTCAACAATCAGTTTTGGGGCGGAGGAATAACCCAGCCGACCGCTTCCTTGCCGGTCATGATTTACAGCCATGCGATCGCCCCTTACGACGATTGGCATCGCCAGGCCTGGGCGGCGGGACTGGTGCTGATCGGCATGGTCTTGGTGGCCAATATTGCGGCTCGTCTGGTGCTGGCGCGAGGTATTTCCGTTCCCCGAGGTTAACAGCGAGATCCCGATGAACACAGCACCCGAATTCGCGTCGGAAGACGAGGCGATTGAGAGGCAAAAGGGGGCAAAATTGCCGACTCCCGTTCCACAACCCGGCCCCAAGTTGCGGGCCAGCAACGTCAGTTTCTACTATGGTTCCTCGCAGGCGCTGTTTGACATTTCGCTCGACATGCAGACCAGCCGGATCACGGCGCTGATCGGTCCCTCGGGTTGCGGTAAATCGACCTTTCTCCGAAACCTGAACCGCATCAACGACACCATCCGCAGCGGCCGCATGGAAGGACAAGTCCTGCTGGACGACGAAGATGTTCGCACCCTGGACGTTACCAACCTGCGCCGGCGCGTGGGCATGGTCTTCCAGCGGCCCAATCCGTTTCCCAAATCCATCTTCGACAATATCGCCTATGGGCTGCGCATCAACGGCATGGCGTCCCGCGGCGAGATGCGCGACCGAGTGGAGCACAGTCTGAAGCGGGCCGCGCTGTGGGAGGAAGTGAAGGATAAGCTGCACGAATCGGCCTACGCGCTTTCCGGCGGGCAGCAGCAGCGTCTGTGCATCGCCCGGGCGCTGGCCGTGGATCCGGAGGTGCTGCTGCTCGACGAGCCCTGCTCCGCCCTCGACCCCATCGCTACTGCTAAGATCGAAGAGCTCATGTTCGGGCTGAAGGATCAATGCACCATGGTCATCGTGACCCACAACATGCAGCAGGCGGCGCGAGTGGCCGATTTCACGGGGTTCTTCCTGCTTGGCCGCCTGATCGAATTCGACAAGACGGACGTAATTTTCAAGAACCCGGCGCGCAAGCAGACGGAAGATTACATCACCGGAAGATTTGGGTAGCGCGGAACGGGTTCGAGATGCGGCCGCAAAGGCGCGGCCAGTCCGGGAAGGAAGGCAGAATTGTTGCGTCATTTTACCGCTGAACTCGAAGAACTGAATGGCAAGCTGCTGGAGATGGGTGGACTGGTGGAGTCGGCCATCAGCCGCAGCGTCCGCTCCCTGGTGGATCAGAACAAGGAACTCGCCGAGCAGGTGATTCGGGACGAGCCGACCATCAACCGGATGGAGATGGAAATCGACGGCATGGCGACGCGGCTCCTGGCCCTCCGGCAGCCGGTTGCCAGGGATCTGCGTTTCCTGACTTCCGCCCTCAAAATCAATACCGATCTGGAGCGCATCGGCGATCTCGCCCAGCACATCGCCGAGCGGTCGCTTTCCCTCATGCATCATCCGCTGGTCGAGCCCATGGTGGATATTCCCAGCATGGCCTCCATGGTCCAATCCATGCTCCTCAAGTGCCTGGACGCATTTGTGAACGGGGATGAAACCCTCGCCCGCTCGGTGCTTCTGGCGGATAACGAGGTGGACCGTCTGCGGGACGCCGTTTACGCGGAGTTACTGGGGACCATGCAGCGCGATCCGGGCGTGGTGCCGGCGGCCGTGGATTTGATTTTCGTGGCCCGCAACCTGGAGCGCATCGGCGACCACTGTACCAATATCGCCGAGGACGTGGTCTTCCTGATCAAGGGGATCGACGTCCGGCATCATGCCGAAGAGGCTGAACAGGTCTGACTGGGTCAGGCGCTCGCAGCTCTCGGCTGCGCCATCATATCGAGAACCTGTCCCAGAAACTGACATCGCCGGAAGGGCTGCCGCAAGGACTGGCGCGTTTGCCCCAGCGATTTCGGAATCATCTCGGCGTTGTCATCGGAAAGGAATAACACGCGGACGCTCGGGGACATCTCGTGCAACTGCTCCTCCACCTCGAGCGGTCTGATTCCCGCCGCCGCTGTATCGATTACGGCCAGGTCCACCGGTCGATGCTGCTCGCGGCAGAGATCCAGCGCCGCTTGACCGTTCGGCGCCGTCACAACTACGAATCCGACCTTCTCCAGCGTGGACGAAACTTCTTGCATGACAGCTCCGCGGTCATCGCCGACAACTACCGCAGTGTTGAGCGAATCGTCTATGTCCATATTTCAATGATACCGCCGGACGCATCGGGATCAGCGCGCTTCATGTTACAACCCAGTTACATTTCAGTTAGGATTGAGCGATGCTTCACCGTAAAACGTTCTTGTCACTAAACCGTAACATAAGATCTGAAATCCGTAGGGAACGGGCAGGCCCGGCCCCGGGGATGCGCTTAGCAGGGTGCTGAAAGAACCCTGGACCACTTAGAACAGCACTTACTAACGTCCGCAAGTTGTTGATTCTACGTTCGACGGAGTGCGGAATTAGGTCATTCTGGGCGTCGAAATACCCTTTTTCAGCAACCTGTTAGGGCTTGTCATAGAATAACCATCCCAACCGCTCCCTGACGGTCGCGGCTCGCCAGGCTCTTAACGAGCCGCGACCGTTAGGGAGCGGTTGCCGGCAATTGGACTGACTATTTCCTATCAGGCGCTTAGGCTCAGCCCGCGCCCGTTTCGCCTCGCTCCATGCACGCCAATTCGGCGGCGTAGCGCCCGAGGTCCTCGCGGGGGACCGTAACCAAATCCTTCTCCATGTCTTCGCCGCTCCGGACCAGACGCTGCACGTGCAGCTCCGCCAGGCGCGCGCACCATGCATCGTCCACCGCGCGGCCGATTTCGGCGGCAACGCGGATTACGTCGGGGTGAGGCAGGGCAACCGTCTTTTCGGTTCGGGCGCCGGATTCGTCCACCAGGAGGAACTTCACGTCGATGGAGTCCGCATGGCGCAGCGAAATGGCGGTTTGCAGCCATTGGAACATCACCTGGAACGTGCGGCCGAACGGATCCGGGCCGGCTTCGAACTCGCGGAATTGGAGCATCTAAAGGTTATCTTACAATGGTCCTGTATGCTCGTCGCCGAACTCGTCGCCCCTCGGGAATTTCGATTCGTGGAACGCCCCATGCCGGATCTTCAGCCCGGGGAGGTTCGCGTGCGCGTGCAAGCGGTGGGAATCTGCGGCTCTGACCTGCATTCCTACTCCGAAGGGGCAGTGGGCGACACGCCTTGCGACTACCCCATGGTGCTGGGGCACGAGCCGGCCGGCGTGGTGGCGGCCGCGGGCGCCGGGGCGACCGGCTGGTCGCCGGGAGACCGCGCGGCCCTGGAGCCCGCGCTGTATTGCTACCACTGCGAAGCCTGCCGCTCTGGACGCCACAACATTTGCGCCAACATCCGTTTTCTGAGCACCCCCGGCCACGCGGGCTTTTTCCGCGAATACGTGGACCTGCCGGCGGCCAACCTGATGGGCATTCCTCGCGCCATGTCCATGGAAGCCGCAACCGTGGTAGAGCCGCTGGCGGTGGCGCTGCATTCCATGCAGTTCGCCGCCATCGCAATCGGCGAAAACGCCGTGGTGTTCGGGGCCGGGCCGATCGGCCTGCTGACGGTGGCCTGCCTGAAGCTGGCGGGCGCGAGCCGCATCTGGGCGGTGGAACCGGTGGCTCACCGCCGCGAATTGGCCCGGCTCATGGGCGCCGATGAGGCGTTGGACCCGGGCGCGACGGATGCCGCTCGCCAGATCCGCGCCGATAACGGCGGCCGCGGCGTGGATTGCGCGATCGACTGCGCGGCCCGCGCCCAGACCACTAACCAGGCCATCCACTGCGTGCGCAATGGCGGGCGCGTGGTGCTTACCGGCATCCACTCGGAGGTGATGGTTCCCCTCGAAACTTCACCCCTGCGCCGCAAGGAAGTGGCATTGTTCTCGGTGCGCCGCTCGAACCACGAGCCAGAGGCCGCGCTCGAGTTGCTGACCGAACATGCGGCCCTGTTCGCTCCCCTGGTGACGCACACGCGCCCGCTCGAGAAGATAGCGGAAGCATTCCAAATCGCCGAAAGTTACGCGGATGGCGTGGGCAAAATGGTGGTAGCGTAAATTCTATTCCGCGGAATCGGAGGTCGTTCATGTCGCCTCGCCATTGGGTCCGGGGGATCTCGCGAGCCATAGCCGCGATTCTGTTGCTGCCAGCGTTCGGCCAAATCACATCGACCAACAGCGCCTGCACGGAAGCCGGGTCGGACGGGACCAGCAGCGAAGCCTGCAAGGCGGCCCAGGACCTGGCGCGCCCGGTGGCTGTTCGCGGCCGCGTGATGCTGGAGGAGGGCACTCCGCCGCCGGCGCTCGTGGTAATCGAACTCGTGTGTAACGGCGCTTCCCATTCGGAAGGCTACACCAACGGCCAGGGTTACTTTTCGATTCGGTTGGGGCAGACCGCCGAGGGTGTGGCGGACGCCAGCCAAAGGGCGGGCAGCTTCGGCCAGATGTCCCCGCCAGGGACGATCGCGGGAGCCGCGGACATGGCATCGATGGGGGAGGCCGGCGCGGGCCTCAATTTCGGCAGTCGTTTCGCCAGTTGCGAATTGAGGGCCCGGTTGGGCGGCTACCGATCGCAAACCGTGAACCTGCGCGATCACGATGCGCAGGCTGACCCGGACCTGGGCGTCATCCTGCTGCATCGCCTCGTCAAAGGGGAGGAAACGACGGTAGCGGCCACCACCCTGAAGGCGCCCAAGCCGGCCCGCAAGGCTCTCCAAAAGGGCCTGGAACTGGCCAAAGAAAAGAAATTCGAGGAGGCCATGGACAGCCTGCGCGAGGCCGTCAAACTGGATCCCGGCTTCGCTCTAGCCTGGTGCGAACTGGGCAAATTGCAGGTGGCGCACAACCACG
>JBEKPK010000314.1:0-8016 GCA_049520795.1 Bryobacteraceae bacterium
CATCTCCTTCGGCGCGGCGTCCTGGCCGGTGAAACGGCTGTACAACAGGTAGGCCCCCGCCAGGATCAGCAGCACCGGCCAGTACTCCAGCACGCGCGAGAAGTCAACCACATCGAGCGTGTGCAACAGAAGCGCGATCCCCAGGCAGATCAGCACCACTCCCGCTACCGGAACCTGGTGTCGCGAACGCAGGTTCAGCAGACTCGAGTATTCGTCCACCGGTTCGCCGTTGCGGCGCTTTACGGCGGTGTGATAGGCCTCGAAGGCCATGTAAAACATCCAGGCGCACAGCAGGATTCCGAACAGCGGCTCCAGGCCGCGCGTGTTCGAATCCAGAATGCTGCAAAACACGCCGAAGATCACGGCGTGAACCAGGCCCTTGGCGTATTGGCCGTTGTAAATGGCCCCCACGCCGGGAATCCAGCCGAGAAAGAAAGCCAGACCGGGAGAAACGTCGGAGTACACGTACCCGGCGGGCGGGCGCGGTCCAGCAGGCGGAGGAGGCATGCTTGCGGCCGAAGCGGGTGCGTGCTCCGCGCAGAATACCGTCCCGTAAGCGTCGCGGCGGCATTCTTCACAAACCGGCTTGCCGCACGTGCGGCAGTATGCCGTAGCCGGAATTTCAGGGTGATTCTGACAGTTCATGCGTATCCCCTTAAGGTGTTTCCCCCGTCGAGTCCGAAGGCGACGCTCGGCCGGGCTCATTTTGGCCCGGCGTCCTCACCGGCAGCTTGCGCCCGTCCACATTATTGTCCGCGGTGGGATGCTGCTCTTCATCCTGCTGCTGCCATTGGCGCAGCGTGGTCTGTATCTGATACACGATCTTCAGGTTTTCGTAAAACTTGACGCCCCGCGTCCAGGCGTACTGCGCCTGGTTGCGGATCGAATCCCGTATGGCCGCGGGCCGCCAATCCTTGGCGCTCAGCGGGGCCGGCGAAACGAACCGGAATAGCATCGAGAGCGAAAGGATGGTCATGGCCATCCCCATGGCGAACTTGGGCTGCCGAATCGGGCTTAGAGCCGCGGCCAGCCAATCGCGCCACCGCGCCGGCCTGGCTTTTCCCTTGCTCCAGGGCGCATCGAACAGGATGCGCGTGATCAGCTCCGGCGGCGGCTCCACGCCCTCCGCCCGTTCCAGGAACGCCACCGCGGCCGCGGAGTCGCGCGCCAGTTCGGCGCAACCCGGACACTGCGCCAGGTGACGCGCGACTTCGGCCCTTTCGGCCTCCGAAAGCGCTCCGTCCACGTAGTCGCAGATCGATATTTCCAGGTCCGCGCAGTTCATATCGCCAGCTTCTGCTTGCGCAGCAGGCGGGCCAGTTCGGCCCTGCCCCGATTGATTCGCGATTTTACCGTGCCTTCGGGGATCGCCAATACCTGGGCGATTTCCCGGTATTCCATCTCCTGCAAGTCGCGCAGGATCACGGCCTCGCGCAACTCCGGCGACAGCCGTTGCAAGGTGGCCTGCAAGATCTCGCTCGCTTCCCTTCCGGCCAGCGCCCGGTCCGGACGCGTGGAAACCGACGCGCCAAATCCTTCCAGCATGGGAAGCTGGTCTTCAATGGAATCGGTGGCGCGATCCTGACGAGTGCGACGATAGTGATCGATCAGAAGGTTACGGGTGACCCGCGCCAGCCAGGCGGCGAACGACCCTTCGGCTATCCGGAAGGTGCGCAAAGTCCGGAATACCCGGAGAAACACCTCCTGCGTCAGATCCTGCGCCTGCGCCCCGCTTCCCGTGAAGCGAAAGCACAGCCCGTAGACCTGCCGGGTGTGCAGCCGCACCAGATCCTCCCAGGCGGTTTCGTCGCCGTTCAGGCATCTGGCGGTCAGAGTGCGGTCCGGGTCCAAGGAACGTTCTACCAGATTGCGCGCCCCGCGAAAACCCGTCCATCGCGATTCGGACGCGCCGCCGGCCGCGTTGGGGATTTCGCCGAACCCTATCATCACGGTCGCCATTGCGCTTGGTCCTTACAAAATGGAGAAACGAGGCTTTATCATGATAGGTTCAGTTTTTCGGGGGAGACGCGGAGAGCTTCCATATTTCAGGATTTCGCAAATCGACGCGGAGACGCGGAAAATTCAGAGGGAAGGGGAAGGATGTTTTGACGCGGAGACACGGAGACGCGGAGAGGTTCAGAGAGGATGCAGCCGTGGGAAGGACTTGTCCTGTTCCCCGCGTCTCCGCGTCTCCGCTGTCGAAGCCCGGGCTAAATACTATATTAGTAGTATAGGTGCCGCGTCGCTCCTGAGGCCAAGACTATGAAGTGCCCTTTTTGCAATCACTTAGAAGACAAGGTAGTGGACTCCAGGGAGAGCAAGGAAGGCGACGCCATTCGCCGCCGCCGGGAGTGTCTGGCATGCGAACGGCGGTTCACTACCTACGAGCGGATCGACGAAGTCCCCTACATGGCCATCAAGAAAGACGGCCGGCGCGAGAAGTTCGATCGCCAGAAGGTGCTCGCGGGTCTCCTGAAAGCCTGTGAAAAGCGACCAGTCAGCATGGGCAAGCTGGCCGATCTGGTCAATCAGGTGGAATCCAGGGTGAGCGACTCTCTGGATCGGGAAATATCTACTACAGAAATAGGAGAATTCCTCATGGAAAGCCTGCGGGATCTGGACAAGATCGCCTACGTGCGATTCGCCTCGGTTTATCGCGATTTCCAGGATGAGCAGGCTTTCTTCAACGAACTGAAGAAGTTGACCTGACGTATCGGAAGCGCCCGGTAACAAAATGGGACGTTTGGCCGTCATTCTTAAAAAGTGGCCGGGTTTCCGAGCGCAATTTGGCGTTGTTGTTCGGTAGGGAGCGCCTGCCTCCGGCCATGCCGTCCGGCCCGCCGCCCTAACTGGAGGGCGCACGCGCAAGATCCATGTAACCTTAACACCTGTAAGGCATCTCTTAAAATAGGGCTTAACTTTGGGGGGGAATGATGGTATCATCAAACGGACGTCGAACCCCGAATGCAGCCGTTTTCTTCGACAGTTGGGGCTGGACCAGCGCGTCGAAGTTTTTTCAGGTAATACCCCGTTTCCCGGACATTCGATGTAAGCAGTCGCGTGTGCAGGGAGGAGGTGAGTCTTAGTGGACCATTTCGAAGATCATTTCTTAGCCGACACTCCTGAAAATCTGGGGCTGAATTTCGAGGACGAAGCCAAATTCTTCGACCCCGAAGCCGCGCACGAGGCCGATTTCCTCCATCCGCCGGTAGTGGAGGAATCCATCTACACGGACGACCCGGTCCGTGTCTACCTGCGCGAGATGGGCGCCGTTCCGCTGCTAACTCGCGAAGGCGAAGTGGATCTGGCGCGCCGCATGGAGCGGGGTAAGATGCGGATGCAAAAGGCCATCAGCCGCTCGGCCGTGGTGCAGCACGTGGTCCTCGACATCTCCGAGCAACTGCGCAAGGGCGCCGCCGAGTTGGAGGGCGTGGTGGATCTGGGAGACGTCGAGGAAGGCTCTCCCGCCGATGTGCAGGTGCGCACCGAAGCCGCCAGACACTTCACGGACGTGGTGGTTCTGCACAAGAAGATGCAGCAACTGGAGGACAAAGTCATGGTCACTCCGGTAGCCAACAGGCGGCCCCGCAAGCGGCTCTGCGCCAGGCTGAATCGCGCCAAGGTGGAGACTTCCCTGGCCATCCGCCGGGTTCCCTTCAAAGTGAACCGATGGAAGGAGTTTACGCGCGAAATTGAGCGCACGGTCGACGAAATCAGCCATCTGGACGGCGAGATCCGGAAGCTGGAGTTGCGGGCCAATGTGGCTACCCAGCAGCGCCTGCGGGATCTGAAGCGCGAATTGAAGAAGCGCGAAGGCCTGGCTGGCGCCACCCTGCCGGAACTCAAGCATACGCTGACCGTGATTCGCCACGGGGAAGCCGAAGCCGAACGAGCCAAGAAGGATTTAGTAGAGGCCAACCTCCGCCTGGTGGTGTCGGTAGCCAAGAAATACGTCAACCGCGGCCTGCATCTGCTCGACCTGATTCAGGAAGGCAACATCGGCCTGATGCGCGCGGCCGACAAGTTCGAATACCGCCGCGGCTACAAATTCTCCACCTACGCCACCTGGTGGATTCGGCAGGCCATCACGCGCGCCATTGCGGATCAGTCCAGGACTATTCGGATCCCGGTCCACATGAACGAAAGCATGAACAAATTCCTGCGGGCCACGCGCGAGCTGGAAAAGGAACTTGGCCGAACTCCTACGAATGACGAAATTGGCCACCGCATGGAAATTCCGGTCGAGAAAGTTCAGAAACTCAAGACCATTTCCAGGGACCCCGTTTCACTCGAGACCCCCGTCGGCCGGGATGGCGAATCGGCGCTGGGCGATCTCATCGAGGATCGCTGGGTTGGTTCCCCGGTGGACGCGGTAATCGAATCCAACGTCCGCGACGAGACGGCCGGCATCTTGAAGACGCTCTCCCCGAAGGAAGAGAAGGTCATCCGGATGCGTTTCGGCATCGGGTGTGAGCGGGAACATACACTCGAGGAAATCGGACAGGAGTTCGACGTCACCCGCGAGCGCATTCGCCAGATTGAAGCCAAGGCCCTGCGTCAGTTGCGAGCCCCCGAACGCGCCCGCAGGCTGCGAGCCCTGATGGCCGCCCGCTGAATTGGGTAACGGGGTCTGGGCTCGCGATGTGGGGTCGAGCCTCCTGGCTTATCCCTGGAGTTTGTGCATTTCCGAAGCCCCGAGGGCGAAGCGCTAGCCCACGGCGTGAGCCGTGGGGAATCGCACGTGAGAACGCGAGCCCCGGAACGGGGCGAAAGGTGGTTTTCTGGCCTTACGCCCCGTTCCGGGGCTAGGCGGCTGGCTGGCCTGCTCCCACGGCTTGCGCCGTGGGCTAATCTGTCGCCCTCCGGGCTAGGCAGTGGACAACTCCAAATGGACGGTGGCCGCAAGGCGCGGAGATCTCACCAAGAACATAGAAAACTCCAGGGTCAAGCCTCCGGGCTTGACCCCACGTCGGCGCCTCGTTTGGTGCGCGCATTCACTCAGAGTCTGGCGCCCGCCGGGTATAATTGCCCTATGCCAACTCAAGCCACCTATGACGATGCCAACCTGATCCTGCGGCTTTTTGAACTGCGCCGGGAGGAGAAACTGCGAAAAGCCCGCGAGTGGTTCTCCGCTAATTTCACTCCGACATCTGTAGAGGATGTGCAACGCCTCGCGCCCATGGGCAGCCAGGAGAACGCCTACATGCGCATGGTACTGAGCTATTGGGACATGGCCGCCTCTTTCGTGACCTCGGGAGTACTCAATCAGGAGCTCTTCTTTGAGAGCAATGGCGAGCTGCTGTTCGTCTGGGAACGGGTACGGGCGCTGGCCCCCGCCTATCGCGAACTCGTCAAGAACCCTCGCTACTGGCACAACCTGGAAATTGTGGGCAACGCATTCATCAAAAGGATGGAAGCCAACGGTCCCGATGCATATCCCCATTTCCAGAAGATGGTGCATGGGACGGGACGGCCCAAAGAAGGGTAACAGGCGGGACAGATCGCGCTGTTCCGGACGTTTTCGCGCTCAACCTGGACTCCGCACTCAATTTCGGCGAAGTGTGGGGCAGGCAATCTTGCCTGCAGCCGCCTTTAGGCGGCTCTTTCGCATCCGCTCACACGGCAAACGCCGGCTGAAAGCCGGCGGCAGCCAGGATTGGCTGCCCCACACGTCTCGCACCTCACTCCCCGATTGGCGCGGACGCCCGCGTCTGCGCCACGGAAGAGGGGAATCGCTCCGCCAGCTTCACGTTTGGGGCCCTCGCCGCTCCCAGGGCCGGCGCAAGTGTGAGCGGCCACACAGAGCACCGGCGCTCGGCCCGCCGGTCTGTTCTTCGTACTGGTACTGCTTTGCTCAAATCAGGAGTTCCCCCCTTAAAAGCCAGTAATTTAGATAGTACTTTGGAACGGGAATTCTCTCGAAATTATCTTGACTAGGGGACCTCGATGTCGTAATCTTGGAAAGACCAGTTGAAGGCGTAGGGCCCACGGGCGAGTGTCGCTCGTGCGAGGCGAAGTTCAGCGGAGGATGTGTTTCTGGTCGGCCCGCCGGGTTAGGACAGCCTCTCGCCCAGGTTTATTGAGGAGACAGCAGATTATGACGATTAGACGTTTTTTGAACGCTGCCCTGATTGCAGGAGTGGCGCTATTCCTGATGGCCGCGAGCGCAAGCGCAAGCATTATCACGTACAACAGCGGGACGTCGCCGGCCGTAACGAACATTGCCCTGCAGGCCACGGAGTTGAATGGTAATGTAGTTTTCCCGGACTTCAACTGCCCGGGTTGTACGCTGACTTCGGTGTCGATCACCCTTGAGGGCGACATTTCGGGCAGCATCTCGCTCCATAACGGCGACGTTAGTTCCCAGACCTCCAGCGGGACTACCACCACGCAGTTTACTGGGGGCTCGCTCTTCAGCTTCTCCGCCAATTTCGGCACAGGCTCGCAGCTCATATTGGCTGGGGGGACCTACCTCCTCAGTAGCGGAAGCGGGACTAACTCCGCGACCGATGTCGTTACCAGTGGTCTCTCATCTTACGTTGGGACGGGATTCTGGAATCTTCCCGTTTCTACTCTGAGTGGCTTGACCATACTCGGCGGCGGCGGGAATATGACCGGCAGCCAGACGACCCAGGCATCCGCTGAAGGCACGATAACGTACACCTACACGCCCGCCGGCACCGTCCCCGAGCCCGCGACGCTTAGCCTGATCGGCGGCGCTCTGTTGGGTCTCGGCGTGCTAGGCCGCAAGAAGCTGTTCCGCCAATAGGGCTTCTTGGCGCGGCCTGGTGGGACCAGGCCGTAAGTGCTGCAGACGGGACCAGGCCGTAAGTGCTGCAGACATGCTGGGGGTGGTTCTCCTCGCTATCGGTTTGTCCGGACGCAAGTGGTCCCGGAAGTAAGTCTTAATTTCGCCTTCCGCATGGGCCGGAACGCCTCAGGGCGTTTCGGCCTTTGTGCTTTTTGAGGGCCTCGCACAGGACGGTCCCCCGCGTGGCGCAGGCACTCTTGCCTGCCGCGCCCCGACTCTTCGGGGCGCTTGGCCTTTTTCATCCTCTATCGCGCATATCTCACACTCTACCCTCCGATGTGGGACAGGCGCTTCCGCCTGTCAACCCGAGCGAAGCTCGGGCGCCGCCTGCCGAAGCCGGTTGGCAGGCGAAAGCGCCTTGCCCCACAATTACCCGTGTCCGACAAAGTACCGGAGCCAAGCGTCGGCAGGAGCCGGGACGCGGCAGGCAGGAGTGGCCGCCACGCCGTCACACCTGAACACCCGGTAGAGTGTCCGGCTATCGCGCGCCGCTCGTCTCGACGCACGGTTGGCGGGCTGAGCGTCGATAGGCAAGAGTGAGCGCGCCACGAAATCCGGAACCTCGGAATTGTGGCCATCCGATTGCTTTACCGGTCGGCATAGGAGAGGGTCGATATGCCGATAGCGGCGATACTTGGGATTCTGGTGGTGCTTGGCCTGCTGCTGGCGATGATCGAAACGCCGCCGGCCGTGGGCCGTTGACACATGCCTGGGCCGATATGACACATCCGGCGTAGTTTCCGGCCACCATATCCCTGATGCACGACCGCTTTGAGAATGCCGGCTCAAAGCCGGTTGGCAGGATGAATCCCGCCCCACGGACCTGCCTTTCGATTTGCCGATGCTTTCCCCGGTCGTTTATACTGAATTCTTGGACTAGAATGCCGAAACGTACATTTCAACCGAACAATCGCCACCGGGCCAAGACGCATGGATTCCGCAGTCGCATGGAGACCAAAAATGGCCGTGCCGTACTGGCGCGGCGGCGCGCCCGCGGCCGCAAGAAACTGACGGTCAGTTCCGAGAGGTAGTATTCCATCGCTGGTTTTCCGAAAAGTGTCCGCCTGCTGCGCTCGAAGGATTTCCGAAGAGTCTATGACGAGGGCGCCCGTTACTCGTGCCCTCTATTCGCCGCATTCTGCCTTCGCGGGACCGAGGCGGAGGGGCCTCGAATCGGTTTCACTACTCCGCGCGCGCTGGGCAAG
>JBEKPK010000315.1:0-6809 GCA_049520795.1 Bryobacteraceae bacterium
CGCGCCTATATAACCTGCTCGCGGAAAGCTCTCGACCTCGCGCGCCGCCCGGAGAATCTGCCGGCGGTGAAGAAGCTCTCGGGACCCAACTCGTATTTCATCGATACCACTTACGCCGCCGGCCTGTACGAATGCTTCGACCCCAAGCATCCCCTGACGAAAGCCGACGACGTGAAGTGGAAACAGGCCCTTTCCGATTATGCCCGCGAGATGTTCGGCAGTTTCGGCAGCGAGGACGGCCGCGAATGGGCCATCCCTCACGCCGATTACTTCGAGGGCATCACCGGGGTATCGGGCGCGAGTTTCGCCACCAGAACCCTGTTGAGCGAGACCGGGGGCGTGGCCATCCCGTTGTTCGAACTTGTCTATCATGACGCCATCGCCGCCTACGGCAAGTACAGTTATGAAGCGGCGCGCTCGGCCGAGTACGTGCTCGATCATATGATCCTGGCCCGGACGCTGAACTACCACAACGTGCCCAATCACTTGTACTGGAAGGGCGCCCCGGCCGCGGAGCCGGCCGCTCCGCCGGCCAACGGCAAAGACATGGCTTTGTTCGTGCGCGCCGAAAATGGCTGGGCGCAGGGAATGCACCCGGCAGACCGTTTCATGAAGAACACGCACGAGGTTCTCTCGCCTCTGAACGAGATCACTGGCAGGATGCCTATGACGCGCCACGAGTTTCTCACCGCCGACCGCAAGACGCAGCGGAGCGTGTTCAGCGATGGCAGGCAAACCGTGGAGGTGGTGGTCAACATGGGGGATGAGCCGTTTCAGTGGAAATCGAAGCTGGGAGGCGCAATTGAGCTGCCGGCCTATGGCTTCCTTGTCGAGAGCCCCGAGTTCGTGGCGTTCCGCGCCCAGACCTGGAGCGGCCACCGTTACGCCGCCGCCCCGTTTTTTACCCTGCGCAGCCTCGACGGCAAGCCTCTGGCGCAGTCCCGCCGCATCAAGGTGTTCCACGCCTCGGGCGACGCCGAGTTGCAACTCCGCGGCAGCGCTCGCTCCGTGGTGAAGGAGGCTGTGCTGGAGCTACCTTAGGGATTCGCCGCGTAGCCGCGTCGGAAACTGGAAGGAGACGTCATGAGTTGTCCCCACATCACTGGAAACCGTTTTGGCCGGCTGGCAGTGGCCGCCGTGGTCTGCATGTTCGCAACCGGGGCGCGGCCGGCCGAAGCTCAGGAGGGCGCCACCCTGTTCGACAAGCTGGTGGCGCAACTCCCTCCCGCTCCGCACGAAGAGCTATTCGGCGGGCGCATCCAGAGAACCGTTTCCCTGTTGAACGACAGCAGCCCGGAACGGCGGTATCCGGTCACGATTCTGGTCTACGGCCAGTCCATCACGGAAAACCTCAAGCGGGCGAACCTGGACCAGGCGCTCAAGGAGAAGTTCCCCTATGCCGATATCACGTTTCTGAACCGGTCCATTTCGGGCTTCTCCGCCTCACAGCTCGTCCGTTCGGCGGCCAACGACATTTATCCGCTCTATCCGGACCTTGTGATTCTGCACGATTACGGGGCCGGGTTGATCGAGTTCGAGAGGATTCTCCAGAATATCCGGCGCTACACCACCGCCGAAATCATGGTCTGCACGCACCATATCGGGGGTGATGAGGAAGCGGGGCGCATTACGAGCCAGGATAACGAATCGGCGGCCATACGCCATCTGGCCCAGCAATACAACTGCGAGTTGGCCGATGTGCGCGAGGAATGGCGGGCCTATCTCAAGGCCAATAATCTCGCGCCGAGACAATTGCTAAGCGACAGCGTTCATCCCAACGAGCGTGGTAGAGGCGTATGGGCCGGCATCCTGCTGCGGCATTTCCGCTACAATCCGCTCATCCCCAACGACTGGATGAGGACCATCCGGACCTATGAGGCGAAGCGCCAGCCGGACGACGGCGCGGCGGACGGCGCCGTCTTCACGGGAAAACCGTGGCGCTTCGCGGGCTCCTCGGCGATCGGCGAGAGCCGGGACAGCGCGTTGAAACTGGCGTTCACCGGCAACCGCGTGGACTGCGTTCTAGGCGCCGCTCGAAACGCAGACCTGGGCACGGCCACGGTGCGCATCGACGGGCAGTCTCCCTCGGGCATGAACGATCTGTGGGCGTTCACCATTCCGTCTCCCGCTTTTGGAACCGACTGGCAGCCGGCCATTCGCCGCGTCTCGCACCGCCGACCTCTGGTCGCGGAAACATGGAGGCTGGTGGTAACGAATATCAATGCGGACGCCTCGCATTTCACCTTCAAGGTCTACGGCTCCAAGACCGGATTCGACGGCGGCGGCGAATTCGATGGCGCCAAATACAAGTATGGGCAATACGGGGACATCCTGGACTATACGGGGGGCGCGCCCTATCCGGACGTCTTCGTGTCGAACTCGGGCCGGGTGGTAATCGATCACCGCGACTTCAAGATCCCGTGGGCGCAGTCCTATTCCAAGAAACCGTGCCCGGAAGGGTTCGAGGCGACCTGGGAAGCGATCCCGCTGTTCACCGAGACTATAGCTCCATCGCCCGGTGCGGACCGATCGAAGGTCACGGTCCTGACGCTGGCCAAAGGACTGTCGAACGGCGCCCACACGGTCGAGATTGTCCCTGACGGCAACGGAGCCGTGCCGATCGAAAGCCTAGTGGTCCACGAACCGCCCCTCAAGTAGGCAGTGGACGGTGTCGGCTCCGCGAGAGCGTTATGGACATATATCGGTAGCTTTGTAACATTCAAGTCCCCAGGGTCAAGGCGGGTTTTCGGTCGGCAGCCGTATTGCTTTGCAATGGGCGCGGCGATACACTCGCTCCTGTGAGTTCGCCGCACGCCTTCCGTGCAAAAGGGAACAGAGGCGGCATACTGGCCATAAATCACCCGTGGGAGCTTAAATGAGCGACACTCGGTTTTCCAGACGGTACTTCTTCTATGGAAGCTTGCTGGCCGGCGCCATTCCGGCAGGAGGCTTTGGCAGCACGCCGTCGTTGAAGCAGGCGGGCTTCAAGTCCGTGCTCGATAAGCTGAACGTAGCTGGCATCGGCTTCGGCAATCGCGGCGCGGAGGATCTCGCCACCGTTGCCACCAGCGAGAACATCGTCGCGCTCTGCGACGTGAACGAAGAGTACGCCGCGCGGGTCTTCGCCCGCTACGATAAGGCGCCGCGCTACAAAGACTTCCGGAAGATGATCGAGAAGGAAGGCTCGAACATCGATGCGGTTGTAATCGGCACCCCCGACCACAGCCACGCCGCCATCTCGCTGTTCGCGATGCAGCACGGCAAGCACGTCTACTGTGAAAAACCGCTGACCCGTACCGTCTGGGAGGCGCGCCTGTTGCGGGATGCGGCCGCGAAATACAAAGTGGCCACGCAGATGGGCAACCAGGGGTACTCGCATGAAGGCACGCGAACGGCAGCGGAGATTTTTTGGGCGGGCGATATCGGGGTGGTTAAGGAAGTGCACGCGTGGACTGGCGGCATCTATATTGGCGGCGACAACGTCCAGAGCGAGCCTCCCGCCGAGCCGGTTCCGGCCGCTCTCGATTGGGATCTTTGGCTGGCGACGGCAGCCACGCGTCCTTACAACCACAATGAGTTCCGGCTCTGGCGCGCGTATTTGGATTTCGGAACCGGCGGGTCGCTCGGCGATTGGCTGGTCCATTGCCTGGGCCCGGCGAACCTGGCGCTGAAACTGAGCGAGACGTCTCCGATCAGCGTCGAGTGCGTCGAGATCAAAGGAGTCAGCAAGTGGACCTGGCCCACCAACTCCCACCTCAAATATGAGTTTCCCGCGCGCGCGGGCATGCCGCCGGTGACGATCCACGTGTATCAGAACATCCGGGGCGACGCGCCGTACCCGCCGGGCATGGCCGACGACGAGCGATTGCTCCCGCGAGAAGACAACCTGACCGATCGCGGCCGGTACGCGCCGCCGGAGCCCGCCAGGGAACGCGCCATTCAGACCGGCGCCGGACGCGGCCTGCCGGGAGGGGCGGGGCGCGCGGGAGCGCCGGCGATTCCGGGAGCGCCCGCGGGCGCGGCGCCGGCAGGCCGCGGAGTTGCTCCGAGCCGGCAGGTGGACCGCACCAGGGTTCCCGGCAATGGCGCGTTGTTCGTGGGCGACAAGGGCTACATGGCGACCTGTGATCGCGGCGAAGGCGTCTGGCTGCTTCCCGCCTCTCGATGGGCCGAGTACAAGTTGCCGCCGCAAATCCTGCCGCGTTCCGTCAGCCACCAGCAAGACTGGGTCCGCGCGTGCAAGGGCGGGCAGCCTGGCTGCTCCAATTTCGATATTGCCGTGCCGTACATCGAGTGGCTGATCCTGGGCAGGGTAGCGCTGCTCGTTCCGAATAAAAAGCTGATGTGGGACGCCAAGAACATGCGCTTGGATAACGCCGAAGCGAACAATTACCTAAAGCCCTACGTCCGCAAAGGCTGGGAGATGAAGCTCTGATGAGGCGGCGCCTCAAACGCGGCATCGTGCGCCTGCGTCTGCCCAACTTACTGGTTGTGCGTGATCTGCTCACAGACTGAGTCAAGCAGCGGCGCGGCAATCCGCAGCCCGGAAACTTCGCTCGCCGCCCGGCCTCTACCGTCGGACCGGAACAAGGAGAACAGAACCTATCGAAGAACAACGCAGAACCCGCGTGTCCGCAATAACGGATGATCGCCGCCGCAAATCCTTTGGGGGGATTATACTGTGTACCGAAAGGACGGTTTCTCATGAAGCGGCGGTCCACTCCGGGCGCGTTCGATGGCAGGGCGGCCTGGAAGCTTCGGTGGATGATCTTCGGTTTGTCGCTTGGCATCACATTCGGCTTGACGCAGCAACTGGCGCGCGGGCAGACCTGCTTTGAGAGTTGCCAGAACAGTTGTAGCAGCGTTTCTGAAATTGTCAGACAGGGATGCGTCGACACCTGCGCCAGCAACTGCAAAAAAGAGCCACCTAGGCCTTACGGCGCCGTCGCCTTTGGCACGCACGGCGCCGAGGGGATCTCCTGGGCCAGGCAGACTCAGGAGGAGGCCGATCGGGACGCCCTCGCCTCCTGCGGCAAAATCGGGACTAACTGCAAGATCGTGTTCCGATACCAGTACACGTGCGCCGCGTTGGCGGTAGCGGCCGGGGCCCAGCATTATGAGGCGGCGACGGGCTACAGCGAGAAGGACGCAGAAGCGAATGCCACGTCTGTATGCCAGCAGAGTTGGGGCAAATGTCTGACTAACCTCTCCGCGTGTTCGGCTGCCGGCGCGGGTAGGGCATATCCGCCGGCGCCGCCTAGGAACTTGTTGAAAAACCGCCCCAGGGCAGTAGCCTGAGAACATTTCAGGTCGTCTTTGCTTTTATGCGCGGAGATGATCAGCAGCAGTCTGGAATGTTCAGCTACGTTTCCTTGGAGGATAGGGTTCCGCAGGACCACCCGCTGCGGGCGATCCGCAAGTCCGTGGACGAAGTTCTCCGGACGATGGCCAAGGACTTCGAGGGCCTGTACGCGAAGACGGGCCGCCCGTCGGTGCCGCCGGAGCGCCTGCTCCGGGCGGTTCTGCTCCAGATCTTCTATACGGTGCGCAGCGAACGGATGCTGATGGAGCAGATGAACTACAACCTGCTGTTCCGCTGGTTTGTAGGGCTGGAACTGGACGAGCCGGTTTGGAACCATGCCGTGTTCAGCAAGAACCGGGAACGCCTGCTGAACCAGGAGGTGGCTCGGGAGTTCTTCTTGCGAGTGCTGGCGCAAGCCAAACCGCATCTTTCCGACGAACACTTCAGCGTGGATGGCACGCTGATCGAGGCGTGGGCCAGTCAGAAGAGCTTCCAGAAGAAGGATGGCGGGGATGGCGACCCCGGTCAGTTTCGCGGCGAGCGGCGCAGCAACGAAACGCATGAATCAAAGACGGACCCAGAGGCGCGCCTGTACCGCAAGGGGCATGGGCAGGAGGCTAAACTCGGGTACCTGGGCCACGTATTGATGGAGAACCGCCATGGCCTGATCGTGGATGCGATGGCCACGCAAGCCGACGGCACCGCTGAGCGCGACGCGGCATTGCTGATGCTGCACGGGAAATGGCGCAATCGGCGGCGGCGCGGGATTGCGCGGCCGATGAGCGTGGGCGCCGACAAGGCGTATGACACGCGGGACTTCGTGGCGACGGTCCGAGAAATGGACATCCGGCCGCACGTGGCGCAAAACACCAAACGCAGTGGCGGCAGCGCCATCGATGGTCGGACCACACGGCATGGGAGCTATGCCGTCAGCCAGGGCAAACGACCGCTGATCGAAAAGGTGTTCGGCTGGATGAAGCAAACCGGCGGCCTGCGCAAGACGAAATTAAGGGGGCTGGCGAAAGTCGCGTGGCAGCTCATGATGACTGCGGCGGCCTTCAATCTGTGGCGTCTCCCGAAGTTGCAGACGGCCGAAGTGTAGCCGGACGCCGAAGAACGGCGTTTTTCAACACCGCCGGGCGGTGTTGAGGCCAATCCGACCACCAAAATCACCCCCTTCAATGCTGACCGGGTGACTTACTGAAGCGTCCGTGGTCTACGCGAGGCCTATTTCAACAAGTTCCTAGACGCCCGCTCCGCGCTACCGGCAGGCAAAGATCATTCCCACACCCAATAGGAAGCCAAAATCATACCAACCGCCGTTATTATGAACTTCATAAAACGAAACGGAATCAGAGAATAGGGAAATAACAAAGGTAATTGGGCATATGCAACCATGCCAGAGACCACGCCAAAAGCCAGCCACATTCCCGTCAACACCAGAAGTGTTTAAGTTTACATTTGGTCCCGGGGCACAACCCAATAGAAATAGAGATATCATCGCCAG
>JBEKPK010000316.1:0-6738 GCA_049520795.1 Bryobacteraceae bacterium
CGACCTGAGGCGGCTGGGTTCAACCGCCGGATGCGGAAAACCGCACGTCCGGTGGTGTGGGAGGGTGACGGGGCGCAATCCCCGTCACTCCACCCGATCCGGAAGGCTTGGCCCCACACAAGGCCGCGGCTACGCCGCTGCCGCCGCGCCGCGCTGTAGTTGCGTGTGCGCTTCGTAGCGGCGGATTTCGTCGAACCACGCCGTTCCCACCGGCACGCCCATCTTCTCGCAGTAGTAGTCCCACACGGCCGTCCACGGCAGGCTCTTCTGCTCTTCGAGCATTACCAGGCGGCGCGTGAAGTCCATCTCCAGCTCGGCTTCCTTCATGGCGCCGGTGGGCTCGAGCAGCGCTATTAGGAGGGCCTTGATCATGTTGCGCGCGCCGATTACCCACGCCGCCACCCGGTTGATGCTGGCGTCGAAGTAGTCGAGGCCGATGTGGATCTTGTCGTGCAAGTGGCCGCTGCGCACCAGCTCCCTGGCGATGGCCTGCAGCTCGTCGTCCAGAATCACCACGTGGTCGCTGTCCCAGCGCACCGGCCGGCTCACGTGCAGCATCAGCCCCGGGCAGAATAGCAGCACGGAGGAGATTTTCTCCGAGATCACCTCGGTGGGATGGAAGTGCCCCGCGTCGAGCGTCAGCAGCTTCTGGCGCGTGATCGCATAGCCCAGGTAGTATTCGGCCGAGCCGGTGGTGTAGCTCTCGGCGCCGAGCCCGAACAGCTTCGCCTCCACGGCGTCCAGGTGGAAGCGGGGATCAATCGGCTCGGCGAACATCTTGTCGAGCGAATCCGTGAGCCGCTCGCGCGGGCCCGTGCGGTCCACCGGAATATCCTTATAGCCGTCCGGAATCCAGACGTTGGTCACCACCGGCGAGCCGAGCTGGCGCCCTATTTCGGCGCCGATCTGGCGGCACAATGCGCCGTGCGCGATCCAGAAATCGCGAATGGCCCGGTCGGGGTGGCTCAGGGTGAAGCCGTCGGCGGCCTTGGGGTGGGAGAAGTACGTGGAATTGAAATCGATACCCAACCGGTTGGCCTTGGCCCAATCGATCCAGCTCTGAAAGTGGCGCGGCTCAATGGCGTCGCGCTCTACGTACTTGCCGCCGTTATCGAGGTAGGAGGCGTGCAGGGCGATGCGGTGCTTGCCGGGAAGCACGCTCACGGTTTTTTCGAAATCCGCGCGCAGCTCGCCGATGGTGCGCGCCTTCCCCGGATAATTGCCGGTGGCCTGAATGCCGCCTCCGGAAAGCTCCGCTCCGGGTGTTTCGAAGCCGCCCACGTCGTCTCCCTGCCAGCAGTGCAGGGAAATCGGAACGGTCTCCAGCGTCTTCATGGCGGCCTCGGTATCCACTCCGATGCCCGCGAATTGCTCCTTGGCGATCTCGTAAGCCTTCAGGATGTTTGCTTCCTTCATTGCGTTCTCCTCGGGCCGGGTATACCCGGCCCCTACAGCGGTTTCTTCACAAGCGATTGGAAAGCGGCGTAGGCCCGTTCCCAGGCGGCGCTTCCCTCCGGCGAGTATGTCTGCGCCGGGAACGAAGTTTCAATCAGGGCGCGGGCCTCGTCGATGGAGGCCACCGCGCCGATGCCCACCAGTTGCATGGCCATGTTGCCGAGCGCCGTGGCTTCGGCCGGGCCCGACAACACTTGGCACCCGGTGGCATCGGCGGTGAATTGGTTCAACATGCGATTGCGGCACCCGCCGCCGATCACGCGAATCCGCTCGAAGCGCACGCCGGCTATAGTGCCGAGCTGCTCCAGGACGTAGCGATACTTCAAGGCCAGGCTTTCGAGGATGGTGCGCGTAGTATCGCCGGGAGTCGCGGGCACGGGCTGTCCGGTTCGCGCGCAAAACGCGGCGATGGCGCGCGGCATATGCTCCGGCGCGCCGAAGAGCGCATCGTCCGGGTCGATCAGCGTGCGCAGCGGCTCCCTTGTCTGCGCCGTCTCCAGCAGCTCGTCATACGAGTACTTCCGGCCCTCCATCTCCCAGGCCTTGATGCAGCCTTCCAGGAGCCACAAACCGGCAATATTCTTGAGCAGGCGGAAGGTCCCGCCCACGCCGCCTTCGTTGGTGAAATTCAGGCGCCGGCTATCGGCGTTGACAATCGCCTGGGGGATCTCGGTTCCCAGCAAGGACCACGTGCCGGAGCTGATAAACGCGGTGGCGCCGCCGGTTTTCACGGCCGCCACCGCGGAGCCGGTGTCGTGGCAGGCGGGCGCAATCACGGTCGCGCCCTTCAAGCCTTCCCCGAAGACGAGTTCGGGACGCAGCCCGCCCAACGCCGCGCCCGGCTGCACGATGGGCTGTAGAAAATGGGTGGGAATGCCCAGATCGGCCAACAGGCCGGCGGCCCACGCGCCGGTGCGCCGGTCCAGGAACTGGGTGGTGGTGGCTTCGGTGTATTCGCACCGGATCACCCCCGTGAGCCAGAAGTTCAAGAGGTCCGGCACGGTGACCAGCGCCTCGGCGGCGGCCAGCAGGCGCGGGGTCCGGAGCGACGCGGCGTAGAGCTGGTACAGCGTGTTGAGGGCCATGAACTGGATGCCGGTGGCGTCGTAGATGCCGTCCGCCCCCACCACGCCGCAGGCCTTCTCCACCATGCCCTCGGTGCGCGCATCGCGGTAGTGGTAGGGGTTTTCGAGCAGCACGCCGCGCTCGCCCAGCAGCGCGTAATCCACGCCCCACGTATCCACCCCGATACTCGCCACCGGCCGGCCGGCATGGCTCCCGGCCAGGCGCAGGCCCGCCTGCATCTCATGCCACAGCCGGAGGATGTCCCAGTGCAGCTCGCCGTTCGAGCGCACGGCTTCGTTAGGGAAACGGTGAATCTCCCGGATATTGAGTTTCCCGCCGGCCAGGCTGCCGAGGATGGCGCGTCCGCTGGTAGCTCCCAGGTCGAACGCGAGGACGTTGGTCTGTGCGGTGCTCATCAGTTGCGAGAGTCTCTCCCTGCCAGGCGCGGTCCAGGCGCGCCAATCGCTAGTCTATACCAGCGCGCAAGCGGAGCCAATGCGCAGAAAGAGCAATCGGGGCGCCGCGGGGCGAACCGAAGCTTGCGAGAGGTTCTTCGGCGCGTGCTCAGGCGGCCGGCAGCCCCAGCGCTTCGGTGTATGGTGGATGAGCCTCCGATCCAGCCGGCTTGCGCGGGATCGTGCCGGAGACGACGTACTCGCCGATTCGGCGCCACGTGTCCGCGTAACGCTCCTCGGCCGCCATGCGATCCGCCGCGCGAGCCCGTGCGAGGATGGCTTCCGCTTGCAGAAACTCCTCCAACAAAAGCCTCCCGATCTCCCCATTGCCCGGCGTACGGATTCCACGCGGCGTCATATCTTAATTAGATACGACTCCGGGAGCTTCGACCGCAAGGGAATATACTGGGTAATTGGACCAAATCGCCTAGGCCGCGCCAGAGTACCGATATTGGGTGTTTACCGCGGATGGCGGATGCCGCCGCCCACGGTCGACAGGGGAGCCGCTTGTGTCCGCACTTGCGAAACATTTGCAAGAAAGGATGTTTTTGGTGTAAGCTGTACACAATTAGTAGCGCGTCCTTCATCGAGCGCACTACCTGTCGTGTGGTAGTCGATTCTTTCGACATCAAAGGCTACTGAATGGCAATTGCGCCAGCGTCGAGTGTTGGTACAATGGAGACTCTTTAGCGATGTCACACTCCGGCGAGCTTCTCTCATTGAAGGAAATGCTGTGCGCGAAATCCGTGCGCTTTGGCGACTTCACACTCGCATCGGGCACAAAGAGCGAAGTTTACGTGGATGGTAAGCTGACCACGTGCTCGCCCGAGGCGATGCCCCTAATCGGTCGGGCGTTTATCCGCGAAATGAGGTCTCGAGGTTGGCAACCGGAAGCTGTCGGGGGCTTGACCGTCGGGGCCGACCCGATCGCGTTCTCGATTGCCCGTGAGAGCTTAGACGAGAAGCCTCTTATCAATGCTTTTATCGTCCGGAAAGAGGCAAAGAAACACGGAATGCAGAAGTTCATCGAGGGTCTCGATCAGACGGACGGGCTTCGGGTCGTGATAATCGACGACGTCTGCACCAAGGGCGGCTCGACAGCGCAGGCTGCCGAGAAGGCCATCGCGGCTGGGATGAGAGTTCTCGGCGCTATGTGCTTGGTCGACCGTGAGATGGGCGCTGCTGCGCTTCTCGAAGACAGGTTTGGCCTCAGGTTAGGGAGTATATTCAAACTCTCCGATTTGAGGAACCGTCGAGCGACCCTTGAGGCCGAAGCGGCGTAGCCAGCACATTTGGAGACAGTGGAAGCCAGCGCTGCATTTCGGCGGTTTGAATCGGGCGGGTTCGAAAGCCTGACTGGCGCCGAACCTGCCGAAGTTGCAGCTTGCCTTGAACAGTCGGCAGTCTCGACGGGGAATGCCGCTCCGCTGTTTCTGTCGCAGGCTGTGCGCGCGGTAGACTCATTCATGCGCGAACACGACCAGTACGGGGGCGTTCGGGTATCGTTCATCCAATACATCGATAGGCTCGTTCATGACTGCCTGATGAAGGTGCGCGCTGGGACGAGTGTCACCGCCGCCCAAATCGCTAGGGACTTCCGGGATGAAGTGGGTGCATTACTAGGCCAATATGACTCCGGAAGGCCTAACGGCCTGTGAGAAGGTTGTGGAAACGTCCGCCGCCGCAGCCCCGTCTTCGGGTTTGTGAGGAGATGAAAATGCAGAGAATGAGAAACATCCCAGTAGCGCTGGCGATTCTGGCGGGGATGGTAGCCGCCCCTGCTTTTGCCCAGGCGCCTCCGTCGTTTGCTCCGGGACAGTTGGACCAACTGGTGGCACGCATCGCGCTTTATCCGGACCCGCTTCTGGCGCAAGTCCTGGCCGCGGCGACCTACCCCAACGATGTTCCCGCCGCCGCCCAGTGGGCGGATCAGCACCATTACCTCAGCGGGCAGGCGCTGGCCAACGCCATCGCCGCGGATCAACTTCCTTGGGATCCCAGCGTGCAAGCGCTGCTCCCATTTCCCTCCGTTCTGGACATGATGAACGCGGACATGAACTGGACCACCCAACTCGGAAACGCGTTCCTGGCCCAGCAACAGGACGTCATGGACGCGGTGCAGCGGCAACGAGCCATTGCCCAGCGTTATGGGTACTTGAGGACCAACGGCCAGGTCGTGGTGAGCGGCGGGCCGTATATCACCATTGTTCCCGTGAACTGGGGCTATATGGTGGTTCCCTGGTACGATCCGGCGATCGTGTTCTTCGCCCCGCGGCCCGGCTTCGTGGTGGGCGGAGCGATCCGCTTCGGCTTCGGCGTGACCCTCGGCGGGTTCTTCGCGCCCTGGGGCTGGGTAGCGGGCGGGATTCACTTCGACTGGGGCGGGCACGCCGTATTCCTGAACAATGCACGCTGGGGCAGGACGTGGGCTAACCGGGCAAGCTACGTTCACCCCTACCCCTCGGTGCAACGATACCAGCGGGGCGCCGCGCGTCCCGCGGAGGCGCATGCGCTCCATCCGCGCTCGGAGGAGGAGCGGAATGCGCCGCGGCAAGGCAAGGCGATGCCGCGCGAAACGCACCGAAACGAGCGCCGCTAGACCTACGGCCTGACAGGAGATAACCAGTCCAATTGCCGACAACCGCTCCCTGACGGGGCGCCTCCGGGGCCCGGCTCGTTAAGAGCTTGGCGAGCCGCGACCGTTAGGGAGCGGTTGGGATATTATTTTATGACAAACGCATAGCGGCCCCTACTTGCGGGCCACATCCTGGGGGGTGGGCAGTTGCGAGGCGTCCCATCCGCCGCCCAGCGCTTCGATCAGAAGCACGCTGGCAGCCATTCTCCGGGTTTGCACGTCGATGGCGGCGCGCCGGTCCTGCAACTCGATCGTCTGCACCGTAATCACCTGCAGGTAATCGGCGGTTCCACCTTTGTATTGCGCGGTGGAGACCGTAACGGAGCGCTCGGCCGATTTGACGGCCTGCTCCAGGACGGCGACTTCGTCGGCCAGGATGCGAAGCGCGGCCAGGTTGTCTTCCACCTGCTGGAAAGCGGTCAGCACGGTCTGGCGGTAATTGGCCGCGGTGGCGTCGTAGCTCGCTTGCGCCTGCTCCACCTGGGCGGTACGCTTCCCGGCGTCAAACAGGATCTGCGCCAGTTGCGGTCCGATAGTCCAGAAGCGGCTGGGCCAGGTGATCCAGTCGAGGAAAGTGGTGGTTTGGACTCCGGCGGAGGCGGCGAAGGTCAGGGCCGGATAGAATGCCGCCCTGGCGATGCCGATCTGTTGGTTGGCGGCGGCGGCCTGGCGCTCGGCTTCGGCGATATCGGGGCGGCGTTCCAGGAGAGCCGAAGGCAATCCAACGGGAATTCGCGGAGGAGAGACCTGAATGGGCGCGGGCGGGATGGAGAAGCCCATGGGCGGCTTACCGGTCAGAATCGCGATGGCATGTTCCAGTTGGGCGCGCTGGACGCCCACGTCGGTCAATTGCGCCTGAGTAGTGTAGAGCTGGGTTTCGGCCTGCGCCACATCGGAATCGGAAGCCACGCCGCCGGCGAAGCGGTTGCGGGTGAGCGTCAGATACTCCTGGTAGGACTGGACGGTCTGCTGTAGCAGCGCGATGTCGCCGTCGAGGCCGTGCAATTGGAAATAGTCTTCGGCCAGCTCGGATTGATAGAGCAGGCGGGCGTTTTCAAGCAGCGCCGCCATGGATTGAGCGGTGTTGGCGCTGGCGGTGATGCTCCGGTGGATGCTTCCCCAGACATC
>JBEKPK010000317.1:0-6733 GCA_049520795.1 Bryobacteraceae bacterium
TGCCGAGGACCGATTTCTCCTCGCCGTCCTGGTCGATGAGAGTCTGCAGCGGCAGCGCCCGCTGGCGCTCGCCCGCGGCCGTAATAACCGCCTTTCTGATTTTCACGTAGGCGCTCCTATGACAGTGTACCGGATAATCCCGGTGGGGCATGCTTTGGCTTGCCCATGTCACAAGAACCTCACAGGCTGAAACCCAATACGGGTTGGTGATAGACTCCAAGCATGAGCCGGGTTGAGGAGATCGAGGCCGCCATCGATGGCTTGCCCCCGGAAGAATACGGGCGCATCGTCCAGTGGTTTCGTGCGCGCGAACAGAAGCGGTGGGACGAGCAGATGGATGCCGACTCCCTGGCGGGCAGGCTGGATTTCCTCTTTGACGAAGCCGAAAGCGAATCGGCGAGGGGCCTCCTTCGCGAATGGCCGTCTCAAGGGTGAAATCCGCCGCCACCCAGCGATTCTGGGATCTCTTTCTGGCGTTGCCCTCTGAAGTTCAAGATCTCGCCGTCAAGAATTATCGTCTGTGGCGACAAACCCCCAATCATCCTTCCCTGCGTTTCCGGCGTTTGCAGGGAAGTGAAGATCGCTTCAGCATTCGCGTCGGAAGCCACTATCGCGCACTCGGCAGGCTCGCCGGCGACAGGATCATCTGGGTTTGGATCGGCGCCCACGCGGATTACGACCGGCTGACAGGTTCTTGAGCGCCCTGACCACGCTTCGGACCGAAGCGCCTGTTCGGCTTGACCGGCGCAAGGCGGGCGTGATAGCGGGGCACTATAATATCAAGGCATGCTTCGCTCGTTGCCGGCTCCTTTGCCGCGGGACGCCGCCCTCATCGTGATTGATCTCCAAAGGGCCATCGATCATCCGAGTTGGGGACAGCGAAACAACCCCGATGCGGAAAAGAACGTCGCTGCGCTGCTTCAGGCCTGGCGGACTTCGAAGCGGCCGATCTACCACGTTCGTCACGATTCGAGCGAGACAGCGTCGCATTATCGCCCCGGCCAGCCCGGAAACGAATTCAAGTCTGAAGCGCGGCCTCTGCACGGTGAAACCGTAATAGCCAAGCGGACCAATAGCGCGTTCATCGGCACGGACCTCGAAGCGAAGCTGCGCGCCGCGGAGCAGAGCCTGCTCGTCGTCGCCGGGGTGATCACGAATAACTCCGTGGAGGCCACGGTCCGCATGGCGGGAAACCTCGGGTTCGACACGTTTCTGGTCGAAGACGGCTGCTTCACTTTTGCGCGAACAGACTGGACGGGCCAACTCCGGACGGCCTCTGAAGTCCACGCGATGTCTCTCGCGAATTTGGACGGCGAATACTGCACGGTAACTCGAACAGCGCAGGTACTGGCGGCGCTGGCCCCGCAAGACCCACGTCAGCTAACCGCCTGAGGCGCGCCGGCCTCCGGCGGATTAGGATCGGCCGCTCATCCCGCCTGCGCGGTATCCTAGAGTCTATGATGGTTCGGACCGGCAGGATCGAAGATCTGGATCGCTCTTTATGATGTGCAGTTCTGGCAGGCTCAGGGCGATGAAGCTATCTTCCGGGCCGGCCTCGAGATGGCGGTCGAATATAGTGTCTACGAACTTGGGTATCGACCAGATCAGCTCCGACTGGAGAGATCTATTGTCCGCATTGGAAACCGAAAGCGTCCGGTTTCTGATGATCGGTGGCTACGCGGTGATGAGGTACACGGAACCGTTCCACACGAAGGACCTGGATCTTAAGCGGTAAAGGCGCGGGAAAATGCGTCCCCTTTTTACCCCCCGGCGCCACCACTGTCGCCCTGCCCCTGCGCCCGTACCTGATCCAGCCGCACCGCCTCCAGAAAAGGCCGCTGCTGCGGTTCGGCGACCCAATGCGCCACCCCGCTTGCGTCCGGCCACACCAGCGCCACGCTGCCGGACATCCCCTGCTGCGCGGCCCAGCTCTTCCAACCCTCGTGGATGGCGCGGCGTTCTTCCGGCGTTTTGGAATCCAGGCCCCCGGCGAGTGAGACCACCGTCACCCGGACGTCCTGGATGTCGATCTGCGTGATTGCAGCCGATTCGACGTCGAAAGGGCCGGAGGGCCGTTCGGCATCCCGCTGCAGATAGTGCAGCAGCGGGTTTTCACCTTGGACCGCGGCGCCGGGATGGGCGTCCAGGTAAGCTTCGCAATCGAAGAGCGGGTGCGGGCTGGCGGCTCCGGCGCCACTTTCCAGAAAATGCGCCAGCAGGTTCTGGCCGCCTTCGGGAGCCTCCGCGCAGGACTTCCGGTAGTGGCCGGGGTCGAACCAGGGAATCGGCTTACGGTCTTCCGCGGCCCCGTGGCGCAGGTAGTGGACCAGCGGATTCATTCCGGAGCCGCGAACATCGATGTTGCGAGCGAGGTAGAAACCGGCGTCGAACAGTGGGTGCGGCTGGCGCAACTGCCGAGCGCCGTACTTCAAGTAATGGCACAACGGGTTGGCGCCGGAGGCCGCCACATCGGGGTATTTCCGCAGATAGAACGCGGGGTCGAACAGGGGGTGTGGCTGGCGGCCCTGGAAAGCTCCCTGCACCAGAAAGTGGAGCAGCGGATGAGCGCGGCCCTCCGGCGCCGACCTCCGGTAATAGTCCGCGTCGAACAGCGTTTTCCGTGCGCTCCCGCTCAGCTCCCGCCAATACGGAGCCAGGCTCACGAAACGCCGCGCCATGGTCGGGAATCCGGCGGACGCCGGGATGCGCCGCTTCTCCCGCCCGGCCGGCCGTGCGGTCCGTTGCGTCGCCTGCCGGAAGCGGCGCAGCACTTCCGCGCGCGCCCGATCCACAAGCTGCCGGTCGAGCGCGTTCAGTCGCAATAACTCCTCGTACACTTCCTCGCCGCACGCTTGCCGCAGCTTCTCGGTCCTGCTGGCGAGGGTGCCCTGCAGCCCCTCCGAAACGTTGACCGGCGGCCGGTTGCAATCGAGTTCGGGGAAGACGCGCCGCAGGGCGTATGCTCCCGCCACCACGCTCTGGTCGAAACAATCCACCACGCCCAGAAAAGATGTGGCCAGCATGCGCTCCGTGGCCACCTCGAGATCGCGCGGCCCCGGCTCGTCGGAGTCGCCGGCGCGGGCCAGCAGGTTCACCTGGACATTCTTCACGAAGATCGGAAAGTCCCGGATCATGCCGGCCACGAAATCGCCCAGCGTAGCGCGGTTGGCGAGATCGCTTAGGGGAACGCCGGGAATCGGTTTCTGACGGAAGTAGGTGTAGATGGACCGGATCCGGTCGATGGGGTCGCGCAGGAAGCACACGTCGAAGAACAGGTAGCCCGGCGCTTCGGGCAGCGGGTGGCGGATCTGATGGCTGGAAAGGGCGCACACGCTGGGCCGGGCATTGAAAAAGCGCACCAGCTCCCTATTGGAGAGCACTCCTTCATAAGCCGGCGTCTCCAGCCTCGCAAACCGATCGCCGAGGCTATGGTCCAGTATGTCGAGGAACGTCGCGCCGGCGTTCTTGAAGATGTGATAGTGAAGAATGACCAACCGCATGAGGGCCGGGCCGATCATGCGATAGTAGCACGCCGACACATGATCCTACGACAACAGTAACTCCAGATCTTCCCGCTTCAGATTCCGAATCAGGCTGTTATCGGCGGTGATGATGGCGGCGGCCAGGTCGCGCTTGGTGTTTTGCAGCTCGAGCACCTTCTCTTCCACCGTATCGCGCGCAATCAGCCGGTAGGCGAACACCTGCTGCGTTTGTCCGATGCGGTGCGCGCGGTCCACCGCCTGCGCTTCCACCGCCGGGTTCCACCACGGGTCCAGCAGAAACACGTATCCGGCCGCGGTGAGGTTCAGGCCCAGCCCTCCGGCCTTCAGGCTGATCAGGAAGAGGCGGCAATCCGCGTCGTTCTGGAAACGCTCCACCGGCGCCTGGCGGTCGCGCGTGGCCCCATCCAGGTATTCGTATACCACGCCCTGTTCGTCCAAATGGCCGCGCACGATGTCGAGTAGGCTGGTGAATTGCGAGAACACCAGCGCCTTGTGCCCTTCGTCGAGCACTTCGCGGAGTTGCTCTAGGAGCACTTCGATCTTGGCGCTGGCCTCGCCGCAGCGTTTCTTATCGATCAGGCCGGGATGGCAGGCGGCCTGCCGCAGGCGCAGGAGCGCTTCGAGCACCTGTATCTTCGATTTCGCCAGGCCTTCGTGGTCCACCCGTTTGAGCAGCGCGTTGCGATAGTGCTGGCGCAGTTCGTTGTAAAGCCTGCGCTGGGCGGGCTCCATCTCGCAGTAGATGGTTTGCTCGGTCTTGGGCGGCAGCTCGCGCGCCACCTGTTCCTTGGTGCGGCGCAGCAGGAACGGCCGCACCGCGTGGGCCAGCAGCTTGCGCGTCTCTTCGTCCGGATTCCGGGCCGCACCGCCGGCCAGCTTGAACACGCCGGCCGTTCCCAACATGCCGGGGTTGAGAAACTCAAACAGGCTCCAGAGTTCCCCCAGGTGGTTCTCGATGGGCGTGCCGCTCAGGGCCAGCCGGTTCGCTCCGCGAAGCAGGCGCACGGCCTTGGCCGATTCCGTGGCCGCATTCTTGATGGCCTGGGCCTCGTCGAGCACCACGTAGTCGAAATCGATTTTCCTGAGATCCACCACGTCGCGGCGCAGCGTTCCGTAGGTAGTGAGTATCAGGTCGTAACTCGCGAAATCCGTGGCGTCGCGCTCCATGCCCGTGTAGTCGAGCACCCGGAGCTGCGGGGTGAAGCGCGCCGCCTCCTGTTTCCAGTTGAAGATGACGGATTTCGGAACCACCACCAGCGAGGGCGCCACCCGCTCGCCCGCGGCCTTGTGTGCGCGGCGCTGTTCGAGCAATGCCAGCACCTGCGCCGTTTTGCCGACGCCCATATCGTCGGCCAGGCACCCGCCGAACGAGAAGCGGCTGAGGAAACCCATCCACCCCAGGCCTTCCCGCTGGTAATCGCGCAGTTGTCCTACGAATCCCGCGGGCTGCGCGGCCGCCTCCACGCCCTGAAACAGCCGCAGCTCTTCGCGGACGCGCGCGAAGGTCTCGTCGCAGCGGGCATCCGGTTGCGTGGCCAGCAGCGCATCGAGGAGCCCTGCCTGGCTCCGCCGGAAGCGGACGTGGTCCGTATCCGGAGTCCCCATCGCGGCCAGCACGCCGAACCGGCGTAGCCACTCCTCCGGCAACACGCCGTAGGATCCGTCGTCCAGGCGCACCATGCTCTCGCCGCGGCGCAGCGCTTCGAGCAGCGCGGGGAAGGGCGCGTGGCCGTCTCCGTAGTCCACCTGGCCGTGCAAATCGAACCAGTCGACCCCGCTCGATACCTCCATGTGAAAGGCGCCCGGCTTCCGGAAAACCTTGCCATCGGCTTCGATATGCCAGCCCGCCTCCACCAGCGCCCGCACCACGCGCGGCAGCTTGGTGGGGGCGATTTCCCAGGCCGGTCTGAACGCGCCGTAAAGATAGGTTTCAAACTTAAGGCCCAGCTCCTCGAGCAGCGTGGAAGCCGCCTTTTCGGCCCTCGCGTCGCGGCGCAGAAACCGGCGCGCCTCGGCGTCGTAGAACCCGCGCGCCGCCTCCAGCGCCGGCACGAGCCGGCCCTCGTAATCGAAGGACAGCGCCGCCCGCAGCCGCGTGCTTCCGCGATCGGCGGCGCGAATCCGCAGCGCCGGGCGCGGCCGCGGCGTGACCTCCTCGTAGCGCAGTTCCTCGGGCACTTCGAGCGCCGGCATGTCGGGCGCCGTGAGCAACGCCGCCAGCAGTCCGTCCTTCTCCTCTTCCGGCGCCTCGATCGAACCGGCTTTGCGGAGATGCAACATCCATTCGAATGGCGTGTCTTCCGCCAGCGGCGCCACCCGGCCGTTCGTGAAAACCAGTCCTCCCTGCGTGACGAGAACAGGGGCCGATAGCTCCATGCGTTCCTCTCCCCGGCGCAGGACGCCTATGACCGCCCATTTTGTCGTGCCCCGGCGCATTTCAAGCCCGAATTGCCAGGGGCCTCCCTCGTCCCAGGCCAGCGGGGTCAAAGCTTCCGCTCCCGGACTGCCTCTCAGGTAGCAGCGCCCGGTGCGGGCCGCAAGCTGCATGACCGTGGCGGCCAGCGGATGCGCGACCAGACAGGACGCCGGGAACTCCACATAGGACTGTGAGTAGCTCCACTCGTAATACTGCTTGGCCCCGGCCAGCGCCGCCAGAATTTCGCGGTCCTCCGGCAGGGGCAACTGCGCCACCTGGGAGTGCTTCAGTTTGAGCGGCGTGTGGCGCGACCAACCGCCGTCGGCCTTGCGGTCGTGCGACGCCAGCGCGAGAATCAGGTGGAACGCGGAGGCGCTGCCGGACACATCCACAAAGTAAAGGATCTCCCGTTTCGCCGGCCAGGCAAGGGCGTCGCTGGTTTCCTTCGCGCCGCCTCTCGAAATCTCGGTGACTTGTTGCAGCCAGGCCGGCGGCTTTGGCGCGGCCGGCTTGGGAACCACCACTGCAACCTCACGGCGCGGGAAGGGCTCGTCTTCGTCGTACTCATCCTCGTCGTCGAGATAGTCCGGATTATCATCCGAATCGAGGTAGCCGCACTCGAGAAACAACTCCGGCGCCGCGGCGGCCGCCGAGAGGTGGCCCAACGCTTCGGCCTTCAGAATCGTAGCCCACAAGTGTTTGCACGCGCCGTCGGAAGCGAAATACGGGCACTCGCACGAAGCCTCGAGCGCGCTATCTTCGGGTGTGAAATCCAGGGTCACGTGATACGTGTGGGAACCTCGGACCCGGGCTT
>JBEKPK010000318.1:0-6697 GCA_049520795.1 Bryobacteraceae bacterium
GCGTTTCTGAAGCAGGAGCAGGATTTCGAGCAGGGTGGCGGAATCCTTGCCTCCCGAAAGCGCCACCGCTACGCGGTCGCCGTCGCGAATCATTTTGAAGCGGTGAATGGCTTCGCCGACTTTGCGCAGAAGGGACTTCTCAAGATCCACTGATTCGATTATAGACCGGCGCCCATTCGCCCTCCGGCGCGCGCCCGTGGTCGGTCTGAAGTGCGGCTCCGCGAATCCAGCGCGACGGCGAATTACGCCAGCGGATAGTCGTCCATGGCATGCGTCCAGCCGAGGTTGAAGGGCAGCTCGGTCATGGGACCCTGCCATTTCAGCTCCTGCTCGATGGTATCGTGCATGCGGTACGGCTTCTTCACGTCGGCCACCTTGGCCCCCACGACGTCGATTTTGGCCGGGTCGAACTGGCCCAGGCCGGCTTCCCCGCTGTACTTCAGGTAGCCCAGCCACTCGGGATCGATGCTCATGCATTCGGCGGCGATGCGGTCCGCGGCCACGAAATCCGCGGAGGCGACGGCCACGCGGGAAGGAACCGGGGTCCCCGAACTGGGCCCGTTGCCTTCCATGCCCTCGAAGCCATCGATGGCCGACACGTGCCAGTTGAGCTTGGCCGCCGTCAGCATCATGTTGTAGTGCGTCTGGCGCAGCCCGACGTGGAATTTGCGCTTCTCGTTCCAGCGCGTCGTGTCAGTGCGGGCGTTGTGCAGCGGCGCGCCCAGCACCATGTTCTTGATGGAAAGCGTGGCCACCGCCGTATTGTGCGTCTTGAACATGGCGGCCGAAATCACCAACGCCTCGGGATCCATCAGCCGCGCCGCCAGCCGGCACGGCACGATATGAAGGTCCTTGTCGAGCAGCGTCACGCGCTCGAACTTGGCCTCGTCGTTCAGATCGATAAGCTGCACCTGCTGCTTCTTGTATTCGCCGGCAAGAGCCCGGTACTTGAAATTGTCGAAACCCTGGTTGGTATCCCCAGCCGACGATTCGGCTATCACCACCGTACCTTTGAAGCGGGCGTCCAGGTAATCCAGGATGCCGCGCGCGGCATCCACGTGAAGCGCAGCGAGCTGATTCACGGTATTGACGAAATTGGGCTTGATGACCGCGTATTTCTTGCCCTTCATCTTCTCCTGAATGTCTTTGTCGACGGCCATCAGCGCGTTGTACATGTTCTTGCGCCGGTCGTCGCCGCTGGCGATGGACACGGTGGCGCGCCGATCCAAACCGGGAAAAGGCTCTGGATTTCCAGCGTTGCCCATTCCCCGCCCGCGCCCGCCTCCGGGCATCTGGCCGAAGGGCATCTGGCCCCCGGGCCCGCGGCCCGGGCCGAGCTGACTCCCGCCCGGCTGCCCCGTGGGCGGCGCCTGCGCGCCCACGAGCTGTTTCCGGAGCAATGCGGCGGCTCCGGCCAACTGGAATAGTCTTCTGCGATCGATCACTCTCGCCATAAACGATCTCTCCTGTTCAGGGCCTTCTTGCTTCCATTTCCGGGGATTCGAAGGGGGTTTCCCACCGCAGGCTCCCTGGTTGCGTCCAGTATATCACCAAGCCCATTTTGAAGGGGAATTTCGGAATCGAGACTCCGAAATGAACCGGGCGGTTGGGTCATTTTAACTCGTTCGGCTTGAATTCCCCGCCATTCAACAGAATCCCGAGCAGTTCCTTCGACCTCGCATCCCAATTCTGTTCCCTCTGCGGCGTCAGATTGTTATGCTCCGATTCGATCATCGGCAACGGCTCTTTGGCGACGGGTATCTGATTCAGCGCCGTCCAGACGCCGGCGGGCGGCGAGGTTGTATCGATGAAACCCATCGCGGCCAGCACCGGCGCCTGGATCCGCGAAGCGAAATTCACCGGATCGAAATAGAGCGCGGTCTTCATGACGTCAGGATCGTTCGAAGGCCAGTTCGGATAACCGGCTTTGCGGCCGTGCAGATCGCCGTTGGTGTCGGCCCCCGATGGAACGCAAACCAATACAGCCGTAATCTTCTCGGGGCGCAATCCGGCCAGCACGAGGCTTTGTTGACCACCCATGCTGGTTCCCATCAATACGATCGTCTTGCCATCCCACTCGGGCCGCGTCATCACGTAATCCAAAGCGCGCGAGTCGCGCAGGTACATGTTCAGAAAATAAGACTTCTCCCGATCGTTGTTGCCGACCGCCGGATAATTCCGCGGCGCATTTCCGGAAGGATCGGACGGCGGCTTGTCGTGCGCGTCCACGTCGATAACCAGCCAGCCTTCGGCGGCGCGCTCCGCGACGGAACGGGCGTTCAAAGCGTACACGCCTGCATACTGCAGCAGGACGAGCGCCGGGAACTTGCCTTCCTTCACTGGCTTGGCAAGGTAGCCCTGGGCTTTCGATCCAAGCGCATCGAGCGCAAAAGCGTTCATCTCGACGCCCGGAGTATCGGTCTGGACCGGCGTCAGGGCGGGGTTGATGGGAACCTTAGCCTGCGCGGCCAGTTTCTGGGACCAGAATGAGTCGAAGTCGTCCGGACGCGGCGTGGCAAGCCCGATCTTCGTCGGCGCGACCGCGGCGCCGACGGCGTAGAGTCCGTTGCTGCGGCCTGTGTTCCCTCCGACAAAACCGGTAGAGCCGCCACGGCCTGGAAAGGGGGCCGCTACGGCCGCGGCCTCCAGCGCCGGGCTGTCCCCGGCTAGCTTGGCAACCGCTTCAATCGCGACATAAATCATCTCCGGCTCGTCGCCCCTGATCTCGATCTTGTCCTTGCCCGACGAAAGATCCAGCTTGCCCTCTTTCAGGACCACGGCATTGTTCCTGCGCACAGTCCATCTATAGGCGTAGGTGGGCTCAACCGGGCCAGGCGTGACGGTCCAGCCAACCGTGTCTCCGATGTCGTAGATGCCGCTGGCGTGATAAGGCGTGAAAGCCAGTTGCTGGGGAATCGGCGCGCCCCGCTGGGCCGAGGCAATGGCCGCGGCGAACAAGACCGCAAGGGCGATGCGCGTACGGGTTCGAGTCATCGGAATTCTCCAGGGGAAGACCATAGCTTAACGCCATGCAAGCCGGGAACGGATGGTTCAGGCGAGCCCCTTCTGTTCGCGATCGCGCAGATCGAAGCTGACGCCATCCGCGCGCAGCCGGTCGCGCAGTTGCGCTACCTTCAACTCGCGCGGCAGGATGGCCGCCTTGGCGGAGAGCGCCGCGGCCACTCCGGCCGCGTGCCCCGTAGCCATGCAATTGCCCATGCTCTTGCCCGCCGCGGCGGCCATGTGGGAGGCCGAAATGCATCGCCCGGCCATCAGCAGGCCGTCGATTTTCTCGGGCAGAATGGCGCGGTAGGGCACGTCGTGGATTTTCATTTTCGTATAGGCGCCGCCTCTCTGCCCTCCGGTATCGAGGTAACCGCTGCGCCAGGCGATGGCATCTTCGAAGGCGCGCCCGTTCATGGCGTCCTCTTCGGTGACTACATAGACGCCCTTGACGCGGCGCGTCTCGCGCACGCCAACTTGCGGCCCGGCCGAGGCCCACTCCACCTGGGCGAGGGCCGGATTGGGGCCCTCACGGATGGCCTGGACCATCTGCAGCGCCTGGCGGCGGCTGGCGCATTCGGCTTTGGTGCGCTGCTCCGGATCGGTGGCGTCCAGACGCCCCATATCCGTGGTTCCAGCATGGTTGATATACCAGTTCGCGCCGCTGGCCACCTGTCTGACCTCGAAGAACCCCGAAGTGATCAGCGGATGCTTGCGCCGGCCGGCGCGCAGGGCCGCCACCACATCGTCCGGCTTCACCTTGGAGTGATCGATGTTGGAGAGGGTGAGCGCCAGGGTGACCGGCATCAGCGTTTCGGTCTCGGTCATGGTTTCGGCGCCGCTGAAGAAGGCCACGTCGGCGTCGCCGGTCGAATCCACCACCACCTTGGCGCGGATGGCCATCAGCCCGCGCTTGGTAGAGACCACCACGCCGGACACGCGGTTGCGCTCGACTATGGAATCCACAACGCGCACGTGGACCAGGTAGCGCGCCCCGGCTTCGTCCAGAGCGTCGAGAACCGCCACCTTCAGGTATTCGACGTTGGTCCAGACCTCGTGGGCGCCAAACCGCACCGCCTGGTCTCCGTAGGCCGAGAGCCTGGCAATCAGCGCTTCGTGGACCGCCGAGCGCGGACGGCTTTCGGGGCGCATCTGGTTCATTTGCATTCCCAGGGCCCAGGCAGCCACGCCGCCGAAGAAGGAGTGGTTCTCGACGAGCAGGGTCCTCGCGCCCGCGCGAGCCGCGCCCAGCGCCGCTCCGATACCCGCCGGACCGCCTCCCGCAACGAGCACATCCACCGTGTCTAGAACGGGACGTGACGGCGTCTGAGCCGCACTCTTCCCCGCGAAGGCGGCCGACCCCAGCGCCGCCATGCCGGCCGGCAACAAGCCGCGCCGGGTCACTCCAGTCTTCGTCTTCATGCGATGCCCCCTACGTGGCGCGGACACTCGTGTCTGCCGCGTCCCGACTCGTCGGGACGCTTGGCCTTTTCATCCGCTGGCCCCACCCTCATGCCGGCATGTCGGGATCGGGAATGTTCCAGGGGCCTGGAATGGGCGGGTAGAGCTCTTCGAGCCCTTCCTTCAGCTCCACTCCCAGTCCCGGCTTATTGGGAATGTCGAGATAGCCGTTCTTTACTGCCAGCTTTTCCTTGAAGAGCCCCTCCTTTAGTGGATTGGGCGTCATGTTGGTTTCCAGCAGGAAACGGTTGGGCACGGCCGCCATCAGGTGGGCGTTGGCAATGGCCACCAGGCCGTCCTGCCAGTTGTGGGTGCATAGCAGCTTGCCCCTGGTGTGGGCCATGCGCGCCATGTGCCAGCATTCGGTGACGCCGGCGTCGTCGCATCCGGGCTGGATGATGTCGTAGGCTCCGCGGTCCACCCACTCCATCAGCTCGCCGCGGTTGGCGCGGCCCTCCCCGCCGGAGACCTTCACGGTGCGAAGAGATTTCTTCAACTGGACGTAGTCGGCGATCACCCGCCGGGTCGGTTCCTCCCACCAGAGGAACTTCAATTCCTCTAGCACCGGAGCGATTTCCAGGCACTGCGCCATGCTCCAGCGCGTGTTCGATTCCTGAATCAGGTCGAACTTGGGCCCCACCGCCGCGCGTATCTTGCGCAGGTAGGGGATGTAATCCTGGATGGTGATGCCCAGTTTTCCAAAGCCGCCGCCGGGACGGAATTTGAATGCCGTGTAGCCGTTCCGCTGGTGCTCGGTGGCCTGGCGGATGAGGTCGTCGGGACCCGGGAAACGCGAATTCTTGCGCCAGGTGTACTCGCCGCCGCTGGCGTAGGTGCGAATGCGCGTGACGGGCTCGGTGTCCACCGCGAGCAGCTTGTATAGCGGCACGCCTTTGGCTTTGCCGATGATGTCCCACAGCGCCGTATCCACGCCCGACCATGCCCCACGCGCGCCGGAGGCGGAGATGCCGCCGGTGAGCGTCTCGACGTCGAACGGGTTCTGGCCCACCAGGATTGGCTTGATCACGGTATCGACGTACTGTTTCATCTCGGCCGGGCCGTTGTAGCGGCTGGCCCCGCCCAGTCCCATCAGGCCGGCATCGGTGAACACCTTGACGATTACCGATTCGGTCTTCCAGATGATCACGTTGTTATCGGCGTCCGGCCACTCCTCATCGGGTTTGAGCCGGTACGCCAGGTTCATCACCTGGATATCGGTGATTTTGATCTTCTCGCGCTTGACGCCGTCGAGCGGAGAGACGCGGTTGGCGGGCAGCGAAGAGCGGCTGGACTGCGCCGGCGCCAGAGCCGCGCTGGACACCGATCCCAGGAAGAACCGCCGAGTAGAAGCCATGTGCGTCCGTACCCCCTTTTCACGCAGGGCCGCCGCCTGGCTCGGTCGCACGGCTAGGGGAGCCGCGGGAGGCGCATTGGCAGGGGCCTGCCTCCGGAATTAGAATAGGATGTTAACACCTTTTGGCGACAGCGCCCGAAGAAGGGAATCGAATGAAAAAGCTTTGCTTGGCCCTGGGTTTAGCGATGTGCGCGGCGGCGTTCGCGCAGGACAAGGCGGTTGCTCCGTCCTGCAACATGGTCCCCGGATTTACCCAGAACGGGGCTCCGCGCAGCTATGACGCGGACAACCTCTTCGAATACATGGACGGCAACGCCGAAGGGTACATCGCCTACAACTTCCAGACCATGAAGGGCGTGACCTGCGAGAAAGGCCCGGCCACTTTCGTGGTGGACATCTCGGATATGGGCGACGCCGATTTCGCGTACGGCATGTTCTCCGCCAACCGCGACATGCGGCAGCCGGCCTACCAGGTCGGGTCCGGCGGGCAGATTGTGCCCCGCCGGCTGATCTTCGCCAAGGGGGAGTATTATTTTGAGATCGCCGCCAATCCCGAAGGCGACTACACGGCCGATTTGAAGCTGTGGGCGGCCGCGCTCGCAAACAGCGTGCAAGGCAGCACCACTCCGCCGCCGGCGCTGGCGTGGTTTCCCACCGAGAAGCTGCAGTTGCTGAAACTGGCCCCGGAGAGCGTGCTGGGCCTGGGGATATTGAAGCGCGGGTACGTGGCGCAGTACGATTTTGGCAAAGCCTTCGTCGTGTTCGAAGACACGCCGGAATCGGCCGCCGCGGTGATGGCGAAGCTTCGCACGCGGTTCAGCGAGAACACCCCCGCCAAGCTTGCCGACGATGCCTTCCAGACCACCGACAAGTACCTCG
>JBEKPK010000319.1:0-6684 GCA_049520795.1 Bryobacteraceae bacterium
TGAGCATCGGATGGTCCGGGTTGCTCATGATCTCTTTCCAGTCTTTCGACTTGATGCGCACGGCGAACTTGTTGGGGTCGAAAGTGGGCCGGCTGACCATGGCGAGCACCTCGCCGGTGCGCGGGTCGAGCGCCACCACCGCGCCGTTCTTGCCTTCCATGGCGAGTTCCGCCACCACCTGAAGATCGAGATCGATGGTAGTCTGCAAGTCCTGCCCGGCCTTGGCGGGCTGCTGCTTGAGGACTTTACGGACTTGGCCGCGATTGTCCACCACCACCTGGCGCTGCCCGTCCACGCCCATCAAGGTGGAGTTGTATTTGCGCTCCAAGCCGAATTTTCCGACCACGGCGCCCTGCTCGTACTTGGCGAACTCAGGCGTGTCCAGATCTTCCTCACTGACCTCGCCGGTGTACCCGATCACGTGGGCCATCATGCCGTCTTGCGGATACAGGCGGCGCTGGGCGTTGATCAGCTCCAGTTCGGGGAAGAAATCGCGGTGCGAATCGACGAACGCCAGGTCGGCCGGGGTGAGTTCTTCCTTGATGACGATGGGTTCGTACTTGGGCCGGGAGCGGAAGCGGCGCACGCGCTTGGCCAGGTCGTCATAATCCAGGTCGAGCCCCTGGGCGATGGCGGGAAGGTGCTCCTCTTTCAGCACCTCGCGCCCCAGGATCAACGTATAGGAGGTGTGGTTTCCGACGATGACGCGGCCGTCGCGGTCGAGAATGCGGCCGCGCGGCGCGATTACGGGCACCGACTTCACGCTGTTCTGCTGGGCCAGCCCTTCGTAGTGGTCGGGGTTCTGCACCTGCAGCTTCCAGAAGCCGGAGATCAGGAACAGAAAGATGGCCACCACGACGTACTGGAAGATGGCGATCTTGCCGGCCGCGAAACGGGTATCGTCGCGCAAGGGCGGCTTGCCGAGAGAATGTTGTTCGAGATTTGAGTCGGCCGGCGGCAGGATCACGGAAACACGCGAGGACGCTACTCGTCTTTATTCTATCGAATATCGCCGGATTTGCGAAACAGGGCCCCGTGCGAGCCCTGGGCGGCCACGGCATAGCCCCAGCGGGCGAGCGCGCCGGCGTAGCGCTGGTTCCAACCGGGCGAACTTCCCGGCGTCACCAGCACGGCGAGGTAAGCGGGGCGCTGCCATGCGGGAAGCGCATCGAAGGCTTCGGGCGAAAACGCGCCCACGTGTGGATCGATAGGGTTACCCGCCGCCACCACATGGCCGGCGAAGTAGCTGCCGTCCGGAAAGGCCAGCTCGGCGAGGCCCTGGGGACGGGCGGCGGCGAGCGCGGGCTTGAGGTCGTTCCAATACATGGTCCAGCGGGAGCGGTTGCGCTCCACCACGAACGGCTCCGCCACCACTAGCGCAATCGCCATGGCGGCCGCCTGGAAGCGGAAGCCGAAGCGCCCGGCCGCGCGGACGGCCAGGAACGCCGCCAAGACCGCCAAGCAGACTACGCTCTGGGGGAATATATCCGGCGGAAGTTCCCGGTAGAGCATGAACAGGCGGCTGGCGGCGTCCACGGCCACCAGAGCGACGACCAGGCGCGGGGCGCGCGGAGCCAGCAGAGACGCCAGGAATAGCGCGGTCACCCCCAGCACGCCTTCCACATAGCGAAGGCTGTTGAGCCCATTCAGCACGAAGCTGAGATCGCCGGGGAGCGCGCTGGCGCTGAAGACCGACCGGAAATAGAGCAACCACCCGCAAAGAATGCAAAAAGCGGCCCAGGTGCGCGCATCGTGGACTCCCGTCAACGCGCCCCGCAGGCAGAACCAGGCGCCGGCGACCAGCCCACCAGCCATAATGGCCGGGAAAAGCGCTCCGGCGGGCAGCGGGGCGGACGGCAGCAGGAAGGCGCGCCACAGCCGGGCGTCGCGCAGGCTATAAAGGATGGACGTCTTGGACAGGTCGGCGGTCCCCGGCAGGTGGATGAAGCCGAGGTTGATTTGGAACGGGTAGAAGGGGCTGCCGTGAAGCAGCAAGCTGCGCAAGTAGTAATGGCCGCTGGTCAGAAGCACGAAACCCGTCAGCGCCAGGGCCGCCACGAGGGCGCGCCGGGGATGGGCGAGGACTTCGCAGCGCCGCAGCCAGAGCACCAGGCCCACGGCCACAATGGCGAAGAAAACGCCGGTGTACTTCACCGAGGCGAATGCCGCGCCAAAAGCCAGCAGGGCGACGTCACTACGTGGAGCCCAGAGCTTCGCCCGGGTTGACAGGCGAAAGCGCCTGTCCCACCTGGCCCGGGCCGCCCTCAGAACCGCCAGGGTCAACAGCACAAACCCCGCCCCGTGCAGGGCGTCGTTTTTCAGGGTGGGAACCCCGGAATACCCGAACCAGCAGTAGCGCATCGCCAGGCAGCCGAACACCGCCCACACGAGCAATCCGCGACGCAGCCCAAGCTCACGGCCCACCAGCCAGACTGCCAGCCCCAGCAGGGCAACGCCCTTGAGCGCCAGCAACGGAAAGAACAGGTCCACGCGCGTCGCCATCCAGGAAGGGAGGAACGAAAGCTCCCAGAAGGCCACGTAGTTGGTGGCGAAGGTATAGGGCGTGGCGCGGTTGGCCATCCAGTCGATGAGGAAGTGGAGGTAGTTGATGGAATCGATTTCCTCCACCGGACGGAAGGAGAGCAGCGCCAGCGGCGCGAGCAGAGCGGCCATAAACGGCCAGGACTGGGCGGCCCACCGTCGGGGCGCGGGGCAGCGGCGGCTCCGGACCGCGGGGAAACGCTTCCCGAGGAGCCAGGCGGCCGCGGCGGCGAAGGCCGCGAACGCCCAGTAGGCCGAGCCGGAGTTGATGCGCGCGAATGAGAGCAGACCGGCGAGCGACGCTTCGAGCGTTACGTCGATGGCCAACGCGGCCAGGCAGCCTTCGACCGATGGCAGCCGCCAGCCGAGCGCACGCACCAGGCGGGCGGCCAGAGCCAGCACACAAGCCTGCCACGCGGCGAACCGGAGGATGGCGAAGGCGATGGCGGCTGGGCTCATGGCTCAGACGGATTGACAGACGAAAGCGTCTGTCGCACCTTGTGGGGCAGGCGCTTTCGCCTGCCAACCAAACCCGAACAATCCGGCGGCATGCCTGAAGGCCTGGCTGCACCGCCTCATGCGGTCTCCCGCAATTTGTCCAGAAAGTGATACAACGCCACCCCTACCAGTGCGTTCAGCGCCGCCATCACCAGGGTTCTCTGGGGGTCGAATCCCAGTGTCTTGGCCAACAGTGCGCGCGCCAGCACCCAGTAGAAGAACTGGTGGAACACGTAGAAGAAAAACGTGAGGAGCATGCGCATCATGGCGTTGTCCACGTCGAGCCGCATCCCGATGGAAGAAGCGAAATAGCCCACCAGCGTTTTCACGATGCCGAACATGCCGAGGGGGTTTTTGGAGAGCGAGTCCTGGGCCAGGCCCACCAGCGCGCCGAACAGCAACCCGCCCACCTGGCTGCGCCGCATCAAAGCGAAGTAGACCACCACCAGGAGCGGCGTTTCGAGGAAGGCCAGGAACGGGAAAAAGAGGGGGACATAGACCTGGAAGAGGATGGCGGCCAACGGGGCGACCACCAATATCCAGGGGCGGAAGCGGGAAATCTGGCCTTCGCGCTGGCTGCTGAGGAGGATGCGCCCGCCGGAGTAACTCATTTGGGTGGAGGGCTTCCTGCCTGCCCCGCCGGCTTCGGCGCGGTGGACGCCCCCGCGGCCTGATTGGCGCGGCGCAGGGCGTCTGGAGGCGGAAGCTGTTTGGGAGCATCGGCCGCGGGTGGCTTGGAATTGGGAGGCGCCGCATTGCCGGCGGCCGGGGCAACGGGGCCAGGCGGCTTGACTGCCCCAGGCGCGGGCGCAACGGCGGCGGGGCTGGGCGCCGGGGCCTGTCCGAGCTTGGTGAAATCGGGAGGAGTCGAACCCGGCAATCCTACGCCAAAGACCTTTTTCTGCGCCTCGCCCACGGCTTTGTATTGCAGCCTGAGCTTGTCCGCCTCGGTGGCGGGGCCGGCCACGGGGGAGGGCGGCGCGGCGGCGGGCGCCGAGGCCGGCGCGGGCGGCGGCGGGGCGATATAGACCGGCTGGTTGGAGGGCGGCGTGTCGGGGATCTCCATATGCACGCCCTCGACTATGATCAGCACGTCTTCCACTCCGCGTTGCAGGCCGCTGGGATCAAGCGAGATCTCCTTGAACTGGGGCCCGTTGCGCACGCTCCTGACTACCCCCACGGGGAGGCCGCGCGGAAAAATGCGGTCGTCGCCGGAGGTGAAGAACCACTCGCCCAACTCGACCTTCTCTTCGAAAGGCACGTAGTCCACCAGGCACATGGGGGTCCCCTGGCCCTTGAGCGTACCGCGAGCCTGGTTCTTTTGGGAGACCACGCCGGCGGCGAAATCCGGGTCGGTGGCGAGCAGCACCTCCGAGGACGCGGGGTAGGCGAACTTCACCTTGCCCACGATGCCGTCCGGGGTGACCACGGCCATGCCGCGCTGGACGCCGGAAACCGACCCCCGGTCCACGAACACGACCTTGGAATTCGAGCCCGTACCGATGCCAAACACGGTGGCGGCCAAGGTCTTCGAAGGAGTGTGGGACTGAAAAACCTGGAGCGCTTTGGCGCGGTCCGCGGTGGCCAGCTCGTTCTTGAGAAAAATATTTTCCAATTTGTAGCGATTCAATTCCTCGGTGAGCCGCCGGTTCTCGGCGTCGGTATTGCGCAGCGTGACATAGTCGCGCAGCAGGCCGGCGCCGCCGCCGCGCACGGCCTCGACGATGCGTGCCACTGGGGTTATAGCGGTAACCGTCCAGACGCGAATCATGCGCATGTCTTTGTCGTTCTTCACCTGCACCGCCAACAGGACGAGCTGGGCGAAGATGACGAGCAACAGGACGGTGATGCTCCGGTAACGGTTAAGGAACGACTCCATGCTCCCAGGGCCGCCTTCTGCCCCTAGTCTATCGAAATCTTACGGAGCAGTCTGAAATCGCTGAGCATCCGGCCGGTGCCCAGAACCACGGAAGCCAGCGGATCGTCGGCGATGGAAACCGGCAGGCCGGTTTCTTCGCGGATGCGCTTGTCCAGGTTCTTGAGCAGGGCGCCGCCGCCGGTGAGGACGATGCCGCGATCGCTGATGTCGGCGCTCAACTCGGGCGGGGTGCGCTCCAGGGCCACGCGAATGGCGTTCACAATGGTGGCTACGCACTCCCCCAGCGCCTCGCGGATCTCGTCGTCGTGAATGGCCAGGGTGCGCGGCACGCCTTCGATCAGGTTGCGGCCCTTGATCTCCATGGTCAGGGGTTTATCGAGCGGAAAGGCCGACCCAATTTCGATCTTGATGGCCTCGGCCGTGCGCTCGCCGATCAGCAGGTTGTATTTGCGCTTGAGATACTGCATGACGGCGTCGTCCATCTCGTTGCCGGCCACGCGCACCGAGCGCGAATAGACGATGCCGGAGAGCGAAATCACGGCCACATCCGTAGTGCCGCCGCCGATATCCACTACCATGTTGCCGGAGGGCTCGGTGATGGGCAGACCGGCGCCGATGGCGGCCACCATGGCTTGCTCCACCAGGTGCACCTCGCTGGCTTTGGCGCGGTAGGCCGAATCCATGACGGCGCGCTTTTCCACTTGGGTGATTTCGCTGGGCACGCCGATGACGATGCGCGGGTGCACGAGCATCTTGCGCCCGTGCGCCTTCTGAATGAAATAATTCAGCATGCGCTCGGTGACCTTGAAATCGGCGATGACGCCGTCCTTCATCGGCTTGATGGCCACGATGTTGCCGGGCGTGCGGCCCAGCATCTCCTTGGCTTCCTTGCCGACGGCTTCCACTTCACCGGTATTCTTGTTGATGGCGACGATCGAAGGCTCGTTGACTACGATTCCCTTGCCCTTGGCGTAAACCAGCGTATTGGCGGTGCCAAGGTCGATTGCGAGATCCGAGGAGAAGAGGCTAAAAAGAGAGCGTAAATTCATTAGGGTGCGCTTCGGGATAGGAAAATAGATCGGATTTCCCTACGGCGAAATCCTTATGCATGGTAACACAGCGCGCGCATAAAGCCCTTTCGATTCCAAGGGGATGCCCGGTTCGCGCCGGACTTGCAGCCTACTTCTTCACCAGCCGAATCTCGAACAGCTTAGGCCAGTTCTTGCCGGTGACGAACAGGCGGTCGGTCTTGGCGTCGTAGGCGATGCCGTTGAGCACGTCGGTATCGCCGGTGCGGTCGGCGGGGCTCAGCAGGCCGGCCAGCTCGATCCATCCGATCACTTTTCCATTGGCTGGATTGATGCGCGCGATGCGGTCGGTCTGCCAGACGTTGGCATACACCTCGCCTTTCACCCACTCCAGCTCGTTGAGATTGAGAACCGGCTCGCCATCGGCGGTCACGGTAACGGAGCCGGTCTCGGCCAGGGTCTCGGGATCCCAGAAGCGCAGGCGCGGCGTGATTCCATCGCTCATGATGATGCGCTTGCCGTCCTGGGTGAGGCCCCAGCCTTCCCCTTGATAGTGGAACTCCCGTTGCGGCTGGAAGCTGGCCAGATCGTACACAAAGCCGATGTTGGTTTGCCAGGTGATCTCGACCAGCCGGTCTTTCCAGTTCACGATGCCCTCGCCGAAATAGGCGTCGTTGGTGAGAACGCGCTTCTGGAGCACCTCGCCGGTTTCGAGGCGCACTTTCCGGATGGAGGACC
>JBEKPK010000320.1:0-6639 GCA_049520795.1 Bryobacteraceae bacterium
CGGGGGCCGCGCTCATGATGGAGCGGTTGAGGAAGGAGGCGAAGTTCCAGCGGCCCCACTCGGAGACTGGCCCGGACTTGGTCAGGTTGATGCTGGCGTCATCCAGGCTGATGGAGTCGATCACGAAGCGGCCGCCCAGCAGCGACCAGAGGCGCGGCGCCACCGCCAGGCTGCCCGGCGAGCGCACGTAGGCGACGGGCTCATTCCCGATGGCGGGGTCCTCGTGAATGGTGACGCTATCCACGGTGAAGCCGGGGCCCTTGAACAGGCTGAAGTGCACGCCCTCGAGCTCGACGCGGCGGCCGAGTGCGCGCTCGAGGGAGCCGCGCAGCCGTTCGCCATAGCGGTCGGCGCTCAAGTAGGGCGCGGCCAGGCCCGCGGCCAGCAGCAGCGCCAGGGCCGCGCCAGCCAGCTTGACGCGGAGCCTCATGGCGCTTCTCCCAGCAAGGCCGCGTAGTCCGCGCGGTCGTCGATATCTGCCACGATGCCGGGGTCGTCGAGGTCCAGAAAACCGGTGTCCGCCGCATGGCGGCGCACCACGTCGCGAGCCGCGCCGCTCTCGGGCAGCTCCAGGAATTCGGCGATCAGCTCTCGCGAAAACCAAATGGGATGGCCCCGGCGTCCGCGAAAGCGAGGCACGCGCAGCCGCTCGCCCGGAGAACGGTCCAGCAAAGCCTCGATGGTGGCGGGCGCCACTGCGGGGTGATCCACAAGCGTGAACAAAACGCCTTCGGCTTCCGGTGGAACCGCGCGCAGGCCGCATTGCATCGAGGTGGTTTGGCCGCGCTTCCACTCCGCATTCACCACAAACGCGGCGGGCCGCCGGGCGGCGGCGCGGATTGCATCGGCCGAGGCCCCGAGCACCACCACCACCGGAGAGCAGCGCCGCGCCACCACGCCGATCAGCGTATCGAGGAAAGAAGCGCCGGCGTAATCGAGCAGAGCCTTGGGGGAGCCCATGCGCCGGGATTCGCCGGCCGCCAAAATGAGGGCGGCGGAGCTCACTTGGCCAGCACGGCCGGCAGCGAATCGCCGGCGAATACGGACATCGAAACCGAGCGCCAGTTGGAGGCGGCGTTGCGGCGCACCGCGATCATCTCCGCGGCCACCGACACCGCGATCTCTTCCGGGGACACGGCCCCGATATCGAGCCCCATGGGCGCGTGCAGCCGCTCCAGGGCGGCGCGCGGGACGCCTTCCTTCTCCAACTCGCGAATCACGGAAATCACTTTGCGGCGGCTGCCGATCATGGCGATATAGCGCGCCGGCGTGGCCGCGGCCAGCTTGAGCACGCGCATATCGTCGCGGTGGCCGCGGGTGACGATGACGATGAAGCTGGAATCGTTGATGCCGAGGCGCGGAAAGATTTCCTCGTACTCGCCGGCGTGCACGGCGGCGGCGTCGGGGAAGCGCTCGCGGTTGGCGAAAGACTCGCGATCGTCGATCACCACCGGCGAAAATCCGGCCAGCGCCAGGACCGCCGAGAGACTTTTCGAGATGTGGCCGGCCCCGAAGATAAAGGCGCCCGGCATGGGCAATACCGGCTCTATGAAGATCTCGAGCTGGCCGCCGCAGATGAGGCCGTTGTCATAAGCCGCATCCTGGCCCAGGTTGAAGGTGAGGCGCTTGGGTTTTTCGGTTTCGATGACCTCGCGCGCGGCGGTCCACACCTCGGCTTCCACGCAGCCGCCGCCTATCGTGCCGGTCATGGTGCCATCGTCGCGCACCAGCATCTTGGCGCTTTCGTAACTGGGGATGGAGCCGCGCACATCCACGATGGTCGCGAGCGCGCACTTGCGGCCCGCGCCGCGCAGCCGCACCACCTCCTCGAACAGATCCATTTGATGCGATTATAGCGTGCGGGGGCGGACGCGGAAGATTTATCGAGCCACGGCCTGGATACTGAGCCATGGCGCGACGGCGCCGGCGCTGCGGACCCTCGGATCATAAGCATTCGACCTGGAGACGGCCGGGCGCGTCAATCTCCGAAACTGCCCACTTCTTCACGCTCCTCGACGGCCGGCTGAACGCCGCCTATCTGCACCAGATCCGGCGCCGCCTGCTCCCTGAGCACGTGCTGGCGGTAGAGCTTCATCATACGCTCCTGCTCCAGCTTCTCCTTCAGCTTCGCATCGCGCGCGCGCATTTTTTCCTCGCGCGCGTTCTTGGCGATCCCCAGCCGGTCCAGGTCGTGCTGCTCCTCCAGGGTCACAATCTCCTCGCGCAGCATCAGCGAGTGCTCCGCGTGGGCCAGCGGCACATGCTTCCCTCCGGCGAAGATCTCGTGCTTGCCGTTCTCCTCGTACCACTTGGTGAGGGTGGCCGTCATGTGCATCTTTTCGATGATGTTGCGCCAGCCCACGCCGGTGTTGTAAGCGCAAAACGAAATCTCGCCTTCCTGGGTGGCATAGGGGATGATGCACTGCTCGGTGCGGCGGAAGTCGTAATTGAACAGGTCCTGGAACCACATGCCGGCGATAAACAGGAAGTTCCAGCGGTCGCGCCGGCGGACCTCGATATCCTCGAAAGTGCGATCTTTGCCGACCTTGCCGTAGCTCTTGCCGGAAGCGCCGAAGGTCTTGTCGAATTTCCGTATCAGGTCCCGGAGGCGGAAGTGCGTGGGCGCCTGGAACGGATCGTAGTTGCGGCCGAGGGAAAGCGCCATCCCCAGAATCGAGAGCCACTTTCCACGCGCGGCGTCGTTGACCCGCGCCACGTCGCGCGCCAGCCGGTCGGCATTCAGGAACGCGGTCACCGGCGCGGCTTCCTTAGTCTCCTTGTCCACCATCACCGCCATTCCCACCCCGCAGTTGGGATGGCAGCCGCAGCTCAGTTGTCCCCACGTTGCCTTTGGACCGTGCACCAGGTCGCTCCAGTCGGAGAAGGTCGACATGAAGGAGATGGGGAACCAGTCGCGCGCCGGCTCTCCCAGCCCGGTTTGCTTTTTGACGTCGTGCGCGAGGTGCGAAAGGGTGTAGCGCTGCGCCGCTCGGCGCTCGTCCGTGACCGCTTCGTCGCGCCCCGTGAACGATACCGGCTGATACGAAAGAAACGGGATCTTCTTGGGATTGTCGAGTGCGAACTGAATGATCCTCCCCACTTGCTCGTTGTTGATGCCGTTGACGATGGTGATGACCGGGATGATGTCCACCCCGTTCGCGTACAGGTTCTCGATGGCCTGGAGTTTGACGTCGAACAGATTGCCCACCTTGCGATGCTGGTTGGCGGCGTTGCCGATGCCGTCGAACTGCAGGTAGGCGTAGCGCAGGCCCGCCTCCGCCGCCTGCCGGCAGAATTCCGCGCTCTTGGCGAACTCGATGCCGTTGGTGGCCGCCTGCACGGAGGTGTATCCCACTTCCCGCGCGTATCGCACCGCGTCCAGGAAATACGGCGAGAGCGTCGGCTCGCCGCCCGAAAACTGCACCGACATCTGCCGCCTGGGCTTGATGGTGATGGCGTTGTCGAGCAGCGTCTTTATGTCTTCCCAGCCCAGCTCGTGGACGAAGCCCACCTGGTTGGCATCCATGAAGCACGGGTCGCACATCATGTTGCAGCGGTTGGTGAGGTCAATGGTGAGAACCGATCCGCGCCCGTGGGTGATGGTGCTGGAGCCATGGCGGTGCAAAGTCGCGTCGTTGTGCGCGCGTATATCGCGGCCCGGGAACACGGATTCGATATGGCGGTAGAAATCCGCGTCGATGGCCATGACGTCCTCGAAATGGCCGTGAATGGGGCAGTCCTTGACCATCAGGATCCGGCCGTCGCGCTCCACGATCTGGGCTTTGATTTCGCCGGGGCGGTCGTGGTACAGCACGTCGAGCGGCGTTTCTCCGTCCAGGATTTTCTGGCGGATGTCGGGTACGCAGCGAGGGCACAGCGAATCCGTCGAGCGGGGCCATCCCAGCGGCGGCTTGACTTTTTCCCAGGATTTGAGCAGCGGCTTGTCGGACCAGCTCGGGATAAATCCGGGGTTCCGGCGAATCCCATTGAGTTTGTCGAAAACCACCCAGGCCGCGCCGGCGGCGTAGGTCAGCGCCTTCTCGGCGTACTTGATCGGTTTGTGCATCCTCGAACCTCTCTTGCGCCAGGCTTGTCATCCGACCGATCCCTGACGGTCGCGGCTCCATAACAGTCTGGCGAGCCGCGACCGTCAGGGAGCGGTTGGAGTGGTTATCATGACAAATCCCCAGCGCCTACCCAGTAGTGCCTGCGCGTCTGGCGCGCAATTGACCCGAGTATAAAAAAGGCCCCGCGGGCGGGACTAGGGATCGGCATTAAAGCGTGGAATTTGTTGGTTGTACGGCGCTTCGGAGGGTTGAACGGAACCCGACCGGAACGGTTGCTATGATGAGTAAATGACAACCGCCCTTCCTCCCGTGGTGAAACCTTCCTCCCAGGCGATCGTCGACCTGGATCGCGAATACGTCCTACAGAATTACGGCCGTTACCCGCTGGCGCTTGTGCGCGGCAAGGGCTGCCACGTGTACGATCCGGAAGGCCGCCGTTATCTCGACTTCATAGCCGGCATAGGGGTCAACGCGTTTGGGCATGCCCATCCCCGCATCCTGAAAGTCATCCGCGAGCAGGCCGGACTGATGATCCACTGTTCGAATCTTTATTACAACCAGTACCAGGGACTGCTGGCCAAACGGCTGGCCGAAATCAGCGGTTTGCAACGCGCGTTTTTCGCCAACACGGGCACGGAAGCCATGGAGGGCGCGCTCAAAATGGCCCGCGCTCACGGCCACGCCATCCACCCCGATAAATACGAAATCATTTCGCTCGAGAATTCCTTCCACGGGCGCACCCTGGGCGCGCTCTCCATCACCGGACAGCCCAAGTACCGGAGCGATTTCGAACCGCTGTTGCCGGGCGTGAAATTCGTTCCCCCGAACGATATTCCGGCGCTCGAAGCGGCCTTCAGCGAGCGCACCGCGGGCATCGTGCTGGAAATGATTCAGGGCGAGGGCGGCGTCTATCCACTCACCCCCGAATTCGTGGCCAAGGCGCGCGAACTGGCCGACCGCTACAACGCCCTGTTGATCGCCGACGAAATCCAGTGCGGGGTGGGCCGGCCGGGCGCCTGGTTCGCCTACCAGCGCTCCCATCCGGTGATCCTGCCGGACGTGGTGACCGCGGCCAAGCCCCTGGGCGCCGGCATCCCGCTGGGCGTTATCATCGCCAATGAGAAAGCCGCCGCCGCCATCCAGCCGGGCCAGCACGGCACCACCTTCGGCGGAGGCCCCCTGGCTTGCCGGGTAGCGCTCGAAGCCCTCGACATCCTGGAGGAATTGCTGCCCGCCATCGAGCGTGTGGGCGGCTATTTCCACGTGGCGCTGAAAGAGCTGGCGCGCAAACATTCCTTCGTGAAAGAGGTGCGCGGCTTCGGCCTCATGCTGGGAGTGGAGCTGACGGTTCCCGGCAAACAGATTGTGCTGGACGCCATGGCCGAGGGCCTGCTCATCAACTGCACGCACGACACCGTCCTGCGCTTCCTGCCGCCCTACATCGTCACCGAGAAGGAAGTGGACCAGGTGGTGAAGACGCTGGGCAAGCTGTTCGCGAAGGTGAAGTAGGGAGGGAGGAGTGGAGGGCGGCCTTTCTTGACGCAGAGACGCAGAGACGCAGAGACGCAGAGGAATTCGAGGTTGATGAGGAAGGGAAGATGATTGGCGTTTCCTGTGTCTTCTCGATTCTTCTTTCTTTCTCTCCTAAGTCCTCGGCGTCTCTGCGCCTCTGCGTCAAAGGATCTCTCTAGAAGAGCGCTCTCTCGACACGTATTTTACGTGTAAGCTGGGAGAGGGGTCCCCATGAAGCAGAACATTACCCTGGCCATCGATAAGCGCCTCTTGAAGAAAGCCCGCGCGCTGGCCCTCGAGCGCGGCGCCAGCGTCAGCGCCATGCTTGCGGGAGAGCTGCAGAAGATCGTGGAGCGCGAGTCCGCCTACGAACAGGCGAAAGCGAAGGCCCTGGCGCAGCTCGATTCCCCGTTTCATTTCGGTGGGGCTGGCATTACGGATCGCGAGGCGCTGCATGACCGGCACGGTCTTCGTTGATACCAACATCCTCGTCTACGCCCACGACGCCGACGCCGGCCCGAAACGCCAGCGGGCCGCCGCCGTCTTAAGGGACCTGTGGGGCGCGCGGGCCGGAAGGCTCAGCACGCAGGTGCTACAGGAGTTCTACGTCAATGCGACGCGCAAAGTCAAGGCGCCGCTGAGCCCCGCGGCGGCCCGTGAGGCGGTTCGGAACTATGCCTCTTGGGTAGACTCCTGGATGACGCCGGATACGGTGCTCCGGGCGTCGGAGATCGCCGAGACGTGGCAGCTCTCGTTCTGGGACGGGATGATTCTCGCCGCCGCCGAACAGAACCGGGCTACCCAACTGTTGAGCGAGGATCTCAGCCACGGCGCCATTATTGCGGGAATAAGGATCGTAAACCCGTTCCTGGAGTAGTAAGCCGGGGGCCTGAGGTGGAGAGAGGACTCTTTTGACGCGGAGACGCGGAGACGCGGAGAAAATCGGAGAGTTGGTGTGAGGTGGAGAGAGGAGTTGGACGCGGAGAAATTCGGAGAGTTGGACTCGACAAGATGCGGCCTGTTCTTTCCTTTCTCTTGAATTCTCCGCGTCTCCGCGTCT
>JBEKPK010000321.1:0-6585 GCA_049520795.1 Bryobacteraceae bacterium
TCCGGCCGAGTTAGCGGGCACTTACTTCGAGGTCGGGCCCAACGCGCGCCATCTATGCACGGTGGGCCGCGTCAAGCCCGAACACCGGGATAGGTTCGCCGCCGCTATCCTGGCCGGCGATCTGGTGCGCGTACACACAGTGGATCGCGACGAGAACCCGCTCTACTGGAAGCTGCTGCACGCTGCCGGCGCCTCGACCGGCCTGCCGGTGCTCTATAACACCTCGTTCAACCTTTTCGGCGAGCCGCTGGTGTGTACGCCGCGCGACGCCGTTCGGAGTTTCTACTCGTCGGGCATAGACGCTATGTTCGTGGGGCACTTCTTCCTTCAAAAGTAACCAGGTGGGGCACTCGGCGTGTGCGGCGCGCCCATCTCGAACAGACGACCGTTTTCCGTCGTTTGTCAATCTCTGGACCCGACCACAAAAAAGCGATGGCCTGTCCCACCTTGGGCCCACGCGACGCGGTCCGCAGGCGCCGCCTTGCCGGCCACCGCTCCCTTAAGGTCGCGGCTCGTTAAGAGTTCGGCGAGCCGCGACCGTGAGGGAGCGGTGGCGAGAACCTACTTGAAAATGCCGCTCAGAGTCTTTCCGAAAGACCCGCTCGGAGTCTCGATTTCGAGCAGCGCCGAGAGAGTGGGCGCCACGTCGTTTATGGCTACGCGATCGTAGTAGACGCCCGTGCGGATGGCGCTCCCTAGAAATATCAGGGGCACGTGCGTGTCGTAATCGTAAGGAAGACTGTGCGTGGTGCCGTGGCTCGAGAAGATATAATACGGCTCCGGCAACATCACCAGATCTCCCCAGCGCGATTCGTAGAATCCGAGCAGCACGGCTCGGCCCACCGGGTCCGCGGTTCCAGCCCCGCTTTCCAACTCGTCGCGAGTGAAAACGCGCGCGATATGCGGCAGCGACCGCGCAGTCTCGGCCGCTAAGCGGCGGACCTCACGCGCATCCGCTTTGTTCCTGGCAAGCGTCTCATAGTTCAAGTAAATGAAACCGCCGGCGTCGGCGGCGAACCAGGGGCCTTGGCCGAACCTGGCCGAGATAGCATCCGAAAGCGCCCGCGAGTACTGGGCGGCGTCCAGCCGGCCGCCGGGCATCTTACGGGCCGCGTTCACTTCGGGTATGGGCGCAACGCCGTGATCGGCCGTCAGTACCACCAAACTGTTGCCCTTACCGATCCGGGCATCTATAAAGTCCATCAACTTGCCCAGTAACTGGTCGGTGCGGATCGAGATATCGCGAATCTCCGGCGCATCGGGACCCCGCGCATGCCCGGCGTAATCGTTCGCCGAAAAGCTAAGGGCGAGGACATCGGTTCCGGCGTGTCCGCCCAGGTTCTCGTTTTCGATGGCGCGTTCCGCGAAGTCCTCCAACAGCTCGTTGCCGAACGGGGTGGCTTCGATGGCCCCGCAAGACGGCAGCTCGCCTTTCGCCTCCATGCCGCAGAAAGGCCGGTCGCCGGGTTTGGCGTCCACCGGCCGCCACAAAGCGCCCAGATACTTCGAGATGGGCTGGTCGTTGTTAATCGCGGCCACCCACTTGGGCAACTCGTTCATGTAATATGTGCTGGTTACGAAGTGATTGGTGTCGCTGTCGAACCAATAAGCCGCGTCCGCCATGTGTCCCGCCGGGAGAATCGCGCTGCGGTCTTTAATCGACACGCCGATGACTTTGGTCCCCTTGCCCGCCATCTTCAACTCATCCCCGATGGTACTCACCAGCAGGCGGCGCGGCGAAGATCCGGCAACGCCGGGGACGCCTCCGAGCAGTTTGGTGGACTCGTCGGAAACGCTGGTGACGGAGCGGCTAATCCCGCGATCGTACCATTCATTTCCGATAATGCCGCTGACCGAGGGAGTCGCGCCGCTGAGGAAAGTGGAGTGTCCGACCGCGGTAACCGCCGGGAACTGGACATAATGCGCATCGGTGAAAACGGCTCCCTGCTTGAGCAACCGGTCGAAGCCGGCGTGGTAGTCGGCGCGGAAGCGGGTCAGGTAGTCGTACCGGAACTGGTCGACTACAACCGCCAATATCAATTTTGGACTCTCGCTTCCGCATGCCACGGTCGAAATCAGGATCGCGAGAAGCAGGGCGAGAGTGAGCCGGCGAGTGGGTTTCATAAGGTAGCAGCTATGTTTCAGAAGAATTACGCAAATGACAGCGGTTTCGCAGAGATTATCGCACGAACCGTGCGCCCAGGCAATCGCAAGCTGCGCTACTTCCCCTCCTGCGCCGCCTTATAGTCCCCGCGGCTGAAATACTTCTCCAGCCACACGTACAGGCAGATGAACAGGTAGCGGCTGCCCATTTCCTTGAGCTTCAACTTCGCGGTTCCGGTTCTGCGGTTGCGCCAGGTAATCGGGACTACCGTCCACGTGAAATCCCTCACGATGGTCTTCAGGGGCAACTCCACCGTCAGGTTGAAATGCGGCGACAGAATCGGCTTGCAGCCTTCGATCGCTTTGCGGCGGTAGGCTTTGAAGGCGTTGGTGGTGTCGTTCAGGCGGATGCCGAACAGCAGCCGTATGAAGAGATTGGCCGTCCGGTTGAGCCACAGCTTGGCCCAAGGGTAATCGATCACGCCGCCGCCCTTGATGAACCGCGAACCAAAGACCGCGTCCCAACCCTGGTTGAGCAGGTTCCAGTAAACCACCACATCGCGGCAATCGTCGGATTCGTCCGCCATCATGACCACCACCGCGTCGCCGCGCATGTTCTCGAATCCGCACGTAATCGCGCGGCCGAATCCGTGAGCGCCCAGGTTCCGCACGGGGTGAAGCTCCGGCATTCGCTCGCGGAGTTTGGTCAGCAGTTCCCAGGTGGCGTCGGAGCTGCCGTCGTCCACCACGACAATCTCGTGGGGCACGTTGTGCAGGCGCAGTTCCAAGTCGAGGTGCTCCACCGTCGAGCAGACGCAGCCTTCTTCATCTCGCGCCGGAATCACCACGCTTAGAAGTTCGAGCGGCGGGTTCTCGGGATTAGGGCCGATGCTCACAACGCCTCGCATTGCTCGAGCCACCCCGGGTTGTCGCGAACGTGGCCGGCGATCTCTTCGAGAATCGATCCGATGTTCCTCCGCGGCCGCCAGCCGAACCGTTGGCGCGCGGCGCCGCTGTCCATCACCAGCCAGGGGATGTCGAAGAGCCGGGGCGTGAGGTCCGCCACCGGAGCGAAGGCGCCGAACCGCCCGTCGCACCACGCCGTCAGTTGGGCCAGCGACATGGCGTTGTCGATGCCTCCGCCCACGTTCCAGATGCCGCCGCCGGACGGGCCGTTTTGGCGCATCTGGGCCACCATGAGCGAGGCCAGATCGTCGGGATGAAAAGCGTCCCGCACCTGCCAGCCATGTCCGCCGAAGCCGATATAGCGCAAGGGGCGGCGGGCGGCATGAGCGTGCAGCCAGTAGGAGAAGATTCCCTGCTCGGCGGTTCCGAACTGGCCGGCGCCGGCCAGCACGCCGCAACGGTTCACCCACACCGGAAAGCCAAAGGCGGCGCCGTATTCGAGGGCCAGAGTTTCCGAGGCGAGCTTGGTCGAGCCGTATAAGGAAACCGGCGGGGCCGCCGAAAACGCCTCCGAAATGCCCTCCACGCCGGCCCCCGCCGGAATGGCGCCGGAAACATCCAACTCAAAGGCGTCGCCGTTGGGCCGCACGGGCAGCGCGGCCAGGGCCGCAATCGAATACACCCGGCTGCTGCTGAGCAGCACCAGGCCCGCTTTGCGCCCGCGGCAGTATTCGAGCATATTCACGCCGCCCCACAGGTTGTGCTCCATGAGCTGGCGGCTGCTCGAATGGCCGTCCACGCCGGCCAGCACGCTGGGATTCGCGGCCGCGTCGATCACCCAATCCGCGCCGGGAAGAGCTTCCACGTCGCTCGCCATGCGCAGGTCGCCGTGAAACAATTTCACCCCCGCCCGCCGCAGGCGCGCGCGATTGCTTTCCGACCCGGCGCGCGAGAGGTTGTCCACGCCCAAAACCTCGAGGCCTTCGATACGCTCGGCCAGCGCCCTCGCCAGGCTGGAGCCGACGAATCCGCAGATGCCCGTGATCAGTATTCTCATGAAGCCGGTCCGGCGCCCGTTATGGCGGCGCTTTTGCCACTAAGTCTCTCGCTCCAGGACGCCGCGATCTCCTCCACGATGAGGCGCAGCGGCTTGGTGATTCTCCAGTTGGGAAAATGGCTCTCGATTTTCCGCAGGTCGCTGTAATAGCAGATGTGGTCGCCGGCGCGATTCTGCTCCACATAGGTGTACCGCTGTTTCTTACCGGTGATCTCCTCGGCCATGGCGAACGCTTCCAGAACGGAGCAGGAATTGCCTTTGCCGCCGCCCAGGTTGTAAACCTCTCCGCGGCGAGGGTTCTTGCAGAACTCGTACATCATGCCGGCCACGTCTTGGGAGTGGAGGTTATCGCGCACCTGCTTGCCTTTGTATCCGTAGACCTTGTACTCCCGGCCCTCCACGTTGCACTTTATGAGGTAACTCAGGAACCCGTGTAACTCCACGCCGGAATGGTTGGGACCCGTCAGGCATCCGCCGCGCAGGCAGCAAGTGGGCATTCCAAAATATCTTCCGTACTCCTGCGCCATCACGTCGGACGCCAGCTTGGAGGCGCCGAACAGCGAGTGCTTGGACTGGTCGATTGACAATGACTCCGGGATGCCGTTGACGTAAGCCGGATCGTTGTATTCCCAGCGCGTCTCCAGTTCCTTCACCGGGATGGTATTCGGCAGGTCCCCATAAACCTTGTTAGTGGACACGTGCACGAACGGAGATTCCGGGCAGGAGCGCCGCGCCGCCTCGAGCAGGTTCAACGTGCCGGTGGCGTTGGTATCGAAGTCGTCGAAGGGAATGGCGGCCGCCCGGTCGTGGGAAGGTTGCGACGCGGTGTGGATGATGGCCGCCGGCTTCAGCTCCGCCACCATCGCCAGAACCGCCTGGCGGTCCCGTATATCGATCGCGTAATGGCGGTAATCGGGAATCTCTTCCCGCAACCATCGCAGCGCCCAGCTCGTATCGCCATCCGGGCCGAAGAACACGGCGCGTTGGTTGTTATCCAATCCGGCGATGCGAAAGCCGCGGCGGCTGAAGTACCGGCAGACTTCGGATCCGACCAGCCCGCAGGAGCCGGTCACCAGAGTTAAGGGAAGCGGCATGAAACCTTATCATAGACACAGGCCAGCGCCGCATCAACCGGACGGGTCGGGGCTCCGCCTGTCAGGCGAAAGCGCCTGCCCCACCGACTGCGTCACTCTTCCGCCGTGAAGTAGGCGCAGTCGGGATGGTGGAACACCAGCGCGCTGACGCTGGCTTCGGGCTCCATCATCATGCCTTCGGTGAGTTGCACGCCGATGTCCTCGGGGTGCAGCAGAGCAAACAGACCCTGCTGGTCGTCCAGGTTGGGGCACGCTGGGTAGCCGAAGCTGTAGCGCTTGCCGTGGTACTTCGAGGTGAAGCGGTCATGCATGGTGAGCGTGGGCGGGTCCGGGAAGCCCCAATCCTCGCGGATGCGCCGGTGCAGCCACTCGGCCGCTCCTTCCGCGGTCTCAATGGCCAGCGCCTGAATGGCGTGGGCGTTGAAGAACCGGCCGGCCTGCTTCCATTCCTCGGACCTTTCGCGGATGCCCGCGCCGGCCGTCACCACGAAGAGGACCAGGTGGTCGCGGCGTCCATCTTCGGCGTCGAGGACGTAGTCGCTCAGGCACAGTCCTTCGTCGCGCCGCTGCCTGCCAAACCGGAACCCGTGGATGGGCGCCTCGCCACCGGGCGCGAAAAGCTGGATGGAATTGCCGTCGCGTTCGGCTTCGAAGAACCGCCATACGGCCTTCACCTTCATGAATTCCCCGGCCGCGTGTTTCACTTCCTCCATGTTTTGGAACAACTCCAGGGCCTTAGGCTCGTGTTCGGCCAGGGCCTTTTCGAAATTGCCCTTGTAGCCCAGGTGCCGGCCATAGAGCATGTACGGGTTGATATAGCTCCACACCTCGGGAAGCTGCGGAATTTCCCGCAGCTTGCGGTCCAGGTAGGGCGCGGGCGGGATGGGGATGCCGGTTCGCACCTTGGCGCTGCGCGCGGTGATCGAGGGCGCGGCCGGCTGGCTCTCCGGGGCGGGCGCCGGCGCTGGCTCCGAGGGCGCCCAGGACGCCAGGGTTCGCTCGCGCTGCTCCGGATCCATCAGGCGGTTCATCAGGCCCAGGCCGGTCATGGCGTCCTTGGCATAGCACACCGCGCGGCCGTATGCCGGCGCGATCCGCGTGCGCGTGAACTTCTCGGAGAGCGCCGCGCCGCCCACCAGCAGCGGGACCGCGATGCCCGCGGCTCTCAGGTCGCCCGCCGTGATGGCCATCTGCTGGGTGCTCTTCACCAGCAGCCCGGAAAGACCGATGGCGTCCGGCTGGTGCTCCTGGAAAGCCCGCACCAGCAGGTCCGACGGGGCCTTGATTCCCAGGTTGATCACCCGGTACCCGTTGTTCGCCAGGATGATTTCCACCAGGTTCTTGCCGATGTCGTGCACGTCGCCCTTCACCGTAGCCAGGATCACCGTGCCGCGCGTCGCGGTTTCCGATTTCTCCATGAACTTC
>JBEKPK010000322.1:0-7871 GCA_049520795.1 Bryobacteraceae bacterium
GCGGGGCACGGTCAGCACCCCGGCGCTGCAGGGCCGCATCAACATCACCCAGGGCCAGGTGCTGTTCTTCGGCACGAAGTACAACATCAGCCAGGGGTCCATCGCATTCTACAACCAGGTGAAGGTGGAACCCATAGTCAACGTGGACCTGGAGACCAAGGTGAGGGGTGCGGATATCACGCTGAACATCGCCGGCCCTTTGAGCAAACCGACATTGACGCCCCGCTCCGATCCGCCGCTCCAGTTCAGCGAAATCGTGGCCGCGCTGGCCACGGGCCAGACGCCCGCCTCCGACCCCACGCTGCTGGAGAACCAGAGCGTGTCCCCCAATTCGTGGCAGCAGATGGGCGCTACCGCCCTGCTCGGCCAAGCCATAGCCAGCCCGGTGACCGGCCGTCTCCAGCGCCTCTTTGGGGTGAGCCGCCTGCGCATAGACCCCGCGCTGCCCGGCATAGAAAACAACCCGCAAGCGCGCCTGACCCTGGAACAGCAGGTGACGCCCGATATTACCTTCACCTACATCACCGTGGTCAACAGCAGCAATCCGCAGGTGGTCCGCGTGGAATGGGACCTGAGCAAGCACTGGTCCGTAGTAGCGTTGCGCGAGGAAAACGGCCTGTTCGGGCTGGATTTCTTCTATAAGAAACAGCTCAAGTGAGGCTCGCGCCGCCTCAGGTCTTCGATGTTTGTCTCAAGAGGGGCTCACGACGGCGAGCGCGTTAACACGACCAATCCCGGGACTCCCAGGTAATCGTTTCGGTTATGGGTGATGAGCGGCGCGCCGGCGAGCAAGGCTGTGGCCGCGATCCAGGCGTCGGCGCAGTCGATCCGCCGGCCGCACGCCTTAGCGGCGACGGTCACCTCCGCCCATTTCGTGCATAGATCCCGATCATATGGGAGCACGACAAAACGCTCCAGGTACTCGCGCAGCCGCCGCCGGCGGCTCTCGCCCCAGTGAGCTTCGAGCGCCCAGCGATCCAATTCCGCCAGGGTCATGAACGAGATCATCGGCGTCCGGTCTGTGAGGTCCGGAAGGTACTGGAAGGCGGTCGGATGGCTCTTGAACAGATAGGAAACCACGTCTGTATCGACAACGACGGAAGTGCTCATGCGGCGCGATCAGACCTGTCATGCCCGCGCCATTCGTGGAGGGCAGCCAGAAACTCCTCGATAGGCTCGTCCTCCGGCCAGAAGTCCCCCAATAAGACTGTGGGGTCATGGACGGGGCCCTTCCCCTGCTGGGCAATCAACTCGTCCACCGTGGGGCTGGCGTAGAAGTTGTACCGAGGATCATTGGATCTGTCCGTCTTGGACCTCCGCACCTTGAGTATAGCGACTACGTCCTAACCGTGGTCAACAGACTCTTGTCTCATGCAAGATGAGCCTGAACTCGGTCCCGGATTCTCACGCAAGATGAGCCTGAGGGGGAAGATCGGGATGCTGGGTATTGATCATCAGCATGGACGATTCGGAAGCGACGGCAGAGGCGGGCGGACGTATACGGCTGGGTGGAGCGGACGCTGGTGCGGCGCCAGTACGCCAGTCTGGACCGGCCAGGCAAGGGGTTGGTGCGGCGCTACATCGCCCGGATGACGGGTTTGAGCCGGGCGCAGGTGACGCGGCTGATCGCCGGGTACCGCAACACGGGTCGGGTGAAGGCGGTGGACTATCAGCGCAGCCGGTTCGCCACGCGGTACACCGCGGCCGATGTGAACCTGTTGGCTTACGTCGACAAGGCGCATGGGAATTTGAGCGGACCGGCGACGCGACGCATCCTGGAGCGCGAGTACGGCGAATACGGCCAGGCGGCCTACCAGCGGTTGTCGGCGATATCGGTGGCGCACCTCTACCGGTTGCGCAACTCGCCGGCCTACCGGAAACGCAACGCCAGCTACCAGCCCACACGGCCCACGCCGATTCCCATCGGCGAGCGGCGCAAACCACAGCCGCACGGCGCGCCCGGATACCTGCGCATCGACACCGTGCACCAGGGGGACCGGGACGGACGCAAGGGGTTGTATCACATCAACGCCGTCGACGAGGCGACGCAGTGGGAGGTTGTGGCCGCCACGCCCCACATCAACGAACTCTGGCTGCTGCCGGTGCTGGAAGCCCTGCTCGGGCAGTTTCCGTTCGTCATCCGCGGCTTTCATTCCGACAATGGCAGCGAGTTCATCAACTACAACGTGGCCCGTCTGCTGGGCAAACTCCTCATCGAACAAACCAAGTCGCGGGCCTATCATTCCGGCGACAACGGCTTGGTCGAATGCAAGAACGGAGCCATCATCCGCAAGCACATCGGCTACGGCCACATCGACGCGCAGCACGCCGCGGCGATGGACCAGTTTCATCGCCAGCACCTGAATCCATACCTCAACTTCCATCGCCCTTGCGCGGTGCCGCGGGTCATCACTCAAGCCAACGGCAAGCGCCGGCGGCTCTACGAGCGCTGGGCGACGCCTTTCGAACTGTTCCGGGAACTGCCGCGCTGCGAGAGCTTCCTGCGGCCCGGAGTCACACTGTCCGAGTTGGATCGCTTCGCCCAGACGCAATCCGATACGGAGGCCGCGCTGGCCATGCAGCGCGCCAAGCGCCAACTCTTCGCGCAATTCCAGCCGGCCACAACCGCGTGAAACGCCCCTCCGCTGCGCCTCCCGCTGGTCGGCGGCCGGACCTGTCTTCGCTCCGGCGCGCAAAACCAAAACCTTCCCAAGAAGTGAAAACCAGCTCCGGTTCGTGGCTCCGCCTGCCTCCCGTTGGTCGGCCCCCGGGCGCAGAAAGACTATCAGAAAGGAGACTCAGCGCCGGATCGTTCCCCTCCCGGCTTCAGGCTCATCCTTCGATGAGAATATGCTCAGCCTGCCGTCTTTTGTGGGGCAGGTTGTCAACCTGCGGCCGATTGGAAATCGGCCTCTTGCGAGCGTCTCCCGGTGCCGCCGGGCGGGTTGCCAACCCGCCGCAGGTTGTCAACCTGCCCCACGTCACGCCCGCCCAATCCACTCTGTGTCGCCCGCCTGCCGCCGGGCTTCAACCCGGCGTTCTTCGAGACCCCGCGAGACGGCGGCCTATAGCTCTCCCGCGAGCCCCAACTCCGCCGCCAGCGCCTGCATGGCTTTCGGCAACCGGGGCAACCGGGGAACCGGAATCCCTGAAAATCCCCTGTCCTTGGACTGTCGATAGGCGGCAATGGCGGGAGTCGCTGACGAAGTGCTAGACTGGCGCCAGAAGCATGCCAGATGGATATTGCCCCAAATGCGGGAATTCCGCCAACCTGTCCCGTGCTCGCTGTCAACACTGCGGGAACCGCGATTGGATGATGCCGACAGGAGAAACGTATCACTCGTCTTGGCCGTGTTCAGTCTGCGAAGGCGGAACACTGCTTCCTTTCCCTGAGTTCCCGGATGGCGACTGTCCCGAGTGTGGTGGAACCGGAACCCTTGAAGGTGACTACCCAGAGATGAAAGACGCCCGCACCTTGGATCGCCCCGTGGATTGGCAATCCCATCGGCACCTCGCGAGGGGGCGGGACACTCACTGACGAAATCCTATACAATTCTTGTACAGTACAGCAAGAAAAAGCCTCTGTAACCCATTGAGATTACAGGAACCCCCAACCCCCACAACCACCAAGACGATTTCCTGGCGGTTCACCGAGCGGGCGAAGGCCTTGTCCTTGGTCTTCTTTGCGGTTTTACGGCAACCCGGTTGATCCCTTATGTCTTCAGCGGCGCAGCCTGACGCCCCACGCGATACAATGAACCGATGGCTACCAATGAACAATGGTTCGCCCAAGGGAAACTCCTCGCCGCATATACTCTCTTATGCGACAACATCTTTGGCGCATTAGCGTACTTGTCTGGCGGTGATCCGGGGCCAGAATCGGTGGGCATTCTCATAGGTTTTCTGCGCCCTCCCGATCAGGCGCTCGCCGCTCTTCAGTTATTGGATGAGCGCTCCAAGAACGGCAGGTTCTCCGCCGGGACTTTTCACGTCTTGCGGGACTCGCTGAAAAAGGCAATGGACCTAGCCGTAAACGATTTCCGCTTTCCGGGTGTGGCCTTTGAACTTGCTCAGTATATCGAAAAGATGCCTGAAGACCCGACAGCGACAGACGTGGACGTGGTGGCAGGGTTGTGGTCATGCGTGACCGTGACACAGGAAGCAGCACATATAGAAGTCTTGGCTTTGGAGTATTTTCAAGTGGCTACCAGCCTCATTCTGGCTCTCTGCCGTCTCCGTGCGGACGAGAACTCATCGGCTGCTGAACAAGCGGACCCGTCGGTGGGCGTGGGCGTGCCCTAGCGTTGAGCGCCCGCACCGACGCAGCCACAGCCAACCTGACATCAGAACTCCCTGAGTGCTGCCATGCCACTTTCGAGTGCACGCTGCCGTTCCCTCCGTTGCATGGCACTCACCATAGCCCGGATGTGCGGCAGCGCCCGCTGCATTTTCGGATCGCCTGGAACAATTTGAGCTGTCCCCTTGTTACGTCCCTCCTTTGGAGCGGCCATCCGTTCGACCTCGGAAAGAGTCTCAAGAGCCAAGGTGGTCTGCTCCGGCCAAACCTCTTCGTCAGCGCTTTCGAGCCACCGGGTGATCTGCCGGATTTGCTCCACAGTTCTGTCGTACCACATCGCCGTACTCCCCGATCAGAGGTTAGCAAGAATTGCGGGAAAAGAGAGACGCATTTTCCGGACTCGCGTGAACTGCGTTTCCCATGACACTAGCAGAGGGGTGCGGAGGACGCCCCTTGCCCGGAAGAACGCCGGCGCGGACGCCGGCGTGGCAGGCCGGAGGCCCGCTCTACAGCTCTCCCGCCAGCCCCAGCTCCGCGGCCCGCGCCTGCATGGCTTTCACGCAGAAATCGATGTGCTCTTCGAGCGGCGCGCCCAGCTCCTGCGCGCCCTCTATAATTTCCTGGCGGTTCACCGAGCGGGCGAAGGCTTTGTCCTTCATTTTCTTCTTCACCGAAGGCACGTCCACTTCGAAGACGCTGCGGTGCGGCTTGACATAGGAGATAGCCGTGATGAAGCCCGCCAGCTCATCGCAGGCGAAGAGCGTCTTTTCCAACAGACTCACGCGCGGCACTCCGGTAAAGCTGGCGTGCGAGAGAATGGCGCGGCGGATGTCCTCGTCTACGCCGCGGGCGGCCAGAATCGGTTCCCCCTTGACGGGGTGATCAGGCAACTGCGGATGGATTTCCCAATCGAAATCGTGCAGCAGGGCGACGATGGACCACTTCGTTTCGTCCTCGCTGAATTTGCGGGCATACGCCGCCACGCAGGTTTCCACAGCGAGCGCGTGCTTGCGGAGCCCTTCGGATTTGGTGAACTCGCAGAGAATATCCCAGGCCTGTTGGCGATCGAGCATGGAGATCATGATAGCGCTCCCACGTGGGGCCAAGCCTTTCGGCTTGCCGCCGGCTTTCGAGCCGGCGTTCCTGGTCCGGGCTCACGCCGGGCGGAAGCCCGGCGGCAAGCCCGAAGGCTTGGCCCCACAATCCCAGGCGTCCCCCCAGGCCGCATGACGGGCGGCGCGGAAGGTCTCGCGGGCGCTCCGTGTAACACGCTCCGAACGCAAACCCGCGCGCCCGCAGAGTTCCAGTTCGATGAGCCCCGGCCGCTGCCGCACGCGGCGGATGATGCGCGCGGCGGGCAGCTCGGCCGGTTCGCGCGCCAGGGCCACGTAGCTGAACTTCTCGTCCTCGTAGTTCAGGTCCGCGTCCTTGAGGCGGCGGTGGATGCGGGAGCGCTCGACTCTCGCGGCGAAGTGGCACCACTCGGGCGCGGCCAGCGGGCAAGCGGATTCATGAGGGCACGGCGCCAACATGTGCGCCAGCGCCATTTGTGGGGCAGGCGCTTTCGCCTGCCAACCGGCCCCCAGCAGGCTGTCGCGGATTTGGCGCACCAGAGCGAACCCCCGCGCGCTGCCCGGCTCGATAACCACCAAGGCCACGCGCGCCGCATCCCATAGCCGCGCCACGGGCGGCCGCTCCGTCTCGCCGAGCGCATACGCGGCCAGCACCAGATCGTGCGTAGGGAAGCGGTCCATGCGCTCGATATCGGCCGCCACGTACTGCGCATCGGGCAGCCACTCGCGCGCGGCGGCGGCTAGGGCGGCATCGCGCTCCACCATGGTGATGCTGGCCGCCGGGAAAAGCTCCCGCGCGGCCAGGGAGGCCGCGCCCGCGCCCGCCCCCGCGTCAAGCACGCTCTCAATCGCCCGCGCGCCGAGCCGCCCACGCACTTCGCGCAGCACGGCGTAGGCGGCTGCATAGGTGGCCGGCATGCGCACGGCCAGATACGCGGCGGTGCGCTGCTCGCCAGCCAGACGCAGAGCGCCGCCGCCTCTGTAAGCCTCCGAAATCCCCGCTGCGGCGCGCTTGAGCTCCGTGAACCCAACCGCATCCGCGCGTTCTTCGATGGCGCGTCTCACCCGCTCCGGCAACTGCATCTCTTCATCATGCCCGAAGCGCGCGGAACTTTCTCGCGGAGGCGGTGTCTATTCCGGTGGAGGTTGACAAAATGCAGTCAACACCCGGACCGAGCATCGGCTGAACCCCCCAAGAATCAGGCGGAGACGCGCCTTCGGGCGCTGGGGAGACAGGTGTGTTCGTGCCAGGAGAGAGAGGAGGCAGCATATGTTCGAGACAGCGGCAATCCCTTATGGATCGGCCGGCAAGCGCTTGTGGACCGCTTGCTTGGGCATGACGGGACAGACGGCCCTGGTAGGTTTGGCGATCCTGATCCCCATGCTTCACCCATCGGTTCTTCCTCCGCCGCAGGCGCTGATGACCTGGCTGGAAGCTCCCGTGCCGCCGCCTCCGCCACCGGCGCCGGAGGGGCCGGCGGTAGTTCGTGCCAAGCCACGGCCAACCCAGATCCTGAACGGAGCCCTGATGGCGCCGGCGCGGATCCCCAAGCGAGCCATTATGATTGAGGACCTGCCGGCGGAGGCAACAGAATCGGGCTCGGGGCCGGGCGTTATCGGCGGCATGGGAATCGCCGCTCCCGGCGCGCTTCTGGAGAACTTGATCGCCTCCGTCGCAACGGCAGCTATTGCGCGCCCCGTGGAGCGGGCGCCCGAGACCGCGCCGGCGCCTGTCCCGGCTGCGCCCATCCGAGTCACCATCGGCGGCCTGGTGAAGGACGCCGTGGTTATCCACCGAGTCGAGCCGATCTACCCCGACCTCGCCCGGCGCGCCCGCATCGGCGGCGTGGTGAGACTCGAAGGCGTGATTGGAACCGATGGCCGCATCCGCGAATTGAAGGTGCTCTCGGGACATCCCCTGCTCACCAAGGCGGCGCTCGACGCCGTGAGCCAGTGGCTCTACCGCCCCACGACCCTGAACGGCGAACCGGTGGAAGTGATCGCGCCCATCATCGTGACCTTCCGGCTGAACTGAGGGTCATCACCGCTCCCTGGAGACGCGGAGGTCTCCGCGTCTCTGCGTCTTTGCGTCAAAGCCGTCTCTCTCTGAAATCTTCCCTCTCGCTCACCCGTCCCACCGGCCTCGGGAGCGCAGCTTTTGGACTTCTTCCCCCGCCCAATGTTGGAGGCGCAGGGTATCCACTTTGCCGGTGCGGTTCAGAGGCATGGCGCCGGGCGCCAGGATTACGTAGTGCAAAGGGCGCATGTAGGAGGCGATCGCGCGGGCATGGCGGCGCAAAGCGGCTTCAGAGAGATCTGCGCTGGGAAGCTTCTCGACGAAGGCCACCAGGGCCTCGCCCCATCTGGCGTGCGGTTGCCCCACCACGCCCACATTCGCCACCTGGCCGGCCAGCATGGCGATGTGGGCCTCCACATCGCCTGGGTAGACCAGGTAGCCGGCGGTCTTGACCACCCATTTCGCGCGGCCGGCCAGGCGCAAG
>JBEKPK010000323.1:0-6566 GCA_049520795.1 Bryobacteraceae bacterium
GTTTTCGGAGAAGAAAGGCAACCCGGCCGCGAACCGCTGGTACAGGCGGTCGCCCTGGATGGCCACGATCTGGTTCCCGCGGAGGGCCCGCATGAGTTCGAGCGCCGCCGGGACGCCCGCGCTCAAGTCGACAATCCTGAGCCGCTCACTGCCCATGAGATCGCGCAGCATGGCCTCGGCGGGAATGTCCTCGACGACGCGCGCCACATACACCGTTCGGCCGTGCATTTCGAGCAGCCGGGAGGCGAACTCGGGGTTGCCCAGGTGCGCCGTCCACATGATGACGCCGTTGCCGGCGGCGAGGCACCGCTCGATCTTGGCCTCACCGCGGTCCGTGCCGGCCAGCATGGAGAGCAACTGGGCGTGACTGGCTCGCGGAATATAGCAATAGGAGACGATCAGATCGCAAAATGAATAGAAAACCCGGTACACCTTCCACCCGAGCCGCGCCCCGCGGGCGCCTGAAACCCGCCTCAGATTGGCGGCCACCGCCCTTCGCTCGCTTCTCAAGATCGAGAAAAAGACGAACGCCGTAACCAGGGCGATGGGCGGATGCAGGAACCGCGGCAACAAGGGTATGGCGGCGAACACGATCCGGTGCGCGAGGACGGTGTGAAAGCGGTGCCGGTACCAGAGCTTCACTTGGCCCCCATCGCCAGGAGCTCGTCGACGCCGTGGACGATTTTGCGCTTCAGAACGGAGTACATGTGCGCGATCTCGACGTCGCTGTATCCCACGCGCCGCAACACGCCGACGCCACGGGCGATCGCCGGGGCGTTGTTCAGTCCGAATCGTGCGTGGTACTCCATCAGGATGCGATACATCTCCCGCTGGGGCAGCGTGGGAGTGCCCATCGGCAAATCGTTGTAAGAAAACCGGCTGGTGAGCGCCATCCTCTCCGGATCCCAGCCTGCGTCAAGCGCCTGCGCCCCAATCTCACAACCCGGGAAGAACCGCAGACAGAAGTGATAGGGCAGGAGCGAAGGCTGGGGCAATTCGCCCAGCCAGTCCAGCGTTTCGCGGGCCTGTTCCGGGGTCTCGGTAGGAAAGCCGAACATCGTGGAGACGTTGACCGCCACGTTGCGCCGCTGGGTGTAAGCTATTATGCTCCTGGCTTTCCGGAGGTCCAGCCGCTTCCTCACGAAACGCTGGATGGCGGCGCTCCCCGACTCGACGGCGTAGGTGAACCAGATGGCTCCCGCCTGGATGGCGCGGTCGACGAATTCCTCGGTTGTGATGTCCGCGCGCAGGCCATTCACGAAGTAGAGGCGCAGCTTCAAGCCGGCGGCGACGATGCGGTCGAACAACTCCAGCGACCGTCTCGGATCCACGTTGAAGATGTCGTCCACGATGTAGAAATCGGCAATGCCGCGGTCGCGGTACAGCTCTACAATCTCTTGAAAGATGTTGCCGGCGCTCCGCAGCCGCACGGACTTCCAGTGGCTGAAACAGAACGTGCATTGGTACGGGCAGCCGCGGCTGGTGAGAAGCACTCCCTGGCGCCTGTGATTGTAGGCGTAGCTCAGTTGGCGCGCGTATGCGTCGAGATCGACCAGGCCGTAATCCGGGAAGGGCAGGCCGTCGATGTCCTCGATTTCCGGGGCGTCCCGGTTCTCGCAAACGCCGCCGTTGCGCCGGTACAAGGCGCCTCGAACCTGGGAAAACGGAGCGCCCGAGAGGATTTCGACAAAAGCCCGCTCGCCTTCGCCCTTCACGGCCACATCGATGGCGGAAGCCTCATCGAATATACGCGTCTTGTAAGCCTGGACAATCGGTCCGCCCGCGACGATGGGCGCATCGCAGACGGCCCTGGTCAGTCCGGCGATGCGTTGCAGCTCCTCGAGAAAGAACGCGATCGAGCGGATGCCCACGACATCCGGCTTGACCTCTCTCAACAAACGGACGAAGTCCTCGTCGTCGGCGTACCCCAGCGAGGACTCCACAATCCGGAACTCGGTTCCAGGAAGCGCGGCGCCGGCATAGGATGCGAGATACATGAGCCCGATCGGCGGGATGTGGACCTCGTAGGGCATGGCGGCTCCCACCCACTTGCTCATGTTGTTAGCTTCGACAAGCAGGACCCTCTTCGCCCGCCGCTTCAGCCGCTCTGCCGTTGAGTTTGTGACTTGCACCGTTTACTGGCGCCCAGCCTCAGCCAGTCTGGACTCAATTGTGGCGGCCAGGGCATTGACGCTGGCCCATGCCTCGGGTTCGAACTTGCCGGTGACCAGCTTGATCCCGAAATGCCTCTCGATTTCGAGGATCAATTGCAGGATGTCAATCGAGTCGATTTCCAGGTCGCCGCCCATCAGCGGTTGATCGTCGCGCAACTCTTCGGGGGACATGTCGACGATCCGCAAACTACTCAAGATAATGGGCTTCAGTTGTTCTTTAACGCCTGCCATGATGTCCTGAATTACCGGTGAGTATACCATGCGGCAGTGCGCCGCTAGCGTGCCAATCCAAGGGCGGACACGAGATTGAGAAAACCTCGGGAAGCGCAGCCCACCGGGTCCAGAAGCACGGTCCTGTGCGCCAGCATGCGGCTCACCGGCTGGCCGCGAAACCGGGCTATCTGCCGGTAGCGGCCGATGAAATAGAGCACCCGAAGAAAGAGCTTCCAGCCGAGCGGAGCGAAGTAGTCGCTCTTGATCAGCGGCGCCGCCCTTCCCTCCTTCACCTCGGCGGCAAACTCGTCGAAGCTCTCCGCTCGCGAGCCGTTGATCACGGAACTCGCCAGCAGCAGATGACTGTCTCCGCCGCCAACCACCGGCTTGCCCAGGCGCCGCGCCAACTCGAGTACGCCGGTATTCTCGTCCAGGCGGCGCATGCCGTTAAACTCCAGCGCGTGAATGGCCCACCCATAGCGCTTCACAAGGGCCTCCGCGGGGATCTCGCGATGGCCCCTCCAGGGAATCAAGGGATGGTTCAGAACCACCAGACAACCGCTCGAGCGCAGCGTCTCGAACACCTCGTCGAGCCGCCCGCCGCGAACCGCGGCCTGGAGGGCGGCGTGCGTGCGGGCGATGCCGGACGCCGGAAGGCCGGTAAGTCCCAGATGAAAGAGATGGTCCTCGAATCGCAGCGTGAGTTCCTCTCCCAGCGGGATGCGGCGGCCATCGGCGGGACGGCTTTCGAGCAGCGCGAGGCTGCCCGCGTATTCGTCGTGGTCGGTGATTCCCAGATGGATGCCGTCGAGACCGAGAGACGCGGCCGCGCCGGCCTCCATTCGCCACACGTCTTCGGGAGCGAACGGCGGCTGGTACTGGAGCTCTGCGTAATCGAGATTGCGGACGTGCCCGAGCCCGAACGCCTTCCGGAGGGCGCCGCTCCACGGCCGCATGAACCACAATCGGACCACCTCGTTGAGCGCGCTGAGATCTTCCACCGAATGGCAGGAATGGTTGTGCAGGGAAACCGCGAAGGTGAATTGGCGCTCGGGACGAGGGCAGGGCCGCAAGGAGTAGTTTTCGATCGTCCAACAAGCGTGGCTCATGGGACGCTCCAGGGCCGGCGTTTCACAGAAGCCCGCCATCCACCGCGATCACCTGGCCGGTGATGTAGCTCGCCTGGGGCGACCCAAGGAACACCACCAGGGGAGCGACTTCTTCTGGACGCCCAAACCGCCCCAGCGGGATCTCCGCCAGGAGACGGTCGCCTTGCTTGCGAATCAGACCTTCGGACATGGGACTTGGAATGACTCCCGGGCAGACGGCATTCACCCTGACGCCGAACCTTCCGGCTTCGCGGGAAAGAGCCTTTGTGAAAGCGATGACGCCGCCCTTGGAAGCCGAGTAGTTGCACTGGCCCGCCTGACCGCGAACCCCGCTGGGAGAGACGATATTGCAGATCGATCCGCCACCCCTGCGCATCATGTCCCCGAGGGCCAATTGAGAACACAGGTACGTGCCGCGGAGGTTCGTGCCGATGACCTCGTCCCAGTGGCCGTCGGAGAGGAACGGCAGCAGCGCATCGCGAGTCACGCCGGCGTTGTTCACCAGGTAATCCACGGCGCCGAGCTGGCGCCCGGCTTCGCCGAAGAGGGCCGCCGCTCCCTCCCGGCGCGAAATATCGGCCCGGACGGCAAAAGCGCTGCCGCCAGCCGCCGCGATCCTCGACACTACGCCGGCGGCGCCGGCCTCGTCGCTCCAGTAGTGAACGATCACCTTGTAACCCGCGGCCGCCAGCGCCTGCGCGATGGCGCCTCCGATCACCCCGGAGGCCCCCGTAACGAGCGCGTTCCCCGGCTGTTCCACGGCTTCGCTCAATGTAATGGCTTGAAGACCATAATATAGGCCCCCCACCGCGAGTTATAGCGCGGGATATTCCCTTCCAGGGCGTACGACACCGTGCCCTGGACGAAAGTTCCCGAGGGGCCGGCCGTGCCGAAATTCAGCTCCAGTCCGTCGAACTCCCCGAACCGCCGGGATTCGTCCAGGTTCCGCCCGCGAGCATAACTGTACATGCCTTCAACCTTGATCAGATCCATCACGTTGAAGCCGTAGTTGACGCTTCCGATGGCCACCGCATCGAACGAATCGTAGCCACTGGGCAGCCCATGAATCCGCGGTTGCGAAAAGAACGACGGCTGGTAGCGGGAGAAACGGTCCAGTTGGTTGCCGCCGTAGTAAGCGAAGTCCCACCCGGCCCTGGTGAACTTGCCGATGTAGTACGTTTTCGCGAAATCCCCGGAGTAGCGGGTATACCCGCTTATCGCCGGCTGGGGTTGCGTTTCGTATCCAAACTGGGTCCACCCGAGACGCTGTCCCCTGGTGGCCTGCGCGGCAAGGATGTAACCTCTGCGCGCGTACTTCAATTCCGCGGAAGGCAGCAACGACACGCCGGCCCGAGGCGCCAGGAAGAGCTTGTCCGTGTCGCTATTGCCGCGATAGTATTCGTAGGACAGATAGGTAGACGCGGTAAGGCTGAGGCTCGTGGTTGCCTGCCACGTGGCGCGAAATCCCGTGTCTTCTTCCCACTGCCACAGAGTCTCTTTCGTCAGCTCCTGGTTTCCGCTATACACGCGGTTGTTGGCGGGGAGCGCCGACAAGGCCAGGTCGATTCCCAATCGGAACTTGCGTCCGTACTGCTTGGAGATGTTGGCGGCCAGGATGGGGCCCGCGAAGAAGACCGATAGCTGGGAGCCGGTCTTCCGATAATTGAAGTCCACGAAACTCCATCCGAACAGCGGGATCGGAAAGCTGTAGCTTCCCGAGTACATCATTCCGCCAACGATGGACTTCACCCGCTTGTCGTTGGTATTTTCGACGACACGCTCGCCGTCCTTCTTACGAAGCGGCCTCAGCCCCGCGTCCGTCTCGCTGTACATGGGGTCATCCGAGTCGTGCGCGGCCTTCAGGGCGCCGTCGAACTCGGGCGAATTCATGGCGAAATCGGAGAACTGGTAGGTTTTTTGCAAGACAAAATCCCGCCCCGCGGCATTGAGCAACTGTTGCGCGAAGATCGATTTAACCAGGTTGAACTGGTTGCCCGCGCCGTCGGGGACGAGCTCGAAGTTCTGCGTCTCGACGTTCGAGATCACGTTGCTCTTCTCGCCGCGCTGGCTAAGGTACTGCTTGACCTGGCGGAAGGTGGCGCCGTCGATCCAGATCTTGCCGCTATATAGATTCTCGCCTTGTTCCTTGGGCTCCACGCCAACCACGAAGCACGGGACGCCGTCGACCGTTTCGGTCCCGAGAAGCTTGTACTCGTACTTCTCGTCGAGCTTCAACTCCAGCGGCTGCGTCATCACCTTGTCGGGTTCGAGCTGCCCCAGCGGAAACTCGCGCTTGTTGCTGAACTTGACGCCATTGACGAAGAACTCCGTCTGGAGGTACTCCACCAACCCGCCGCGCCTTGAGAACTCCCGGAAATGCATGGAGATGTCGAATCCCGAACCGATGTTCGTTCCTTCGAAGTGCAGGCTCATGAAGCTCGACGCCATGAAGTTGTCGAGCTTCCGCCTCTGCGATTCGCGGTACTGCTGCCATCGGGCGACGATCTCCTCGACCGTCAAGTCGGCTGTGGCCTTGACTTCCACGATGGTGCGCAGCCGGCCCTCATCGCCGTCCGTGCGGCGAATATGGACGAGGGCGTACTCGCTCTTGCATTCGCATTCCTGCGTCACGCCGGACGGCGTCTTCTTCAGTTCTTCGGGAGCCAGCGCGGAGCCACTCACGGGGTCGACCCACTGGATTTCGAAGACGCCGGCCGCGCGGCCTTCCAGCGCCACGCCGTTGGGACGGTCCGGACTGCCGTTAACGCGGGCCAAAATGGCAATATCTCCGGTCGCCCCAGCCGTGAAGGACTTCTGCTCGCCGCGGTCCACCCCGTTCGCGGCTATGCGAAAGGGCAGAGCGTCGGGCGACGCCGTCTTGAACTGGCCGGTGAGGAAACGCGCCGTAACGGCTTCGACCGAACACAAGGCGTTCATCGCGGGGCCATCCGGCGGCTGTACCCACACGGTTTCGACGGCGCCGCCGCTAGAGGCGATGCCGGCCGCGAGATACGATGGCGGAGTGGCGTTCGCGGGGTCCAGAGTCAAAAGGAGGGGCTTGTTGAGGGCC
>JBEKPK010000324.1:0-6537 GCA_049520795.1 Bryobacteraceae bacterium
TCGCGGGCACGCTGCTCCGCTTGCGCCACCAGCGAAGCATCGGACTGCTGGCGGCAGGCGGCGGCCAGGAAAATGGCGGCGGCGCAGGCTACGGCCACGGCGGCTTTGCGGAATGGCGAGGTGCGGCAGGCCAGGTCGCCGCGCAGGATGCGGTCGATGCGGTGTTCCAGGGCCGCTCCATCCATGGCGACGCCTTGCCAGGCGAGACGGCCGCCGCGGCGGCGCACGGCAGCGGCCATGTCGAGCAGGACCTCCGCGTAGGCTTGGGTTTGGCCCACAGCGGCGACGGCGGCTTCATCGCAAGCCTGCTCGGCGGTGGCGGCGAGCTGGCGCTCCAGCCACCAGGCCAAGGGATGGAACCAGAAGAGGCAGCGATTCAGGCTGGCGGCGAAGGCGACGAGCGGATCGTGGCGGCGGACGTGGGCGCTTTCGTGGGCCAGCACGGCTTGCAGCTTGGCCTCAGGCCAGGTTGGCCACGCGGCGGGCAGAACGATGCGCGGCGAGAAGACGCCCAGCGTCAAGGGAACCGCTACGGCGGGGGATTGGGAGAAGCCCGGCAGGGCGGAGTTGGCGGGCTGTCCGAGCAGACGCCTGGCAGCGCGCCAACCGATCAGCAGACGGGTCATTTGGAAGAGGACTCCGAGCACGTACAGCGTCAGGGCGGCGATGGGCCAAATGGGAGCGCGGGAGGGTGGGGCGGGCTCGGCCGGCCGCTCCGTTACAGTCACGGTTGTTGGTGCGCTGGTTACCGGGACGGGAGCGAGCATCGGGGGCGCGGGCTCATTCGCCGGCTGCACGGCGATGGAGTGCATCGCAATGGGAAAGCGAACTTCCGGGGTCAGGCGCGGCAACAGGGGCATCACGAGCATGGCCAACAAGACCGCGGTCCAGGCGGCGTGGCGCACGGCGGCGGAGCGCACTCGCGCCAGCGCGAGGATGACGCCGACGCAGCCGGCCAGCGCGGCGGCCCGGATGGAGGCTTCCAGGGCAAGCTGCAAAAGGGAGTTCATTTCCGGCTCCTTACTTTGCGGGCCAAGCGTTCGAGTTGTTCCACGGAGAGCACTTGTTCATCCACCATACCGGTAAGGAACTGTTCGGCCGAGCCGGCCCAGAAGCGGTCGATGATGCCGCGCACGGCGCTGGCGCCGACGCTGCCGGAGGGAGCGGTAGCGCGGTAGACGAAGGTCTTTCCGTGGAGTGCGTGGGTGAGGTAGCCCTGCGATTCCAGGCGGCGCAGAAGGGTGCGTACGCTGGAGTCCTTGAGCGGATGCGCCTGCGCCAGCGCCTCGCGGACCTGTTCGGCATTGGCCGAGCCGGTGGACCAGATGAAATCGAGGATGGCTTTTTGCAGGGTGGTGAGGGGCTTGGATGATACGTTACTTCTCGTCACGTTACATACTGTAGCATTACTTTCGCGGGAGTACAAGACTTATTTCTTCGACCTATTTTTTCGGGACGCCACGACCGAGTTGCGGGAGTTTACCCGCGCCGCATCGCCGGAGGAGTTCGGCTCCAAGGACTCCACTCCGACACGTTTGATTGAGGCGGCTAAAGGGGAGAGGGCGCTATGCGCACGGCTTTGATGTTGACGAACTCGCGGATGCCTTGGGCGCTCAGCTCGCGGCCGTAACCGGAGCGCTTGATGCCGCCGAAGGGCAGGCGCGGGTCGGAGACCACTATGCCGTTGATGAAGACCATGCCCGCCTCGATTTCGTCGGCCAGGCGGCGCTGCTCGGCGGGATCGTTGGTCCAGGCGCTGGCGCCCAGGCCGAATTCGGTGTCGTTGGCCAGGCGAATGGCGTCGTCGATGCCATCGGCGCGGAATAGTGCGGCCACCGGGCCGAAAAGCTCCTCCCGGTAGGCCGGGGAATCGCGCGGCGGGTCGGCCAGGACGGTGGGCGGGTAATAGTTGCCGGGTCCGGGGAGCGGCTCTCCGCCGGTGAGCAGGCGCGCGCCCATCAGCACGCTGCGGCGCACCTGCCGCTGGAGACCTTCGAGGATTTCCGGCGTGGCGAGGGGGCCGATTTGCGTACTTTCGTCCAAGGGGTCGCCCACGCGGAGCGCTTCCATGGCGGCCACGAAGCGCGGCTCGAAATCGGCCGCGATGCGCCGCTCCACGATGAAGCGCTTGGCGGCGATGCAGGATTGGCCGTTGTTGAGGGTGCGCGCCTCCGCGGCGGCCGCCGCAACGCAATCGAGGTCGGCGCTGGGCATGACGATGAAGGGATCGCTGCCACCCAGTTCCAGCACGGTCTTCTTGATTTGCCGGCCGGCTTGGGCGGCCACTTGCGCGCCAGCCGGCTCGCTGCCGGTCAGCGAGACGCCTTTCACGCGGGCATCGCCGATGACGCGCCCGACCTGCGCCGCGCCGATCAGAAGCGTCTGAAACACATCCTCCGGAAAGCCCACCCGGCGGATGAGGGATTCGATCTCGACGGCGCACAGGGGCACATTGGAGGCGTGCTTCAGCAGGCACGTGTTGCCGGCCATCAACGCCGGGGCGGCGAAGCGGAACACCTGCCAGAAGGGAAAATTCCAGGGCATGACCCCCAGCAGCGGGCCGATGGGCTGGTAGCGGATGAAGGCGCGGCCGGCGCCGGCCTCGACCGGCTCGTCGGCCAGCAGGCGCTCGCCCGATTCGGCGTAGTATCGGCAAGCCCAGGCGCACTTGGCCGCTTCGGCGCGGGCGGCGGCGATGGGCTTGCCCATTTCGAGCGTCATGATGCGGCCGATGCGGTCTTTCTCCGCTTCCAGTATGCCGGCCAGGTTATGGAGCCATCGTGCGCGGTCCGCGAGCGGCGTTTTGCGGTACGAGCGGTAGGCCGCTTCGGCGCGGGCCAGCTTGTCTTCGATGCGCGCCTCGGCGAGTTCGTCGAAGGTGCGCAGGGTCTCGCCGGTGGCCGGGTTAATGGAGGCGATCACAGATCCATTGTAGTAGGGCCGCTGTCCAGTGTACGGTAAGAACTGTGCAGGAACGGAACCGATCCCTGTATTTGGGATTCCCCGCCGCGGCTGGGGCGCTGATGGTCTTCGCGTGGCTGGCCCGCGGCGTGCTGCGCGAACAAACCGCGGGCTTCGACGCGGCGGTGCGCGACGCTGTCCATGCGTGGGCTACGCCGAGTCTCACCTGTATCATGCTCTGCGCCACGCAACTGGGATCGGCGCCTTTTCTGCTCTTTGTGGGGGCGCTGGCGATTTGGCGGCTGGCCGCCGCCGGGCGCAAACACGCGGCCGTGTTGGTGGGCGTGGCGGCTCTGGGCGGCGAAGCACTGGACCAGATCTTGAAGCTGTGCTTTCACAGGCCGCGGCCAGAGGCCTTCTTTGGGCTGACGGACCCGCCCACCTACAGCTTCCCGAGCGGACACGCCCTAACGGCCACCTGCTTCTACGGAGTGCTGGCGGCGCTGTTGGCCGGCCGCTTGAGGCGGGTTGCGGCCAAAGCCGGCGTGTGGGCGCTGGCCGCCGCCCTGGTTGCGCTGATTGGGCTCTCGCGGGTGTACATGGGGGTTCATTACCCCAGCGATGTTCTGGCCGGCTATGCGGCCGCGGTGATCTGGTTAGCCGCCGTGGGGACCGGATACGGCGTCTGGCGGTGGCGCGGCCGGAGGCGGAGGGCCCCGCCGGCCTGAACCCGCGGTTCTAGAATAGGTAGCTTATGGAAACAACGCAGCGGACGGCGCTGGTCACCGGCGCATCGGCCGGCATAGGAGCTACATTTGCGCGCCGGCTGGCGCGCGATGGATATCGTCTGATCCTGGTAGCGCGGCGGCGCGAACGGCTGGAGGAACTGGCGCGCGAGCTGGGCGGGGCCGACGTGCTGGCCGCCGATCTGACGCGGGACGATGAATTGAAACTGGTGGAAGAACGCATCCTGGCGGAGCCCAACCTGGAACTGGTGGTGAACAACGCCGGTTTCGGCGTGGCCGGACGGTTTTACAGGCTTCCGGTGGAGGCGAATGCCCGCATGCACCAACTGCACGTGATAGCCGCCATGCGCCTGGCGCATGCCGCTCTGCGGGCCATGACCGCGCGGGACAAGGGCGCTCTCATCAACGTGTCGTCGGTGGCGGGGTTCGGCCAGACCCCCGGCAGCGTGAGCTACTGCGCCACCAAGGCTTGGATGAACAGTTTTACCGAGGGACTGTACCTAGAGCTGAAGAGCGCGGGCTCGGCGGTGAAGGTGCAGGCGCTTTGCCCTGGCTTCACGTATTCGGAGTTTCACGACGTAATGGGGATGGATCGCGGCCGAGTCCCGGCGTTCCTGTGGCTGCGCGCCGAAGACGTGGTGGAGATGTCGCTCGCCGGCTTGGCCCGCGGCAAGCTGTTCGTGGTGACGGGAGGAGTCTACAAAGCCATCGTGGTGCTGGAGCGGCTTATCCCCCGCTTCCTGTGGACCGGGATCTCGCTGCAATATGCCCGCATCCTGAAGCGCGGCGAACCGGCGCGTTAATTGGACCTTCTCACAGGTGTTCGGCGCCCGAGCTTTGCTCGGGCGCCTGAGCTTCGCTCGGGTTGACAGGCGGAAGCGCCTGTCCCACATCCCGGCGTGGCATATTGGAGTTATGACCGAGGACGTGAAGGAAAAGGCTCAAGCGGCCGCCGTGGCCGGCGTTGGCGCGGGCGTTGGCGGCGCTGGCGGAGCCTCGGTTGGGGTTCTGGAACTGGCGGCGCAAGGGGTGGCGACCGGACTCCTGGCTGGCGTAGTCATCGGGGTTGGAGCCGTTGCCGGAGCGGGGATTGCGTATGGGCTGTACCGCTTGTTGAAGAAACGGAAAGCTCCATCCGAGAGCACAGGCCGGGCCGGCCAGGGCGAAGTGTAGGACGTGAAGGGGTTGGCGTGCGAAAGCGCCTACCCCACAATTCACTGCCCGCCGGCGTACAGAGGCGCCATGGCGACCAGCGCGAGACCGGCAGCGAACAGCACGAACATGAGCGCGGTCAGCGACTTCACCTTGGAATCGGCGCCATTGAGTTCCTTCCAGACCAGAATGCCCCACAGAGCCGCGACGAGCGCGGCGGCCGGTCCCATCGCGTAACTCAAGGCCGGCCCTACGGGTGAAGCGGCCGCTGCCGCGCCGGCCAGTCCCGCAGACGTATCCGCGTTTCCGGCGGCAGCCACCAGGGCGGCCACTGCGCCGGTGCACCAGACGATGCCACCCAGTATTCCGAGGAGATGCTGCTTCCGAAGGCCCTTGAAGTAGTCGAGGATCTCCACCGGCTCGCCGTCCACCGGAAGATTCATGAAGAATAAATTGAACACGAAGGTAGAGACAAGGATGCCGCCGGCGAACATCACGCAGATGGCGTATGGGCCAAGGCCGGCATCGCCCTCCCTGCCCATCTCCACGAGCGGGAAAAAGGTTCCCATGAGCAGGCCGCCTACCAGCGCCAGGACCAGCCCCTTGATGGGCGCCCTGCGGCGGGTGCTCTTGGCCGTGCCGGCCCTGGCGGCCTGCTCGTGCCGAAGTATGCCCAGAGCGCTGTAGGCCAACGCATCCGCCACGATGGCGCCGGCGATCAGCGCACAGCCGCCCCAGAGAAAGGCCGGGTGGCCGGCGGGCTTGGTAAGGTAGTTCAAACCCGCGCCGACGATCAGAGCCAGCCCGATGCCGATCGGAAACGCCACCGCCATGCCGGCCACAGAAATGGCCGCCACCAGCAGCATGTTGGCGAAGTTGAAGATCGCGCCGCCGAGAAAGCCGTACAGCCAATGGTGCTTGTCGGCGTGCATCAGATCGTCCCAGAAACTGAAACCGTCGGGCCCGCTCGCAAGGTTTATGCCCAAACTTCCAAACGTACATGCAAAGACGAGGGCGGCCAGCAATACTCCAATGGCGAAGTCGAAGTAGAACAGTTCGAATCGCCACTTCCCGGTCAGCTTGTAGGTGTTGGCCCAGGAGCCCCAGGCCATCATGCTGAGAATCATCAGCGCCAGAACGGCAGGGTAGCTATGTGGCAGGATCATTTCAATTATTTCCGGTAAGGTGAGGGTACAACGCTGGAAGACGCCGGGTCAACCGGTCTTTCCGCGGATGGAGCGAGACGGGGCGGCTGCCCGGGATCAATCTGGATCACGCGCAAGGCCTTGGGCTGGGCCGCGCACTCCGGGAGAGGCGCGATGGAGTAGTAGTTGAGGCCGTAGCGCCAATCGCGCTCGATTTTGTCGATGCAGACGTCGCCGGCGCGAGGGGAGATCTCGCGCCACAGGGCTCGCGCGGCGGCCATTTGTTCCACCTGCGGCAGCGCAGCCCGCTTCACGTAAAGCACGCCCGCAGCGGCCCCCACGGCGATGGTAACCACTGCGGCCAGACGCCGGCGGTGGGATTCCCAGGCCCAGGCCGCCGCGGCAACGGCCACCGGCGCCAGCCAGATCCAGTGAAAGGCGGCCCGGGGCGCTCTCAAAAGACCAGACGTCAGAGCCGCGGCGAGCACCTGAGCGGCCACCGGAAACGCCACCAGCAAAAGCGCGCAGGCCGCCAGCCAGGGCTGCGCGCCGGCGGCTTCGTCGAGCGCCACGGCGGCCAGCAGAGCAGCCGC
>JBEKPK010000325.1:0-6493 GCA_049520795.1 Bryobacteraceae bacterium
CCGGGGCCGGGTCGGAAGTGATTACCAAGGGGCCGCAGGTGAAGATTCCTTCCGAGACGCGATTGACCTTCGTTCTGGATAGTCCGGTCAAAATATGATGGCGCGCTTGGCGGCGGCATTGCTCCTCGCGAGCGCCGGGCTGTTCGCGCAGGGCCTGGTGGAAGGTCGCGCCGGAAGCCCGGTTCGCGTGTCGATCTACGAGGACCTGGCATGCCCCGACTGCGCCAATTTCCGGATCATGATGGACCAGCAGATCCTGCCCCAGTACGGCGAGCGGGTGGAGTTCGTGCATCGGGATTTCCCATTGGCGAAGCACCCGTGGGCGCGCTCGGCGGCCATCGCCGCGCGGTTCTTCGGCGAAAAGGACGCCAAGCTCGGCCTGGAATACAGGCGCTACAGCCTGGAGAACATCAGCGTAACGAGAGCGGAGAACTTCACCGACCGTCTGGCGGTGTTCGCGCGCGCGCACGGAGCGAAGCCTGAAGAGGCCGTGGCGGCGCTCGAGGATGCGCGTTTGGCGGCGCTGGTGGAGAAGGATTTCCAGGACGGCGTAGCACGCGGAGTGGCCAAGACGCCCACCGTGTTCGTGAACGGAACTCCGTTCATCGAGACGTTCACCTTCGAGGAGATTTCCAAGGCGATCGAAGAGGCGCTGGGCGCGGTGAAATAGAGGCTGGGAATCCGTGCTAGAGTTTCGGTATAAGCCCATGCCGTTGCAACTCAAGATCGTCGTCGAAAACCATCCGGAGGGCTACGTCGCGTACCCCCTTGGTCTCAAGGGCGTCGTAGTGGGAGATGGCAACACCTACGACGAAGCCCTCGCCGACGTCAAGTCGGCGATCCGGTTTCACATCGAGACTTTTGGCCCCGAGGCCCTGCCTGGAGATTCGCCGGTTCGCGCCTGACAGACCACAGAAAGCGATGGTCTGTCCCACCTCGACCGCACCCCGTTGACTCGGCCCCTGCCGGGCAGTACGTTAGGCTTGTTGACACCCGCTCTCACCCTGGTATTCTTCACGGCCTTGGGAAGCGCAATCCTGCTGGCCCTGCCGAGTCTCTCGCCGCCGCGCTACTTCTTTGGCGTTGCCATTCCGCCGAATTTCCGCGAGGGCGAAGAGGCGCGCGCGGCGCTGCACCAGTATTACGCATATGTGCTTTGCGGAATGGGCGGCGCGGTGGGGCTGACCCTCGCCCTGGCGGGCTTGGGGACCAGCGCGCAGGCCGCGCCGGTGGCGCTGTTGCCGCTGGCGGCCGCCGCCGGCTACTATCGCGCACGCCGCCGCGTGCTCCCATATAAGACGGCGCAAGAGGCGCCGGACCGCTTCCCGCTCTGGGGCTGGCTGGCCATTCCTCCGGCGGCGATTCCGGCCGCGGCCATGGTCTACCTTTACACCCATTGGAGCGCGATCCCGCAGAAGTTCCCTACCCATTTTGGCCCTGGCGGTCGCCCCAACGGCTGGGGCACGCGCACGCCGCTGCATGTCTTCGGCGTGCCGATTTTCGCCCAAGGGCTGGTTCTGCTCCTGCTGGCTCTGGGTTTCGCCACCTACTACGGAGCCCGGAAATCGCCTAGCCGCGCCGCCGCGCTGGGGGTGATGGCCATCGTCGCCTATCCGCTGGCCCTGATCTTCGCTTGCGTGAGCCTCATGCCCTTGATCCAGTTTCCGCCTTGGGCGCTGGCCGTGGCGCTGCCGCCGTTCCTCCTGGGCTTCATCGTCTGGGTGGTGCTCAAAAACGCCGAACCGAAAGCGGAAGGCCAGGCCGATACGCCCGAGGAATGCTGGCGAGTGGGAGATATTTACGTCAACCCCGCCGACCCGGCCATTTTCGTCGAGAAGCGCGACGGATTCGGCTTCACCTTCAACTTTGGGAACCCCTGGGGCGTCAGGATCCTGGTGCTTTTCTTCGCCGGGATCGGCGCCCTTACCGCTTTCCTGATCTGGTCTCAGAGGTGAGATTGCCGGAGAATGCCGACAGGAATGTCGGCATGGCAGGCTGGAAGCCCGCTCTACGTCAGTGATAGAGCATGGCGTAAACCACCACGCCGGTGACGCTCACGTATAGCCAGATGGGCAGCGTCCACCGCGCCAGGCGGCGGTGTTTGTCGAAGCGCGCGGACAGGCCGCGGCGCAGGGTCACGATGGCCAGCGGCGGGACGGCGGCCGCCAGGACGGTGTGGGTTCCGAGAATCCCGAAATAGATCGCACGGATGGCGCCGGTTCCCCGGAACAATACCGCGCCCACCCGAAAGTGATACGTGAGGTAGCCCGCCAGGAACAGGCTCGATACCACGAAAGCGCAGAGCATGACCCGGCGGTGGAGGGCGATGCGCTTGCGCCGGATCAGAATATATCCCCACACCAGCAGCACGGCGGCGGTGGCGTTGAGGGCGGCGTTGAGGGAAGGCAGAACCGCGTTCATCCTTGACTCCGAAGTGGACTTCGGCGAAGCTGAGCCGCCACAACCGAGCGCTTTGAATGAACAGGTTCTGCATCAGGGCACGGCTTCAGCCGTGCCGAAAGGATACATCGGCTGGGCTTCAGCCCCTGAGATGGCAAGCCCTGCGCGCAAGTCCTTCTCGACTTTTTGAAAAGACAGGGGCTAAAGCCCTCCGGGTGTCCGGGGATTGCGGCACCGCTGAAGCCGTGCCCTGATACAAGACCTCCGACTTCGGGATTTGGCCTCATGCCGCGCTTCTCACGCTTTTCTGTGCGGCCATCGAGGCCGATGCCAGCAACAACACCAGACCGAAAGCAGCCGTCACAATCAAGCTGACCACCGCGCCGGGAGCGGCGTTGGGCAGGCGCAGCGTGTGGTTCAGCAGGGCGATCGAATAGGTCAGAGGGTTCACCCACATGATGGCCTTCACCCAGCCATGTGCGGTGGCCATGGGAAACAGCGAGCCCGAAACCATCCACATGGGCACCAGCAGCAGGTTCATTATGGCGTGGAATCCGGAGGTGGATTCCATTCTCCAGGCGATCACGAAGCCCAGCCCGGTCAGGGTGAACGAGATCAGAAGAATGGCCGCCACCACCGGCAGCAATTCCATGAAGCCGATGCGGACTCCGGCCAGCGGCGCGAAGGCCAGGAAGATCAAGCCCTGAATCCAGGCCAGGGTGGCCGAGCCCATGATCTTGCCCAACACCATGCTGGTGCGCGGCGCCGGCGAAACCAGCATGGAAAGCAGAAAGCCCTCGCGGCGATCTTCGATGATCGAAATAGTGGAGAAGATGGCGGAGAACATCACCGTCAGCACCAGTGCGCCGGAGTAGAAGCGCCCCAGGTCGTTGGAGCCGTAGCCGATCAGCAGCCAGAAAACCAGCGGAGACGCCACCACCCCTAGTACGCGGCTCTTCTGCCGCCAGAACCGCACCAGCTCGCGCTGCCACAACGTGGCCGCGGGGAGGAAGAAGTTACTCAATGCCGGCCCCCGTTTCGCGGACGAATACGTCTTCCAGGGTGGGCTTATGCAGGCCCACGGAATCGATGGCTCCGGGAAACGCCTCCACCACGTCGGTGATGAAGCGGTGGCCGTTTTCGATTTCCACGCGAACCGTGCCGTCCATGACGGAGGGATGCAGACCGAAGCGCTGTTCGATGGCGGACGCGAGCGCCGGCGCGTCGGCGGCCTCCAGCACCACCACATCGCCGCCGATGCGCGCGCGCAGCGCCGCCGGGCTGCCTTCGGCCACGATGGCGCCGCGATGCAACAGCGCCAGCCGGTCGCAGCGGCCGGCTTCTTCGAGGATGTGGGTGGTGAGCAGGATGGTCACGCCGTCTTTGTCGCGCAGGCTCTCGACGTTGCGCGAAAGGTCGCGGCGCGCGGCCGGGTCGAGCCCCGTGGAGGCCTCGTCCATGAGCAGCACTTGCGGTCCGTGGAGCAGGGCCTTGGCGATTTCCACGCGCCGGCGCAGCCCGCCCGAAAGCGTCTCCACAATGTCCTTGCGGCGGTCGGCCAGGCCCAGGCGCTCGGTGACGCGCTCCATACGGGCGCGCAGATCGGCGCCCTTCAACCCGTGCAGATGCCCCTGCGCGCGCAGGTTCTCATCCACCGTCAGCGCCCTGTCGAGGCTCTGGCTCTGGAACACCACGCCCACCCGGCGGCGCACGCCCGCGGGGTCGCGAACCACGTCGCATCCGGCTATCGATGCGCGTCCCGCGGTGGGGACCATCATGGAGGAGAGTATGCGGAACAAGGTGGACTTGCCGCCGCCGTTCGGCCCCAGCAGACCGAAGATTTCGCCCTTCTTCACTTCGAAGCTGACGTTCGAGAGAGCCAGGCGGTCACCATAGCGGTGCGTCAGGTTTTCAACTTGGATCACAAACCAGGCCTATCCAGGAGCAGAAGCCCGTAGATCATCGGCAGATACAGAACGGATGTTACCAGGACGTTTCGCGCGCGGGACAAAGTGCGCTCCAGCGCCACCCGCACGCCCGAGTATAAGAACCAAATGCCGAGCAGCAACGCTCCCATCGAATAGATGCGACCGGACATTCCCAGGATACCCGGAATCAGGCTCACGGGGATGAGGATCAAACCAAAAAGGAGGATCTGCCGCGCGGTGGACCGGCAATCCGGGTCCACTACCGGGAGCATACGTATGCCCGCCCGCGCGTAGTCCTCTTTGTACATCCAGGCGATGGAATAAAAGTGCGGGAATTGCCAAACGAACAAGATGGCGCCCAGCGCCCAGGCCTGGCGGGGGAGCGCGCCGGCGGCGGCCGCGAACCCGATCAGCGGAGGCATGGCGCCGGGGATGGCCCCGATAGTCGTGGACCACCAGGTGCGCTGTTTCAAGGGCGTATAGAGGAACAAATAGCTGATCAGGGTGAATGCGCCGATCGAGCCGGTCAGAAGATTCACGCCCAGCCATAATTCCAGAAAACCGAAAATCGAGAGCGCCGTTCCGAACGCCAGCGCGCCATTCGCCGAGATTCTTCCGGATGGCAGCGGGCGCCCCGAGGTGCGGCGCATTTTGCCATCGGCCACGCGCTCATACCATTGGTTGAGCGCGGCCGTGCCCGAGGCCATCAGCCCGGTTCCCAGGATGGCGTGGAACAACGCAAGGTAATGGATGCCCCTCAGGAATTCCCACCAGTGAGCGGCGCCGGGCAGGCCGAAGAAATAGCCGATTCCGGTGCTCATGAGGATCAGCCAGGTGATCCGCGGCTTGGTGAGTTCGATGTAATCGCGCATGATCGGCCAGGCCATAGTTTATGGATGCAAGGGGACTTCCGGAAGCTTCCAGGGAGTAAGGCGGGGCAGAGGCTTTCGCCAGCCACTGGAGTTTCCACATTTTGGCTCGACCGCATGGGAGGTTTGGTGGGGCAGGCGGTTTCGCCTGCCAACCCGCGCTGGACCACGGCCAGCATTCCGCGGATGAAATTGAGGCAATCTTCGGCAGTAGTCGGGCATGCCAGGGGCCGGGCAGGCGGAACCGCCTGCCCCACCTTCCATTCGACGATTCCACAGCGTTCAGGCGCTACCCGCGGTCCGACGCTTTCTTATTTTCCGGTCGGCTCCCAATACACGGCGCACTCCGAGACCTCTACCCGCTGGCGGAACGCCGTCTTCAGGTCCAGGGCGGTAATGTCGGGGTGGTCGTCGTCGCAGGTTTCGAATACGGCGTAGGCGCCCGCGTGCGCCTGCTTCTTCATCTCGGAATAGGGAACCACGCGCAGCTCCGCGGCGCGGTCCTTGGACAGGTTCTCCACTGTGTGCGCGTACGCGAACTCCATGCCGGGCAGCGGAGTGCGACGCATCAGGAAGTAGATTGGCTCGTCGGCCACCAGCGCCACGCCCGGCGGGGCGATCTCCGCCACCTTGCGGGCCAGGCGCTCCATGTCGGCCCATCTATAGCTGTCGCGGTCCTCGTACATCGATTTCCCCACCCCCATCGACAAAAACAGCGACAGGATCACGAAGCCCCACAGGGGGCAAACCGCGCCTCTTGCGGCTGAGCTAAGGCCATCGAATCCCGCGGCGGCCAGGATCGCCACAAAGGGGAGCGCCACCACGAAGTAGCGCGGGAAGGTGGGATGCGCCACCCCCACTTCCACCCCCAGCGCCAGCGCCAGCGAGGCGCATAGCGCCAGCTCCGGGCGCCACGGGCCGCCCCAATGTTTCCGCGAGCGGAGAAACCACACTCCGGCCGCCGCCAGCCCCAGTATCGCCAGCGCCTGCCCGTAATCGACCCAGGACGTCAGCACCTCCAGATCGTGCCGCGTGGTGTCGGGCCAGTTCGCCGTGCGATAGCGCATCTGGTATTGGAACAGGTTGAAGAGCGTCTGCCGGGGACCGTGCGCGAAGAGCCACCACACCGGCGCAAACGGCGCGGCCGCGCCGGCCAGGTAGGCCGCGGCTTTTGCCCAACGGGCGCCCGCGCGGTTGCGCAGCGCCAGCCAGACAAGAAACACCGGAGCCGCCGCCGCCGTAAGGAGGGAAGACGCCGCGGCCACTCCCGCCAGCAGACCCGCCAGCGCCGCCGCC
>JBEKPK010000326.1:0-6456 GCA_049520795.1 Bryobacteraceae bacterium
TCGAGGGTGGACCGGCTGAGCTGGCCCCGGCACTCCTCGGTGGCGACGAGAATCGGGAAGCCGCCGATGGTCTTTTGGACTTCGCCGGCGTCGGGCTGAACCGAAAAATCCGGGCGTCCACCGTCGCTGATCGCCAGGCGCCACTCCCCCTGGTCGCAATCCACCGCGGCGATCAATGTCTCGTCGCGCTGGCCGGGGATTTCGGTGTCCGACATGCGTTACGGTTCCTCCAGTTTCTTAGAAATGCGAGGCTGCGTCGCTCACAAGCCGCACCGCGATGGCCGGCTTACGGAAGACCTCACCGTTTTCACGGGAACGGTATCCGTTGGCGAGGACGCGCTCCAGTATGCACCGATTGCCCGCGCCGGCGCTGTGCTCGACGTTGTAACCGTCCAGACTGGACAACTCCGCGCCCGCGGCCGGAACGATTTCCTCGATCCCCAAGACTGCCAGCAGTTGATCCTTCTCGGCCATGCGCAGGCGCCCCGCTTCCACGATCCAATCGAGGAAGAAACGGGGGTTGTGCCGCGTCTGCAAGGCTCCGATGGCCCGGTTGAGAGTGTCCCACTCGGCCCCGCACTCCTCGGCCGGCTCGCGCGGCGCGGTCGCGCGCAGGCGCTCGGCTCGCTCCAGCGCCTGGAGGTAAGCCGGAAAGCTGCGCGTGGTTTGCGCTTCCATCTCCGCGCCGGAGCGCGCGGCGACGTCGCGGATCAGGCGCGCGACCACGAGCATCGGGTCGGCGCTCAAAAGGCGCTCCAGGCGGGGCGGCAGGGTGGCTGCGGGTTTGGGTTGAAGCGCCCCCTGAGGCTGGGGTGGGGCGGGAGCCGCCTTGGAAATGGCCTGCGGGAGACGGTCGACCGCAGTCTTGGTCTCGGCCAGAAGCTGGGCCAGAGAACTCACCGACTCGTGAACCTGGATCAGCACTCGCTTGGCGGGCCGCGGGACGACCACGAACATGAGACCCAGACAGGCCAGCGCGGCCACCGACAGCGCGGCTTCGAGCCACGCCGGCGGCGTCTTCAACAAATCCAGGAGGGCCGGGGGCTGGGAGCGTTGCGCCGGCACGGTCTCGAAGATCGAGAAGAAGCCGCCCGCGGACACGGCCGACTCCAGGCGAAGGCGGTACGCGCCGGACCGCAGCGGCGGCGTCGAGGACTGCGCCACCACGAAACTGGTGGATCCGGTTGCGCCGCCCACCAATTGTTCGGGCGGATCGGAGGTCTCCGCCACCCCGCGCTCCGGCTGCAGGAAGACGTTGACGGCACCCTTGGGGGCCACCTCGAATGCCAGCTTGAGCTCGGTGGCCGCGCTACCCACCAAGATCCGGAATGAGGCTTCCGGCGCGGCGGAAAACGGCGTATCCCGACCGTTCCGGACGAGCGGCAGATCCTCTGGGACAGGCGCGGGCGCGGGCGCCGGAGGCGGCGCCGCCTTCTGGACCGCTCCCTTCTGGGCCGCCGCCTTTTGCGCGGGCGGCTGGCTGGCCGCCAGGCCCCACGCCGCCAACACCACCGCCAACATCGTAGAACCAATCCCCAGTCTGTAGACCATCTCGATGCGCATCTTGTACTCCAACCGTTCGATTGCACGGCGCCCGGAGGAACGTTCCAATGCCTGGCGCCCCCAGCTGTCCGCTGCTAGGGCACGTATTCCATCAGCCGCTCCTCGGTCTCGCCCTCTAGCCGGCACTTACCGAGCACTCCGGCTTCCCGGTCCAGATGCAGCCGGAAGTAATACGGGCCCGGAGCGTCGCCTACGTCTAGGCTGAATACCCCGAACCTGGCCGTGGGACGCTCCAGGTCTAACGTCAGATTCTCCTTGATCTCGACCTCCAGTTTGCCCTGACGGACACTATCCGGGCCGAGAACGATCTCCTCGGACTGGCCGGGATAGGGCGATCCCCACTCGATCAGCTCCTTGAACCTCACGCCGGGGACGTACCCCAGGCGTGCCCAAAGACGATTCTCGCCCTGGATCTTCAGGAGCTCGCCGACCAGCATCAACGCGCCTTGCGAAACGCACTCTTTCAGCAGCGGATTGCCGCCGGCGTCCTTGACGAAGGTTACGTCGGCGCCAATGTCCAGCAGTTGCTCGCGAACCGTGGGGAAGCGGGAAGACTGTCCCGCCAGCAGAACGGTGTCGACCTTTTGCAGGTCGATCCTCTCGGCCTCCGAGATCTTCCGGAGAAGGGACTTCAGACTGGTCTTCAGGTTTTCCAGCTTCTCGGCGAAAACGCCGATGACTCCCTCCACCGGGAAGTCCACCATCTTAGCGCCGGAGGAATCGAAGGAGAGGCAGCGCACCGGAAGAACGCCCTTCTCAAGGTAGCCGTAGACGCACTCCAACAGGTCCTCCTGCGCTCCGGCGCCCCTGGCCGTGCACAGGCGGCCGAGGCGACCGCGGGCGGCGGGGCTGAGCGCCTCGATGACATCGATCGGATCGGGCTTCTTCGCCCGGCGCCGGGCTTCTTCCAGTTCGGAGACGGCCACCTTCAGGCGTTCCGCGTCGGGCGCGATCTGGAGGAGGGCGAGGGGAGAAGCGTCGGGTTTTCCAACGAGCCGGGCAAGCAGATCTCTGGCCAGAATCTGGGTGATCGATTCCCCGCCCAACTCCGGATCGCCCCATGCGCCGATGATGTCGACCGCCAACGGGCCGCTCTTGGCGCCGCGCTTCACACGGAATACGGTCACATCGGTGGTGCCGCCGCCGAAGTCCACCACCATGATGATAGACTCGGCCTTCCGCTCGGTGGCTGGGCCGGACAGCAAGCTGAACACTCCGGCCGCGAGCGACTCATCGAGTAGCTTGACGGTGACTTCCATGGACAACCGGCGGGCCGCATCGGAAAGCGCCTGGCGCAGCAGTTCCTTGCGGCGCAGCGTGAACCGTGTGGGCACGCACAAGGCAATGTGCACCAGGCGCTGCTTGAGCTTCACGCGGGTGCGCAACAGGAGCGTGCGCATGGCATAGGCGACAACCTCCTCGGATTCGAGGTCCACCACCCTGCCGAGCGAGGCGAATCGCAGGGTCTCTTTGTGACTCTTGCCGACGCGGATCTTGGCCGCGGTCACCAACTGTCCCCGGTTGGACCTGCCCAGAGCCAATGCGCGCGATCCGATCTCCCACTCGAAGGGCGGGTCCTGGCCGTCCAGGCAGTTGGAGAAGAACACGTTGGAGTAGATCTTTGGATCGTCCCTCGCGTCTTCGAGCGGGAGGTTGACCGCCCCCTGCCGGTCATCGTAGAAAGCGATCGTGGAATCTATGGTTCCGTAATCCAGCGCCACGTGGCCATGGCACCAATCTTCGGTCACCTCGATCGATAGCGGCCTGGGCCTGCTCCCGGCATCGGGATCATTCGAGCGTATTACCACGTCGTACCAGTAGTGGCCTTTGGCGACCGGGCCCATGGCTTCCGCACGGATGGAGAATTGCACAGAGTTGAGCTTGTCGATGGATGCCCGGCTGGGATAGCGCGAAAACACGATCGGGGGAGGCGGATCGTCCCCAGGGCGCGGAACCAGCGTCAGCTCGTCCACCTGCAAGGCAGCGCCGCGGCCCCGGTTCTCGCAGGTCAGATGAAATTCGCCCTCCCCGAAGTTGAGCACGGGGGGCTCATGCTGATCGTCGATCTCCGGGATATAGAGCTGCGGCGATTCCAGGAAGTGGATGTCGACTTCGCCGGCCAGCGGCTCCTCCATACCCCGGATCTTCATGCTGAAGCTGAGAACGGCTTCGCCGCTCTGCTGGTCGGACGGTGCCTTGGCCATGAGAGGAATGGTGTTGATCCCAAGGGACAGTTTGCAGGGCGCGGCCGAGGTCCACTCCAAATAGGGCGGCCAGAAGGTCAGGCTTTCCATGATGGCCGGCGACCAGACCTCGATTTCCAGCGCGGCCGAGGTTCCGAAAGCATGACCCGCTGGCAGGGTGAGCGGCCGCGCCACAGGCTCCGGCGGGGGCGTCACCGACACCTGAATCTGCTGACCGGTATCGGTATCGCGGACCTGCATCCCGATGGTGCGGGAAACGTCCAGGACCTCGAGCTGGGCCGTGTCCAGGAGAAAGGCCTGCTGCTCCGAGTCGAACTGCAGCCAGGGGGGCAACCCCACGCATTCCACTGTGGGATGGCCCCACCCGCCATCGGTGACCGTCAAAAGCCGGCGGATCACGCCGGAGGCATTCGGATCGACGTAAAAGGTGATGTCGGGCGGCTCCACGCGGAATTCGAACAACTGGTCCCCGCAGGAGGAGCAGTACAGATCGTCCTCAATCACCTCATAGTCGCATCGCGCACAGCTTTTTTTGCGGCCGGTCATGACGGTTTAGTCGCCCGAAGCGGCCGACCACTCCGAAACGTCCTTGAGGACGGGTATGCCGCATATCCAATCCACGGCGCCCTCGATTTTCGCCTTGGCGTGCGCCGCAGGATCCTGGGCAGCGCCGATATCGGCCAGGGCCTCCTTGGGCACCTTGGCCTCCAGCAGGCGCTTGAGAATTTCCTCGGTGCGCTGTTCCAACATGGCAGCCTCGGCGGAAGCCGGGGGGAATGCGCCGCACATGTACAGATAATGCAAAGCCCAGTAATATGTCTCGAGGGATTTGCCTAGCATCTGCTCGCGCCCCTTCACGGTTAGCAGAAACTCGGCCCTGAGCTTGGCATTGTCCTGGAGGTTATCGACCGCTTCGCGCCGGGCCCCCAAGCGCCGCGTCTGAAAGAACGGCAGCCCCGATTTGTAAGAATACACGGCGCGCTCCTCCTCCTGGGCCAGATCCAACACGCGCAGCATTGCGCCAAACAGAAGCACCTCGCGGGCCTCTTTGATTTTTTCCGCTTCCGGCTCGGTATAGACCTTGAGATCGTCGAACTTGCCCTCCCACTGGCGGGAGAGATGTACCGGAATTTGCAGCTTCGCATCGGCAGAGTTCTGGGCGCCGACGGAGCGGTAAAAATCACGGTAGGCTTCGTGGCACTCGCCGGTGACTATCCTTAGCGCCGGCAGCGGAAAAGCGTAGACCACGATATACAGATACACCTCGTAGGGTTTGCCGGTAGGATCGACACTGATCTCGTCGTCGCGCAACGACATTCTGTTTTTGAGCTGGTTGCGCACGTCGTCAATGAAAGCGTTGTCCTGCGCGGATTCGGCGGCCAAGCGCGGAACTCCCAGGTAAGCCATCCGTTTTACCGACACCTGGTTGCCGCCGAGCTTGGCGTCCCTGCGGGCCATGGGCATGGCGGAGCGCACGAGCCGTTCGACGGCGCCTTCCCAGTTCTGGGCCAACTGCGGGTGCGACAACAGATCGACCTGGCGCGGGTGCGCATCGAAGTCACCCCAGAAGCGCTCCTCGCTGTAGGCGCGGAGCTTGGTGCGCAGCTCACGATCGCCTTTGCGGGTGAAGATCTCGACCAAGTCCCATAGCGTGGGCTCGCCCTTCGCCGGAACGAACTTCTGGCTCAGGAACCGGCGATACTCGGCGCGCGGATCGACATCCATTGGCTGGGCCTGTTCGTTGACCTCCAGCTTGTAGAAGCTGGCCCAATCCTTGGCGCGGTCGAAGAAGCGGATGAACAACACGCTCTCGCCGAAGCTGAGCGACTTCTCACATGCATCCAGAAACTCCTGCGACAACGCCGCCATGGCGGTGGATAGGGCCTGCAACGGCGGGCGACGCTTGGTAAGGTCCTCGACGGCAGCCTTGGCGGCCTTGCGAACGCAGTCCAGGGCGGCGATTTCGGCGCTGGCCAGACAAAACTGCACTTCGGCGTCCCTCAGCCGCGTCAGCAGAGTCTCCTCTACCCATTCGGCCCGGCGCAGAAACACTAGCCCCTTGCTGCGCACCGCCTCGCGCAAATCGCGTAGCACGCCGTCGCGGCGCGCGGCCCATCCTTTGACGGAGGAGGCCGCGGCGGCCTGCATTTGGTCGATCAGGGCCGGTGTCCCCGGACGCGACGGCGCGTAGAGGTCTTTGAGAAGCTCCGTCATGTAGCGCAGGTAGCCATCCTGCGTCTCGGCGTTGCCGGCTTTTCCTTCCTGGCGCTCGGATACCAGGATCTTCAGCCCTCGCGCGTCGTTCTCCAAGGTCTCCCTGACCCACAGCCCCAGAATCTCGTTGACCTTCTGGATGACGGCGCCGGTCTGGTTGCGGATCATTCCGATGGCCGAACCCCAACGCACGGCATCGCTGCCCTCGGCGCCGACTAAAGCGGCCTCCTTATCCCGCATCTGGCGCTCAAGATCATCCACCATGCCGAGCGAGACTACGCCGCTCTTGGGGATCGTTGCACCCAGGACAGAACGGATATTATCCTTATACTCCCCGCCGAACTGCCTGAGGAGGCCTGCCACGTCCAGCCCCAACCGGGACATATCCCCGCGCACGTTATCGCCGATACGCGGGTCGGAGAAGTCGCGGTTGATGTAAGCGGCGATTTCGTGCGCAAGGTGCGAGGCGCAGGCG
>JBEKPK010000327.1:0-6338 GCA_049520795.1 Bryobacteraceae bacterium
CGTTGAGGCGGTCCTCCACCGCCAGTTCGGCGTTGATGGCCTCGGCCATCTTCTCGGCCACGGCGTCGGGCTCGGTGGTTTCGATTACGCCGGGGGTGAGTCTCTTCACGAGTTGTCGGGAAAGGTAGGCGACGAATTCTCTGGCGAGCAGCATTCTGAATGTCTTTGCGTATTCCGAAAACGTAGTTTATCATGAAGCCACGCCTTCACCCAGCCGAAGCGAAGAGGACGATACAGCACCAATGGCCTCGCCGAAGCGTACTCAAGATTACGTATTATGCATCGCATGGGAACGTGGCGTGCTGCGGTGTTGGCGATAATGCATCTGAATAGCTGTACCGATGCCAACAAGACCAGGCGGCCAGAACACTCGCGAGGCACCACATGAACAATCACGCCGAACCACTCTATTCCGACGACCCCCTTTCTTACTTGCCCCGCAGGCAGGTGCGGGAATTCGCCAAGAATCGTGTAATTTACAGTCCTTTGCAGCCTTCCGACCACCTCTACGTGGTTATTCTCGGCCGTGTTAAGCTGGCCACCGCGGCCGAGGACGGCTGCCAGACCATCGCCCGGATCGTGTGCACCGAAGGTTTGTTCGGTGAGGCGTCGCTGATCGCTCCCCGGGCGTCGGCGGAAACGGCCACCGCTCTGGACGCCGTCAGCCTGATGTCCTGGAGCCGCAACGAAATCGAACAGCACATCGAACGCGAGCCAAGCCTGGGGTTGGCCCTGACCCAGTACATGGTGCGCCAGTGCCTGGTTCTCCAGGACCGCATAGAGAGCATGGCGATCCACAAAACCCCGGAACGGGTCATGCTCGCGCTGATCCAATTGGCCGAGACGCTGGGGACGCCGATGCCGGATGGCTCGGTGCGGATCTCCGCCCTCACGCACTATGCCATCGCCGAATACGTGGGAACCTCGCGCGAGATCGTCACCTTCCAGATGAACCGCCTCCGCCGCCTGGGCATGTTGCGCTATTCCCGCCGGTCCATCGAGGTTTACGCCCAAGCCCTCGCGGAGTCCCTTCGGCAGCAGGGCGTCTCGGTTCACCACTCGGCCGCCGCGGCGGCGCTGGCAGCGGGTTAACCGCCTTGTGGGGCAGGCGCTTTCGCCTGCCAACTTCGCGGTTTCCCACCCCGCATCTTCCTAGCCTGGGAACTGGCCCCTACATTGGTTTGAGAGGCGCAGATCCGGGGGCTGGGGAACTTTTTCCGGCCAACGGGTGTCTATAGGTTACGGAGAGCGGCGCTTTTTGGTAGCTTGAGATCAGGCCGAGTGAGGCCCCGATGCCCACTTCAATCTTGGACCTGAGCCCGGAACGAGCGGCGGACGACGGCGAGACCGGCGATGCCCGGCTGGCGGAGTCTTTGCGGGCGGGGTCCGAGCAGGCTTACGAAGAACTCCTGAACCGATTTCAGCAGCCCGTTTTCGCGCTGGCCTTCCGCCTCCTGGACGACCAGGCGGACGCCGGCGATGTGGTTCAGGAGGTTTTCCTCAAGGTTTTCAGGAACATCGGGAGCTTTCGGGGTCAGAGCAGCCTCAAGACGTGGATCTACCGGATCACCGTAAACGAGGCGCACAACGCGCGGCGCTGGTTCTTCCGCCACCGCCGGCGCGAGGTGGAATTGGACAACCAGCCGGAAGAGGCGCGCAATCTGAAGGAGGTAATACCAGACGGCGGCCGTTCTCCCTTCGACGCGGCGTTCGACAGCGAACAACACGTCATGATAGAGGCGGCTTTGGAGAGGATTAATCCGGTTTTCCGCGAGGTAGTGGTGCTAAGGGACATCACCGATCTCAGCTACGAAGACATTGCGGAAATCCTCGGTGTATCGCTAGGGACTGTGAAGTCCCGAATACTGCGGGGCCGGGACGCCCTGCGGCAGGAGCTCGCCGGAAGCCTGGAAGCCAGGCATTCGTTGCGATTGGCGCCGGGAACGGCCGAATAGAAGTTATGAGCTGCGAAAATGAGCAAAGGGTAATCGCCTCGCTCCTCGATGGGAGAGAGGAATTCGACGGGGAAGGGGGCGCGTTGGGCCACGTGGAGAAGTGCGGGACCTGTTATGGCCAATACCGGTCCCTGTTGAGTCTCCGCAACGCCCTGCGAGCCTTGAACAGCCCGGCTATGCCGGACGGCTTGACGGAGCGGTTGCGCGTGCTCGCCTCCCATGAGCGCGAACGATTCCTATCGAGGGTCGACTTCGCGGCCCGCTTCCGGCATTGGGGAGAGCGGCTGAAGCTGTCGTTCGATAACATGATGCGGCCCCTGGCGCTTCCCTTCGCGGGCGGGTTGCTGACGGCTCTCTCGACTCTGGTGATATTCGCCTGCGTCATGCAAACGACGGCTTTCCCCAATAATGTACGCAGCGATGTTCCGCTTCCCATGATCGCCAACGACCCGGATGGCGAGGAGTTGTACTGGGCCGGGCAGGCTCCCCAATTGCTGCCGGTTACCGAGTACGTGAAGAGCGACGCAACCGTGGCTCTGCTGCTGATCGACCCTCAGGGCCGGGTGGCCGACTACCAGGTGGCGCATGGCGAAGCCACGCGGGAAATGAAGAACTTTTTCCTGCTTTCGCGATTCACCCCGGCGACTTCCTTCGGCCAGCCCACGTGGGGGTACAAGGTGGTCCTATTCCCGCGTAGCAGCGCCGCGCGGAGCTGATCGGCTGCCGGCGTGGCGCGCCAGAGGCTGGGACAGCACTTCCTGATCCGAGGTTCGGTTCTCGAACGCATCGCGGCGGCGGCGTGTCCCACACCCCAAAACCTGGTTATTGAGATCGGCCCCGGCAGGGGCGCGCTTACCGAACGGCTCTTAAAGCGCGCCGCGCGGGTAGTGGCCGTGGAAGTGGACCCGTACCTGGTCCTGCATCTGCGCGCCAAGTTCGCCGGCGAACCGCGCCTGGAGGTTGTCGAAGCGGACGTTCTGGAGACCGATCTGACGGCCTGGGGACCGGCCTCCATCGCCGGCAATCTGCCGTACTACATCGCCTCGCCGATTCTCGACAAGACCGTGCGCGCGGCCCCTCTGCGCGCGGTTTTCCTCATCCAGAAGGAAGTCGCCGAGCGGCTGACCGCGCGCCCGGGCACGCCGGACTACGGGTTTCTGACCGTACGCACCGCACTCTTCGCCGCCGCCAGGCTGCTGTTCGAAGTGAAGCCGGCGGCCTTCCATCCACCGCCCAAAGTGGATTCCGCGGCGGTGCTGCTCGAGCCTCGGCCGCTGCCTTTGCCGGCGGGCGAGGCCGAAGACTTTTTGCGATTCGCGGCGCAGTGCTTCCGTTACAAGCGCAAGACCCTGCGCAACAACCTGGCGGGAGTCTATGGCAGGGAGGTTGTGGATGCCTGGCCGGAGGCCGGCCTACGGGCCGAGCGGATTTCGCTCGAAGGGCTACTGGAGATATTCGGAAGGGTGCGGCGCTCGGATCGGGCCGAGTGACGGGGATTGCCACTACTCCGTTGGGGCTTCCTCAAAGCCTGCCGCTACCAGATCCGGAATGCTGAAAACTCGGTTTATCGACCCGCCGGCGCGGCCGATCTCGATCCTGCCGGCGGTACTTTCCAGGCTCTCCCTGGCGCTAGCGATTTGGATCTCGGGAAGATGCAAGGCTCTCATGGTCTTTGTAAGTCCGGAGACCTTGAGACGCGTTGTCGAAAACGTAACCCCGTCGTGATGCAGCGGGTATGCGCGCAGCCGGAATACGCCGCCGCCCTCCGCCAGCGCTTGAACCACATAGGGCCGTTCCTCGTATTCTCCGAAGCGGTCGATAACGACCGTTCCTCCGTCGGGGAATACAGCCTGTATCCGGAGCTCGCCCCCTACCGCGTGGACATAATCTCGTAGGGTGCTGAGGTACATGTCCGCGCGCCGCTCAATACGCGAGATGGAACTCTGCGGCACGTCGAGCATCTCGGCCATGTCGGTTTGCGTGAGTTGCCTGGCGCCGCGGAGTTCTTCGAGAGCCATGCGCTGTAGTTCCTCCCGCACCCGCCGTTTGTTGTCCGCAAGACTCGCGGGGTCCATCTTTGCCTGAAGTTCTTTGTAGTTTCGCGCCATGCCGCTGCTCTCCTCGCTTGCCAGCGCCGGTATTCAGGACCGGCGTTGTTCAGATTCATTCTCCAATTCCTGCAAATGCCGGTCGTATATCGCGTCCGCGATTGGCACGTTCTCCTCATACCAGCGGTCGGCGCCCGTTTTGTCCCCGCCAATCTGCACCATCGCGGCCCGCCGCGGGTCGAACGCATACAGGACGCGATACGGCCGCCCTTCATGCTGAATGCGCAGCTCACGCATGTGCGCGTGGCGCGAAGCCTCAACCCCGGAAGAATGGGGCATTTTCAGCGTCGGACCCACTACCTGCAAAATCCCGATTGTGAAGTCGACGCTCTTCTGTTCGGCCGCGGTCAGGCTATCCCACCACTCGCCGAATTCATCGGAGAGCTCGACTTCCCAGTCCACGCTCCATTATGTCATAGACGGCATTATGCCGTCAACGGTATATACATCGGCTCGGGCTGGCCGGGGCGGCCCTTGGGCGGAGCGGTAACGGGAGCCGCAATCACCAGCCAGCCAGCGCCGGTAACAGCGCCTTCACCCTGTATCATCGAATTCTAGGCTCCATGATCTCGCTCACTGGCGTCTCCAAGCACTATATCGGTAAGAGGAAGGTGGTGGCGCTCGATTCCATCGACCTGCGCATCGGGCGGGGGGAGATGGTTTCGATCGTAGGACCCTCGGGGTCCGGGAAATCCACGCTGCTCAACCTGATTGGCGGCTTGGACCGGCCGACCGCCGGCGAGATCGCCATCGACGGCCAATCGATGGCGGCCCTTTCCGACGACGGATTGACGCGCCTGCGGCGCGACAAGATCGGCTTTATCTTCCAATTCTTCAACCTGCTGCCGAGCCTCACCTGCGTGGAAAACGTGGCCCTGCCGCTGCACCTGAAGGGGCTGCCGCGCAAGGAGATCGATGCGCGAGCGCGCGATCTGCTCGAGTTGGTGCAGCTCGGGCATCGGTTCGACCACCTGCCGGATGAGCTCTCGGGCGGGGAGCGGCAGAGGGTGGCCATTGCGCGGGCGCTGGCCTTTCAGCCGCCGGTCCTGCTGGCCGACGAGCCTACCGGCAACCTGGACACCCATACGGGTGCGGAGATCCTGAACCTGATCCGCGACCTTCACCAGCGGCTGCACTCCACCATACTCGTGGTGACGCACGATCAGAACGTGGCCGAAAGCTGCCAACGCACGGTGACCCTGCGCGACGCGCGCATTGCCGGAGACGTGCGGCGATGAGGCTGCTGCGGCTCATCGGATTGCCCTACGCGCGCAAGCACCTGCTGCGTTCCATTCTCACCACCGCCGGGATCGTGCTGGGAGTGGCGCTGCTGGTGGGCATGCGCACGGCCGACGAATCCGTGCTGCGCGCCTTCAACCAGACCGTGGACCGCATTGCCGGGAAGACCCAGTTGCAGGTGAGCGCCGGCGATTCGGGCTTCGGGGAAGACGTGCTCGATCGCGTGGAGGCGGTGGCCGAGGTGCGCGCCGCCGCGCCGGTGATCGAGGCGTCGGTGGATACCGGCCTGCCGGGCCAGGGCAAGCTGCTGATTCTGGCGGTGGACATGACCGGCGACCGCAGCCTGCGCGATTACGATTTCGACAGCGGCGACAACGAGGTGATCGACGATCCGCTGGTATTCCTGGCCCAGCCCGATTCCCTGATCGTGACGCGCGAGTTCGCCGGCCGCAATGGCCTGCGCACCGGCGCGAAACTGGCCTTTAATACCATGGAGGGCCCCAGACAGTTCACCGTGCGCGGGATTCTCAAAGCCGGCGGCATGGCGGCGGCCTTCGGCGGCAACCTGGGCATAATGGACATCTACGCCGCGCAGAAGGTGTTCGGGCGCGGCCAGCGGTTCGACCGCATCGATGTGGGCTTGGGCGAGGGCGTGCCGCTCGACAAGGGCGAAGCGGCGCTCGAGCGCGCGCTGGGCCCCGGTTTCCGCGTCGAGCCGCCTTCCAGCCGGGGGCGGGAGTTCGAATCGCTGGTGGGCATCTACACCCTGGCGATGGGCATATCGAGCGCGTTCGCGCTGTTCATCGGCATGTTCATCATCTACAACTCGTTCGCCATCGCGGTGACCGAGCGGCGCGCGGAAATCGGGATTCTGCGCGCGCTGGGGGCCACGCGCGGCCAGATACGCGGGCTGTTCCTGGCGGAAAGCGGGATCGCGGGCCTGGTGGGATCGCTGGCGGGTGTGGGCGTGGGCCTGGCGTTTGCGCACAGCCTGACGGGGATGACCGGCCAGCTTATGGAATCGATGCTGGGGGTG
>JBEKPK010000328.1:0-6333 GCA_049520795.1 Bryobacteraceae bacterium
GGCCTTGCCACCGGCGGTGCGGCGGGTTGCGGCGCCACGGGAAGAGGCTCCGTCTGCGCCATGGTTTGCTTCGCCGCGGCCTGTCTCGCGGCCGCTTGCCTGGCGGCTTCCTCCTCCGCGGCCTTCCGCTCTCGATCCGCAGCCTCTACCTTGGCCCGCGCCTGATCGGCCAAGGCCGCCACTTCTTTGTTATCCGGCTCCAACTGCCGAGCCTTCTCCAGGTCGGCGAGCGCCTCCTGGAATCGCTCCAGCAGGAAGTAGGCGTTGCCGCGGGCCTCCCAAGCCACGCCCGAATCCGGATCGAGGGTGACCGCTATGGTCCGGTCCGCCAGACCCTTTTCATGTTCGCCCAGCACATGGTACGACCCGCCGCGTGCGACGTAAGCTTCCGGATTTCGCGGGTCCAACCGGACTGCCTGCTCGCGATCCTGGAGCGCTTCCTGGTTTCGATTCAGGCGCGCGTACAACGCGCCGCGCACCAGGAACAGGCGCGCGTCGGAGGGGTCGCGCCGGATGGCTTCGGCGTAGTCGGCCAGCGCGCCCTGGTCGTCGCCCAACCGCTCGCGCACGGCTCCACGCACGCGCAGGGCGCGCAGATCGTCCGCGTTCCGCGCCAGCGCGGCGCTCAGGTCTTCCTCCGCCCGCCGATAGTCGCCCAGGGCGGAGTACGCTAGAGCGCGTTCCACAAAAGCCTGTTCGTAGTCCGGCTTCCGGCTGAGGCAAGAATCGAAATCCTCTATGGCGTCGCGATACCTTCCCAGAGCCGAGAGGGCCATGCCCCGGCCCCTGTACGGCTCGGGATTGTCGATGCGCAGCTTGATGGCCTTGGTGAAATCGTCCAGGGCCGCTTGGGGCTGGCTGGTGGCCAGCAGGGCGTTGCCCCGGCCGGTATAGACTTCCGTCCGTTCCACTTTTAGATTGATGGCGGTCTCGTAGTCGCGGAGCGCGCGCACCGGCTGGTTGACCGCGGCATAATAGGCCCCCCGCGCGGCGTAGGACAGCCCATCGCCAGGCTGCGTCCGGATGGCTTCTTCAAAATCGGCCAGGGCTTTCTCGCGGTCGCCGGCGGCCAGATAGTCGGCGCCGCGGGCGCGTAGCGCGGCCACATTGGCGGGGTCGTACTGGAGAGCCTCCGAGTATGCCGCGATGGCATCGTCGCGCCGGCCGGCTTCGTCCGCGCGCGCTCCGCGGTCGTAAGCCGCTTGAAATTTCTTTTTGTCGGGCTTGACGTCCGCTGCCTGGAGGGAGAAAACCGCGGCCAGCATGACGATGGCGGCATGGCGGAGCAGCGCGACGGACCGCCCCTCCGCCCCGTGACGGGCGGCAACAGGATGTTGCATGTTCTTTTAGAATCAGTGTACACTCCGAAAGTAGTCAAATTCCGCTGGCGTTTTTTTGGGAAGCTGGTGAAAATCCAGCGCGGCCCCGCCACTGTAAGCGCGGAGGATCGGTCGAGTAAGCCACTGTTCCGGAGACGGGATGGGAAGGCCGGCCACATCCGAGGATGCGCAAGCCAGGAGACCGGCCAGCGAGATCGAGTCGTTCGGCTCTCGTGGGAGGAGCTTGAGATGAAAAACGCCGTTCTCTGCTTGTTGTTGTCTTCCGTTGGTCTCTCCGCCGCCGTGATCAGCGGCACAATCGTCGATCCATCCGGAGCGCTCGTGGGCGGGGCCCAGGTGGCCGTGGTGACGGCGTTGGGAGTGGTGGAAACGCTCCCCGCTCCCAACGGCTCTTTTGAGGTGAAAACCGCCCCGGAGGCCAGGCTGGTGTTCACCGCGCCGGGCTTCGCGGCGCAATCGGTCCCCGCCGATCTGGCCTTCGCCGGCATGCTGGTGAAGCTGCAACTTGCGCCCGTGGTGGACTCCGTGCGCGTAGTGGGCTCCGCGCTGGACATCCCCGCCACCGAGCAAGGCGGCAGCGTCGCCATCATTCCGCGCCAGGAAATTGAGGAGCGCAACGAGCCGCTGGCGATCGACCTGCTGCGCGAAGTTCCGGGCCTCACTCTGGTCCAGACGGGCCCCACCGGCGGCTTGGCGGGCCTGTATATTCGCGGCGGATACCCGACTTTCAATTTGGTGGAAGTCGATGGCGCGCCGGTGAACGCGTTCGGCGGCGACTTCGATTTCGCGCACATTCCCAGCGAGGAGTTGGACCACATTGAGGTGATTAGCGGCCCGGAGTCGGCGGTCTACGGGCCGTATGCCAACAGCGGCGTGGTGAATTTCGTGACGCGCGAGCCGGGTCCGGGGCCGGACCTGGACGTGCTGGCCGAGGGCGGAACGTATAGCGAGCGCCGCTTTAACGTCTCCGGCGGCGGCGTGCTGGCGGGCTTCGGTATTATGGCCTCGGCGGCGCAGATGAATACCGACGGCCCCGTCGAGAACAGCGATTACAGAAACCAGAACGTGATGCTCAACGTGACCAGGCGCATCGGCGGAAGCCAGTCGCTCGCGCTGCACGGCGATTTCGATTCCAACGAAAACGGCGTGCCCGGGCCGTATGGTTCGGACCCGTTGCACGACTTCACCGGCATCGATACCATCAGCCGCAACAAGAACAACTTCTCGGACTATTCGGCGCACTACCAGGTGGACCTTTCGAGCCGCGTGCGGCAAGAAGTCTCCGGCGCGTTCTTCCTCAATAACAACGGCTTCATCAGCCCCTACGGCTTTACCATGAACAAGGACCTGCGGGCCAACGGCGAGAGCCGCACCGTGGTGAGCGTTACGGGGCGCGATGTGGCGGCCTTCGGATTTTCCGGCGGCGCGGAGGAGGTCCGCAACTCGTACATCACGGACGCCAATTACCAGATGTTTCCGATCTGGCGCCGCGACCTGGCCGCTTATGCCGAGAACCGGCTGCAGTTGGGCGGACATTTTTTCCTGAACGTCGGCGTGCGTGGCGAATCCCTGCACACCAGCGCGATTCCACCCGACGGATTTTCGCGCCCTCAATTCCCGGCGCAGACCATCAATGCCGCCAATCCGAAAGTGGCGGCCACCTACGCGCTCGGAACCACGCGTTTTCACTCTTCCTTTGGGACAGGCATCCGGCCGCCCGACGGATTCGACCTGGCCTACACCGACAACCCGGCGCTTAAGCCGGAGAGAACCCGCAGTCTCGACGCGGGCATCGAGGAACGGTTCTTTCACAACTGGCTTTCGCTCGATGGAACATACTTTCACAACCAGTTCCACGACCTGATCGTCGTTTTGGGCGGATCGCTCGCCCAACTGAGCCACTATGAATCCGACAACCTCGCCAATTCCAGGGCCCAGGGCGCGGAGTTTTCGGCCAAGCTGCGCCCGGCGCGATGGCTGTTCGTCGAGGGCTCGTATACCCTGCTCCAGACGGAGATCCTTTCGTTGGACGGCGGCGCGGGGCTGGCGCCGGCGCCATTCTATGTCGGCCAGGAGTTGATTCGCAGGCCCAGGAACTCGGGCTCGACGCTGGTTTCGTTTCACAAGCGTCGGGTCTCGGCCAATGTGGCGGCCTATTACCGCGGCTCCCTTCTGGACGTGGAGCCGACCTACGGCGCCTCGGACGGGCTGTTCCGCAACCCCGGTTATGCCAACGTCGGCATCAACCTCAACTACTCCGTGGGACGCGGCGCCACCATTTACGGCAACCTTCGCAACGCGCTCAACGAGCGCTATGAGGAAACATTCGGCTACCCGTCGCCGCGGCTGAATTTCGTGACGGGCGTGAAGTGGGCGCTCCCGAAGAGGAGGTGACATGAGCGGCAAACCGTTCGACCAGCCGCGGCTGGCCATCAACCGCGTCTACACGCGGATGGGAGACTACGGCGATACGCGCCTGGCGGGCGGGCAGAGCGTTCCGAAGGACGGATTGCGCATCTCGGCCTATGGAACCGTGGACGAATTGAACGCGTTTCTAGGCGCCGCCCGGGCTACCCTCGCGGAATCGTCCGCCCTTCAGCCGCGTCTCGCGCCCCTGGCCGCCATATTGCTGCGGGTGCAGCACGAGCTGTTCAATCTGGGCTCGATACTGGCTACCCTTCCCGAGGACGTGCATCCCCGGCAGGCGCGCGTAACGGAGGCGGAGGTGGCGTGCCTGGAGACGGAGATGGATCGCATGAACGAAGAGTTGGCGCCGCTGCGCTCATTCGTCCTCCCCGGCGGGAGCCGCCTGAACGCGGAGCTGCACATCTGCCGCACGGTGTGCCGTCGCGCGGAACGCGCCTGCGTAGCCCTGGCGCGGGCCGAGCCGGCGCCGCCGGAAGCCGTGCGCTATTTGAACCGCTTGGGAGATGCGCTGTTCGTCTGGAGCCGTTGGGCCAGCCACGTCACCGGCGCGCCCGAGACGTTGTGGGAGCCGAATCAATCGACGTCCGGGGGGCCGGGGACAGAGAAGTGACGGCCATGGCGCGTGGAGAACCTCCGCTTTTGATGGATAATCATAGAATAAGGAGAATGCGATGCAGGAGAATACAGCCCGGCCGCTGGGCGCCGGCCTGACCGTGGTGGCGGGTCTCGCGCGGATAGCGCAGGGCCTGAATTTCGCTCCCGTGGGAGCCTTGAGTCTCTTTGCGGGCGCCCGCCTGCGCGGATGGCGCGCCTACGCGCTGCCGCTCGCCCTGATGGCCATCACCGACCCGCTGGTGGGCGGGTACTCATTCGCCACGCCGTTCGTTTACGCCGCCTTCCTGATTAATGTGTGGATCGGTTCGCGGTTCCTGCGCAACACCGAGAGCCCTCTCAAGATCGGCTCGGCCGCCGCGGCGGGCAGCCTGCAGTTCTTCCTGATTTCGAATTTCGGCGTGTGGCTGAAGTTTCCGGTGACGTATGCGCACACGTTGAGCGGCCTGGCAACCTGCTATGTCGCCGGCATTCCGTTCTATGGCCGCACGCTGGCCGCGGACCTGCTGTATTCGGCGGCGCTGTTCGGCTTGCATGCCTGGCTCAGCCGCCGCGTGGCGCGGGCCGAGCTGGTGGCGCAGGCGGCGTAGGGGCCGGGCACGCCCGGCCCGAGTCGCCGAGGTCGCTATGAGGAGGCGGCGAGTATAACATGGCGTTGATCGCCGTTTCGGGCCATCCGGGATGCCGTTTCGAAGAGGTGGCTCGGCTTGCCGCTCAGCGTTTGGATTTCCACCTTCTGACCCAGTCGCGCACCCGCGACCTGGCCGTCGAGGAGTTCGGCTCTGGCGCGCCGCTGCCTGACAAAGCCTACCCCAGCCTGGTGACTTCGGTCCTCGCCAAGCTGGCCACGGAACGCCACATTGTCTATTGCGCCGTGGGCGGCGAGTTGCAGGCGCGCCATTTCCCGGGCATGCTCCGCGTGCACGTGGTTGCGCCGGAGAGCGTCCGTATCGGCAATTTGATGATCGACAACCGGCTGGAGCGGGCCGCCGCGCGCCGCCTTCTGCTCGAACTGGAGGCCGCCGACCGCGCCGACCGCAAGTCCAAATTCGGCAAGACCAGGGCCACCGCCGATTTGTTCGATATGGTGCTCAACGCCGAATCGTTGAATTCCGAGCAGATGGCCGGGTTAATTGAAACCGCGGCTCGCGGGGCCGGGCTTCAGGAACGCGGCCTGCTTTCGCCGGCGGCCGAGATCCAGCTTCAGTTCCAGATGCGCCTCAGGCTGGCGCGATACGGCATTGTCCCCCCGCGCAATATAACCTTGCGCAACAAGATGTTCGCCAACCCCAGCGAGGAGCTGTTCGCCAACCTGCTGGATTTCTACCGCATCGCCTGGGAGTACGAACCCCGCAGCTTCCCCATCCACTACCAGCGTGACGGAACCGTTCTCGAAGCCTTCACGCCCGATTTTTATCTTCAGGAATTCGATTTGTACGTCGAGCTCACCACCATGAAGCAATCTCTGGTGACCAAGAAGAACCGCAAGGTGCGGCTGCTGCGGGAGCTCTACCCGGGCATCAATATCCAGGTCTTCTACCAGAAGGATTTCGAGAACCTGATCTTTAAATACGGCTTGGCGGAGCGGCCCGTCGTCGCATGATCGCAACCTCCATTCCGGGCCTCGACCGGGTTTTGTTCACCGAAGAACAAATCGACGCCCGAATCCGCGAGGTGGGTGCGGAGATTTCGCGCGACTATCAGGGCAGGACCCTGAAGCTGATAGGCGTGCTGAAAGGGTCTGTCTATTTCCTTACGGCCCTTTCGCGCCGCATCGAGGTCCCTGTAAAGATCGATTTCCTGGGCATCTCCAGTTTTTCCAACCGCAGCGGCGCGCCGGGCGTGGTGCGCATCGCCAAGGACCTCGACGAGAGCATCGAAGGGGAAGACGTGCTCCTGGTGGAAGACATCGTGGACACCGGTTTCACCTTGCGCTACCTGCTGCAAACCCTTT
>JBEKPK010000329.1:0-6310 GCA_049520795.1 Bryobacteraceae bacterium
GCGGCCGCTTTCTCGAATTGCGCCACGGCTTCCTCCGCGCGCCCCGTCTGGAACAGCAGCACGCCCAGATCGTTGAATCCTCGCGCCGAGGTGGGATCGGCCTCGATGGCCGCGCGCAGCTTGATCTCGGACGCTTTCCGGAGATGCTCCGCGGATTCCTCCCGGTGGCCCGTCATGAGCAGCGCCGTTCCCAGGCCGCGGTGCGCGGTTTCATCGTCGGGACTCAGCTCCAGGACTTGCCTCCACCTGGCGGCGGAGGCTTCGTACGATCCGGTCTTCTGCAAGTGAGTCGCACTGTCGACCAGCTTGTAATAGTCGATCACCGGGCCGCCGATCTGCCGCAAGCCATCCGCCGGGATGTTCACAAACTCCGGAATGTTGGCCGCGCGGTTGGCCGCGGTGGTGTTGTCGATCAGGATAGGCGGGCTGTCATTGCCGTCCGCGTCGATGTGCGTGAGATATAGCTGCGTATACGGCGACCGGGCTTTGGAGGAAAACACCAGCCAGCGGCCGTTGGGCGAGAAGCTGTGCCAGGAATTCATCTGCGGCGTGTTGCAGCGCATGCGCCGCGCCGTTCCGCCCGACGCGGGAACGATGTACAACTGGCTGTCGGGACGCATCAGCAGCCCGTTGCGGCATCTCACGAACACGATCCATCGTCCATCGGGCGACACCTTCGGAAACGTGTTGCTCATGCCGTTCGCCGACGCGCCGGCGATGGGTTCCGGCACGCCTCCTTGGCCGTCGCGGAAGGGAATTCGATAGAGATCGTACTGGATCCGCAGCTCGTTGGGGTCGTTGGAGAATTTCGCCAGCGGCACACCCGGCGGATTGGGGTCCGTGGCCGGGGCGCGGGCAAACACCAGGTATTGGCCGTCGGGGCTCCACATGCCGCCCATCTGCACAAACCGCGGGTCGTCGGCGCCGGGCAGCGGCCGCAGTACTCCCGTCTGGCGGCCATACCAGCTCACAATCCCGCGCGTGGGATAGAACACCTGGAGGAACCGGTAGTCCCTGAAGTTGACCACGTAATAGTTGCTGGAAGGCTCTTCGGAGCCGGCCGCCAGCGAGGCCGGGTTGACCGTGGTTACCACGTACTGCCCGTCCGGGGAGACCTGCGACATGAAACCGATGCGGACGTTCCCCTTCAGCCTGCCCTCCGGCGAGCTCCACTGAATCACGTCTTGCTTGCGTATCCCCATCTCCGGCGCCACCGAGGCCAGGAAGTACATCCCCCGGTTGTTCTGCAAGCCGTCGAGATCCATTCCCATGGTCTTGCCGTCGCGGGAGAACGAATGGCAGTTGGCGCACACCGGCAGGTTCTCCATCACCACCCGGCTGTGGGCCGCGCCCACGTTTCGAAGCCGCCAGGCGACCAGCGGCAGCGCCTCCGCGGCCAGGGGTTTGATCACCCCTGTCTCCGTTTGCGGCGCCGGCATCAGCGGCACATCGCGATAGAAAATCGGCGCGCCCACCGGGTCCTTTGAAGTGCGAATGGCGACTTTTCCACGGGAGACCGCCTTCTCCGGGGCGTCGTCGCGAAAACCGGTGATGGTCACCGTCGCCGCGCCGGCAACCGAACGCCGCTTGATGGCCTGCCAGGTTTCGTTGTCGGGCGTCCAGGAGTGCGCCGCCGCCAATTGGGGAGTGAGCCGGGGCGGCTCGTTGGTTTCGGCCACGCAGTCCGGATCGATCCGGCCGATGCGCAGGCGCTCGCCCTTGGAGGTCGAGTGAATCGCCGCCGGGCCGGCGCCGAACGAGACATCGATCCGCCACAAGGCCACGCCCTTCGCGCCGTCGCGCCAGAGGAACGTCGGGGGCGTGATCTCGGGCGGGAAAATGGACCCGTCCTCGGGATAGTCGATGATGATCGCCGATGCCTGGAGCGGGCTTTTGCGGGCCGCCACGTCGTCGGACGCCCCGGCGGCCAGAGCGACCAGAATGCAGGGCAGAAGAACCACCCTCGGCGGCAGGCCTCCCATCATTCGCATCCCACCATGGAACCAGCATACAACCAGGGGCGGCGCCTCGGAACTGCGCCCGGCGGGGGCGGGCGCCTCTTCAGTACCGGAAAACACCCGGCATCGTTCCGCTCAGATCCTGTGGATCCTTTGAAGACCAGGCCATCGGTCGAAATCACCGTCGAAGCTCAGAATCGATCGAATGCCGTGGCGCTCCATAACCGCGACGTGCACGGCGTCGCGGGCCGACATAAAAAGGCGATTTTGAGCGATTTCCCCGGCGCGCAAGACGTCGGCTTTCTCGATGGGGATCACTTCGTCGACGATGCCCAGGGTAACCTGGAGGGCCGGCCCGATGGCTTCGCGCTTTTCAATCGCCGTGTACCGATGGAGGATCTCCTGCAATACCTCGGCGTCCGTGACGAGGCGCTGCCCCGCCGCAATCAGGCGCTCCAGGATGACTTGCGCCTCGGCCTTGTGAGGATGCGCCGCTCCAATCAGGTACATCGGGATGTTGGAATCGACGAAGATCACCCCTGGCGTCCTCGCTCAATTTCGCTCAGCATCCGCGCCAGGTCGGCCGTGGGGAACGAGTACTCCGCGCCGCGCCGAACCGCCTTCAACTTCGTTTCGGGGTCGATCGCCGGCCGGCTCGCCCGCGCGTCCCGAAGCGCCCGCCGGACCCACTCGCCAACTGTCAGACGCTCCCGCTTGGCCAGGCGCCGGATGTCGGACATTTCGGGATCGGGAAGCAGCACTTGCAGGCGCTTACTCATGTGGTGAGTATAGCGTAATCATACAAGGAGCGCCCGGTCTTTACCTCCGAACCCCGAGGAACACGTCGTGCAGGCGCAATATCCCCAGCGCCCGGCCGCCCGCGTCCACCACCGGGAGGACCGATATCTGCGAGGGACGTCGCTCCATCAGCTCGAGGGCTTGGCCCAGGGTGGCGTCGGGGCCGATGGTGACGGGCGAGCGCGTCATGGCGTCGGCGGCGCACAGGCCGCGAATATCGTCGTGGCTGGTGAGGGCGCGGCGCAGGTCGCCGTCGGTGAGGAAGCCGGCCAGCGCGCCGTTGGCGAGGACTACGCAGGCCGCGCCCAGGGGACGCTCGGTCATGGCGATGATGACCTCTTTGAGCGTGGCCTCCGGCGCCACAAACGCGGCCTCGCCCGGACCGTGCATGACGTCCCGCACGCTCAGATTGAGGTTTCTGCCAAGCTGGCCGCCGGGGTGGAAGCGGCCGAATTCCTCGGGCGTGAAATGGCGCGCGCACATCAGCGCGATGGCCAGCGCATCGCCCAGCGCCATGGCCACGGCCGCGCTGGCGGTGGGGGCCAGGTTGTGGGGATCGGCTTCGCGCTCCACCGAAGCGTCCAGCAGCACGTCCATGTGGGCCGCCAGCGGCGACGCCAAGTTGCCCAGAATGCCGATCAGCGGCGAATGGAACTCCCGCAGCAGGGGGGCCAGCGCCAGCAACTCGGCAGAAGAGCCGTTCCGGGAGATGAGCACCGTCGGGTCGCCGCGGGTGTAGATGCCCAAGTCGCCATGCACCGCTTCGGCGGGATGCAGAAACACCGCCGGCGTGCCGGTGCTGCATAGCGTGGCGACGGTCTTACGGGCGATGTGGCCCGATTTTCCGATGCCCGTCACCACCACTTTGCCCGCGTGGGCCAGAATCAGATCCACGGCGCGGATCAGCTCGCCATTGAGGCGCGCGGCCGCCCGGCCGAGCGCCGCGCCCTCAATTTCGATGGCGGCGCGCGCGGCGGCCAGCCACTCCTGTTTGGAAGCGGAGGAAGACATCGGAAATCCCATCATCTCACCTTGTGGGGTCCGGCTTTCAGCCTGCCGCCGGCTTTCCAGCCGGCGTCTCGCCACCGCCCGAACAACGCCGGCCGAAGGCCGGCGGCCGGCCCAAAGGCCTGACCCCACGAAGCGTTTGTGAAACCCCAGGCTAAGCACTACCATAGGGTTTGAGCTCCGTGAAAACCTCTCCCACCTACTGGCCCCAGGTCTACCTGTGCGTCAGCCTGACCACCATGGCGACGCTCCTGCTGGAGCTGTCGCTGACCCGCATTTTTTCGGTGGTCTTCTACTACCACTTCGCCTTCCTGGCCATCTCCATCGCCCTGTTCGGCCTGGGCGCGGGCGGCGTTTTCTCATACGTGGTGGCCGGTTGGAAGGGCTCCGTCTACGCGTGGATAGGCCGGCTCAGCGCGGTGAACGGCCTGCTGGCGATAGGCGCACTGCTGGTGATCCTGGCCCAGCAACGCAACCCCACCAACGGGGACCTGGCCATCATCTACTTCACCACCTCCCTGCCGTTCTTCGTTTCCGGAACCATTGTCTCGCTCGCCATCTCGGAGACCATCGAGCGCGTCAACCGGGTGTACTTCTTCGACCTGATGGGCGCCGCGTGCGGCTGCCTGCTGCTGATTCCGCTGCTGAACGGCTTCACCGGCCCGAACACCGTGATTGCCGCAGCCATCACCTTCGCCGCCTCGGCGGCCATCTGGCACAGCATGGCCGGCTCGGTGAAGGGCCGCATAGGCTGCGTGGCCCTGGCCCTGATTCTGGTGGCCTTCCTGACTATCAACCAGCGGCATCACATCGTCGATATCAGCCACGCCAAGGGTCGCGCCCTGTTCCACGAGTATTTTCAGAAATGGAACAGCTTCTCGCGCATCGGGGTGGCGTACAGCCCCTCCGACGGCATCGACATGATTTATATCGACGCCGACGCCTCCACCGGCATCGCCAATTTCGATTTCGACAACCTCACGCCCTCCCAGCGGCGCGATCTGCTCGACCAGGGCCCCGCGCTGCCCTACGCCGTGCGCCCGGGGGCCAGGGCCCTCATCATCGGTCCGGGAGGCGGATGGGACGTGGCACGCGCTCTGGCTTCGGGAAGCCACGACATAACCGGCGTGGAAATCAACCCCATCATTGCCACCACCGTGATGCGGCAGAAGTTTCCGGAGAAGAGCCGCAACCTGTACCTCCGCCCGGACGTGCACATCTACGTGGAAGACGGGCGCAGCTTCGTGCGCCGCAGCCCGGACAAGTACCAGGTTTTGCAGGCCACTCTGGTGGACACGTGGGCCTCCACCGCGGCCGGCGCGTTTGCGCTCTCCGAGAACAACCTCTACACCACGGACGCTTTTCGCGACTACCTCTCGCACCTCACCGACGACGGCCTGGCCGCTTTTACGCGCTGGGGCTTCGACCCGCCGCGCGAATCCCTGCGCCTAATTTCGCTGGCCATGGAAGCCCTGGGGCAGCTCGGCGAAACCGAGCCTTGGCGGCACGTGATCGTGGGCCGGGAAGGCTCGGTGAAAGGATGGGGAGCGCGCGATACCGTGCTGATTTCGCGCAAGCCGTTCCGTGCTGAAGATATCGAGTGCGCCCGCGCGGCCATCGAACGGGGCAAGATGGAGGCCGTTTATCTGCCCGGCGCCGGCATCCGCAACCAGTTCTCCGAATTGCTGACCAGCCGCGATCCCGAGACCTACCAGCGCAATTACACTTTCGACATTACGCCGGTGAGCGACAACCGGCCGTTCTTTTTCTACACCGTTCAGCCACGCGACATGTGGTCCTTCGTGATGACGGCGTCGCATGACACCGCCGATTACAAAGTCAACAAGGCCGTGCCGCTGCTGTTTGGGCTGATGGGCATCAGCCTGGTGGCCACCGCGCTGGTGCTGCTGCTGCCGCCCATAGTCCTGGGCACGCGCCTTCCCCGGCAGCCTGGCGTACTCAAGTTCCTGCTCTACTTCCTGTTCATCGGCGCGGGCTACATCCTCATCGAAGTAGGGCTGATTCAGAAGTTCGTGCTCTTCTTGGGCCATCCCACCTACGCGCTCACGGTGGTGATTTTCTCCATGCTGGTTTCGAGCGGCCTGGGGAGCTTTTTCAGCCGGCGCCTGCTGGGGAAGAGCGAAGGGCGGCTGGTGAAGGCGTTAGGGGCCGTGGCCCTGCTGGCCTCGGCGCTGGCCCTGCTGACTTCCTCGCTGCTTACCTCGCTGGTGGGGCTGCCCCTGGCGCTCAAGATCGCGCTCACGGTTTTGATGATCGCGCCGGCTGGATTCGTGATGGGCATGCCATTTCCTACCGGCTTGCAGCGCCTGGAAGAATGGCACGCGCCCTCGGTGCGCTGGGCCTGGGCGCTCAACGCCGCCGCCAGCGTGCTGGGATCGGTGGGCGCGCTGGTATGCTCCATCTATCTGGGACTGATTCAGACCCTGATAATCGGAGGCATGTTCTACCTGGCCGCCCTAGCGGTGGTGGCGCGGGTGCACCCAAGCGCCGATACCGCGCCAGCCACGGGCACGGGGCGCGTGGTG
>JBEKPK010000330.1:0-6270 GCA_049520795.1 Bryobacteraceae bacterium
ACGGCGTCGGCGGATGCCACGGATTCGGCGCCGATCCTTTTTTCCACCTGCTCCAGGTCATCCTGGATCAGGTCGAAAATCTCCTTCGCTGTGAGAACCTGCCCCACCTTGCCAAAATTCATGTAGTGCAACCAGTTTACCCGCTAGCGTCTAAGCCTGGCAAACACGCCCGCTCGAAATTCAGGGTGGTGGCCTCGGCGATGCGCTCGACACTCTGCCCGCGCTCGGCCGCCAGGCGGCGCGCCACCTCCACCACGAAGGCCGGTTCATTGCGCCGGCCGCGACCGGGCGCGGGCGCCAGGTAGGGGCAATCCGTTTCGACCAGCAGCCGGTCTTCGGGCGCCATGCGCGCGGCCCGCCGGACCTCTTCCGCCTTGGGAAACGTGAGCACGCCGCCGAAGGCCAGGTATAGCCCCAGGTCGAGCGCTTCCCGCGCCTGCCGCTCGTCCCCCGTGAAGCAGTGCAGGATTCCACCGAACAGAAGGCGCCCGCGGAGCAGCGTTAGCGTATCCTCCCAAGCCTCGCGGGTGTGAATCACCACCGGCTTGCCGCATTCCGCCGCAATCTCCAACTGGCGGACGAAGACCTCCCGCTGCACCGGGCGCGGCGAGAAATCGTAATGATAATCGAGCCCGATCTCGCCCACCGCGGCCACCTTCTCCCCGGCGGCCAGCTCGCGCAGCCGGCTGAAGGTCTCCTCGGAAGCCTTCGACGCGTCGTGCGGATGCACCCCCACGGTGGCGTACACGAATGGATATCGCTCCGCGATCCGCAGCCCGGCTTCGAGGTCCGGCGGCCCGCTGCCCGTGCCCACCGCCAGCATCGTCGCCACGCCCGCCGCGCGTGCGCGCGCTATGACTTCGTCTCTGTCCGCGTCGAATTTCGGATCGTCCAGATGACAGTGCGAATCGAGCAGCCTCACTTCAAGCGCGCTCCCACGGGAATGTCCTCATGGAACCCGGCCAGCACCGGTTTGCCGCCTTCCACCGAAGCGGCCACGATCATCCCGTTCGATTCGATGCCCCGCAATTTGCGCGGCTCGAGATTGGCTACGATCACCACTTTGCGGTTCACCAGATCCACCGGCGTGTAGGCTTCGGCGATGCCGGCCACGATGGTACGCGGCCCGGCTTCTCCGATATCCACTTTCATGAGCATGAGCTTGTCGGAGCCCTTTACGCGCTCTGCCGTCAGCACCAGGCCCACGCGCAGCTCGACCTTGGCGAAATCGTCGATGGAGATCTTAGCGGGGCCGGTTCCGGCCGCCGCTTCCGGCTCCGACTTCTTGCCCAGCATGGCCGCTTGCTTCGCGGTGGCCTCTTCTTCGAGCGCCCGCATCTTGGCCACCGCATCCTTGAGTTCGATGCGCGGGAAAACGGCGGCCACTTCGCCGATGCGCTGCCCCGGTTGCAACCCTCCCCACGCCAGCGTTTCGAACCGCGCCGCTTCGATCGGCTCCCTCATGCCGAGTTGCGCCCAGATCTTGCGCGTGGATTCCGGCAGCACCGGCTCAAGCAGCGCGGTCGAGATGCGCAGCGCCTCGGCGGCCGTGTATAGGGTGGTGGCCAACTGGCGCTGGGAGGCGTCGTCGCTCCGCTTCCACAACTTCCAGGGGGCCTGCTGCACGATGAACTTATCCACCGCCGAAAGCAATGCCCAGACGGCCTCCAGACCTTTCGAAAACTCGAAGCGGTCGAAGGCCGCCTGGACTGCCTGGATGGTATCGGCGGCCAGCGCCGCGATCTCCGGTTCCGTACCCTCGGGAACCACGCCGGCGCAGTACTGCTGGATCATGGTCAGGGTGCGGCTGGCCAGGTTGCCCAGGCCGTTGGCGAGGTCCGAGTTGTAACGCCCCACCAGCGCGTCGTAGCTGAAGCTGCCATCCTGCCCGAAGACGATCTCGCGCATCAGAAAGTAGCGCAGCGCGTCGGCGCCCATCACCTTCTGGATGGGCTCGGAGCGCACGATGTTGCCGCGCGACTTGCTCATCTTGCTTTCTTCAAACAGCAGCCAGCCGTGGGCGAACAGGCGTTTCGGCAGCGCAAGTCCGGCCGCCATCAGGAAAGCCGGCCAGTAGACTGCGTGAAAGCGCACAATCTCTTTCCCGATGAGGTGCAGGTCGGCCGGCCACAGGTCCTTGCCTTCCACCGCGCTCATGTAGGTGGTGAGCGCGTCGAACCAGACGTAGAACACATGCGGCGCTTCGCCCACCACGGGGATGCCCCACTTGATGTTCGTGCGCGTGATCGAAAGGTCGGTGAGCCCGCCCTTGACGAAGGAAATCACCTCGTTGCGGCGCGTGTCGGGCTGGATGAAACCGGGCTCGCGTTCGTAAAGCTCCAGCAGGCGGTCCTGAAACTCGGAGAGCTTGAAAAAGAAATTCTCTTCGGTGATGGCCTCCGTCGGCCGGCCGCAATCGGGGCACGGATCTCCGGGCTTGGCTTCATTGACGTAGAGGTTGTCGAAGATGCAGTACTGCCCGGTGTAAGAACCTTTGTAGATGTAGCCGTTGCGCCGGCAGCGCTCGAAGAGGTCCTGAACCACGCGCGCGTGCTGCGGGCTGGTGGTGCGCTGGAAACAATCGATCTGCAGGCCCAGCATTTGCCACTGCCGCTCGAACTCGGCGGCGATCACGTCGCAGAACTCCTTGGGCGTCTTCCCGGCGCGTTCGGCCGCGCGCTCCACATTGACCCCGTGCTCGTCGGAGCCGGTGGTCAGGAAGGCGTCGTAGCCCTCCATGCGCTTCAAGCGCCGGACGGCGTCCGCCACGATGGTGGTGTACGCGTGCCCGATGTGCGGCGCGGCGTTGACGTAATAGATCGGAGTGGTGATGTAGTATTTCATTTCGATTGGTTCAGGTACGCGAAGTTCGCTTCCGCCAGAATCTGCTTGAGCGCCGCGCCGGATTCAAGCGCCAGCCGCCGGCAGTCCTCGTATTCCGGCGCGTAAGCGCCTTCGGCGGAGACCTTGACGCGCACCTTGCCGTGGAGGGTCTCCACTTCCACAAATTCGCGCGCCTGCACCCGGCGCTCGGCGTCGTAAAGCCTTAGCCCGAGAGTGGAGGTTTCGGCGAAAACTACTTGCGCCAGGGCTTCGCGATCTTCCGGTTTGGCCACCACGCGCAGAAGCTGGCCCGGGCGCCCCTTCTTCATGAGGATGGGCTGGAGCGTGACGTCGAGCGCGCCGGCGTCCATCAGGCGTTCGGCGGCGTAGGCCAGCACCTGCGGGCTGAGGTCGTCGATATTGGCCTCGATCACGGAGACCGTGAGCGCCTCGGCGGCGCCGGTCTCTTCACCCAGGATGACGCGCAGCACGTTGGGCTGCTCGGTGAAATCATGGCCTCCGGCGCCGTAACCCATGCGCGTCACTCTCATGGGCGGCAGCGCGCCGAAGCCTTTCGCCAGCGTGGCGGCCACGGCGGCCCCGGTTGGGGTGGTCAGTTCCACCGCCGGGCCGCGCGCGTACACCGGAGCATTCACCAGCAGAAGCGCGGTGGCGGGCGCGGGCACGGGCAGCATTCCGTGTTCGGTCATGACCGTTCCGCTACCTACGTTGACGGGCGAACAAACGATGCTCTCCACTCCCAGCAGGTCGAACGCCACGCAGGCGCCGACGATATCGGCGATGGAATCGGCCGCGCCCACTTCGTGAAAGTGCACTTTTTCGATGGGAACCTGGTGGACCTGCGCCTCCGCCTCGCCCAGCCGCTGAAACACCGCGATGGCGTCGCGTTTCGCGCGCGGGGCGGCCTCGGCCTTCTCGATCATCTTGACAATGTGCGATAAGTGCCGGTGAATGTGGGTGTGCTCGACGTGCACGTGGTACTTCGTGGCGCCGACGCCTCCGCGCTTTACTTTTTCAAAGGAGACCACCGCGCCGGCGTCGAGCGAGCCGATGGCGTCCTTGATGGCGGTCTGGTCCGCGCCGGCGTCGGCCAGCGCGCCGACCAGCATATCGCCGCTGATTCCCGAAAATGCGTCCAAGTAGCAGGTAATGGGCACGATTTCTCCATTGTAGCGGAGTGGGATAAGGCTCCAGCCTTGTCAATCGGGTGGGACAAGGCTCCCGCCTTGTCAATCCGAGCGCAGCTCGGACCAGGTGGGACAGGCGCTTCCGCCTGTCAATCCGAGCGCAGCTCGGACGCGCAAATCGCGCGCGGTCGAAAAGGCCGGAGCTTGTGCCGCACCCCTCCGAGCTTCGCTCGGATCGACAAGGCTGGAGCCTTATCCCACGATCTTCAAATACGCGTAGATCACCGGCAGCGCAAAAAGCGTGCTGTCCACCCGGTCGAGCAGGCCGCCATGGCCGGGAAGCAGGCTGCTGCTATCCTTCACCCCGGCGCCGCGCTTCATGGCGGATTCGGCCAGGTCGCCAACCTGCCCGGCCGCGTTGGCCGTCACCGTGAGCGCGATAGCCTGCGGAATGCCGACGCCGGCGAAGTACGCCAGGTACGCCCCGGCGACGGCGACCGAGACGGCCACCGCGGCCGCCGCGCCCTCCCAGGATTTATTGGGGCTCACCCGCGGGGCCATCTTGTGCTTGCCGAACGCCCGGCCCACGTAGTATGCGCCCGCGTCCCCCGCCCAGTTCAAAAGCAGGGCGTACATCAGCCAGTGCGGGTTGCTCTGGCGCAGCGGGAGCGCGCACTTCCAGCAGCCGAAGACATAAAGCTCGCCGAACAGCAGCAGCGCGGCGCGAGGCAGGGCGTTGGCCAGATCCCGCTCCCGCATGGCCATGGCCAGCGCCACCAGCGCCGCGGCCACCGCCAAGGCCCAGGCGTCCCCTTTCCACACCAGCAGCAGCAGTCCGAAGCCGTAGCCCAGCGGCCCGGGCGCGCCGAAGCCGTAGGCCGCGGCGATGCCGTTGTACTCGTGGTAGCAGAGCGCGGCGACCGCAATCACAACCGCCAGAAATACCCAGTGATTCGCGAACAGGACTACGTACACAACCACCGGGATCATCCAGGCTGCGGTAAGGAGCCGTTTCATGCCGGACGCAGCGCTTCGAGGAGGTTCGGATCTGGCGGCGCGGCCGCCCCGTTGATCGGCGTGCCCTCCGGCGCGCCGCTCAGGCCGCCGTAGCGGCGGTCGCGCTTCTGGTACTCCAGGACGGCCCGCAGCAGGTCCGTGCGCGAAAAATCGGGCCACAGCGTCTCGGTAATGTACAACTCCGCGTAGGCGATCTGCCACAGCAGGAAATTGCTGATGCGCATCTCCCCCGAGGTGCGGATCAGCAGATCGGGATCGGGGCACGCGGCGGTGTAGAGGCTGGTGGAAATCTGGTCCTCGTCGAATTTCAGACTCCCTACATTGCCGTTCAGGCGCGCCATGTCCAGGATGGCGTTGACCGCGTCCACGATCTCGGCGCGTCCGCCGTAATTGATGGCCAGGTTGACCAGCAGCCCGCGGTTGGCGGCGGTGGCTTCCACCGCGGCATCCAGCTCCCGCCGCACCCGCGGAGCCAGCGCGTCCAGCCGGCCGATGGCTTGCAGCCGGATGTCGTTTTTTTGCAGATCGGGAAGTTCCTGCCGAAGGTAGTAACGCAGCAGCCGCCACAGGGTTTCCACTTCGCCCTTGGGCCGCTTCCAGTTCTCGATGGAAAACGCGTACAGGGTGAGCGCCTTGACGCCCAGGCGCGCGCAGGTTTCCACCGTGCTGCGGACGGGTCCGATGCCGGCCCGGTGGCCGGCCACGCGCGGCAGCCGGCGCAAACCGGCCCACCGGCCGTTGCCGTCCATGATGATGGCGATATGCGCCGGCAGCCGCGCGGGGTCGATCGCGCGCGCTAAGTCCCAGTCCTTTTCACCCGGCCGGAGCGTTTCCAGTAAAGCCTGCATGAAGAAAATCCTATGATACAACACGGCTCCGGCCCGCCTATGCGGCTTCCGAGGGGCCTTTCCCGACGAACGGAGCGTTTATTCACTCCTTTGCATTTCTCCGCGTCCGCGTCACAGGAGCCGCCGCGCGGAAGCCGCCGCGCGCCCCATGTTACCATCCTGTTTTCAGAGGAATACCGTTGCGCAAGGTCCCACTGGGTGAGTCGCTGAAGATTATTGGCCGGGGGTCGCTGAACTGGTTGGCCCAGCGGCCCGTGGTGGTCTCCTTCGAGGTCACCGACGCCTGCACGTGCTGGTGCAAGCACTGCGACCACGGAGGCCCGCGCGACCAATCCCGCAACCTGAAACCGGCGGATTTCCGCCGCTATATGGAAGCGCTGCGCCCCTGCGTGGTGCAGGTCTCCGGCGGCGAGCCCCTCCTGCGCGACGACGTG
>JBEKPK010000331.1:0-6191 GCA_049520795.1 Bryobacteraceae bacterium
ATCGGCGCCGAATCCGTGGCATCCGCCGACGCCGTTACCGCCATCGGTCAGTACCTCCAATCGGCGGGCGGCAAGCGCCTGCGGCCCGCGCTGCTCCTGCTGGCCGCGAAATTGGCCGGCAACGGCGGCGCTTCGGCGGTGCGTTTAGGCGCCGTGGTGGAGCTCATCCACGCCGCTACCCTGGTGCATGACGACGTGATCGACGCCGCCGAAATGCGGCGCGGCCGGCCCTCTTCCAATGTCAAATGGGGCAATCACACCTGCGTCCTGGCGGGCGACTGGCTGTATATGCAGGCGTTTCAGATCGCCCTCCGCGAGCGCAGTTTTCAGATTCTCGACCGGCTTATCGGCCTCACCCAGATCATGGTGGAAGGCGAGCTGCTGCAACTGGAGCGCATCGGCAAAATCGAAATCAGCGAAGCCGATTGCATCGAGATCGTGGACCGCAAGACCGCGCGCCTGTTTTCGGTGTGCGCGCGGATCGGGGCGCTCGCCGGCGGCGGCGATTCCATGGTGCAGGAAAAGCTCGGCGAGTACGCCTGGAACCTGGGCATGGCGTTTCAACTGGTGGACGACGTGTTCGATTTCACCGCCCGCGAGAAGACCCTCGGCAAGCCCGTGGGCGGGGATCTGCGCGAGGGCAAGGTCACTTTGCCGCTGGTGTACGCCCTGGAGAGCGCCACCGCCGACGAGCGCAAACTGGTGGGCGCCATCCTGCGGCAGCGGAACTACAACGGCGTGCCGTTCGCGCGGATACTCGCCCTGCTCGAAAAATACAATGCCATCGAGCGGGTGCGGGAGCGCGCGCAGGCCTTCACCGAAAAGGCGCGCCTGTTGATCTCCGAGTTTCCCGATTCGCCGTACCAGCGCGCGCTCCTGGCCGTCACGGATCTGGTGACCGAGCGCGACCACTGAGGGCTGGTCATGAAATAACCGTTCCAACCGCTCCCTCACGGTCGCGGCTCGCCAGGCTCTTAACGAGCCGCGACCGTGAGGGAGCGGTTGCCGCCAATTGGGCGTTGGGGGCGCCGCGCCTCCGGCGGCGTTTTCGCGCTCCGCCGGGAACGTGCGCCGCTCCAAGTTTTGATGTCATAATCTTCTCGAAGACCCATACTCATGACGAATACATTCCTGTGGAACCGTTGGGCGGCGCGCCTGGGATTGGCCACGCTCGTTTTGACGCTTGCTTTAGCGCCGCTGGGGTGCAGGCGGAAGACCAAGGTTCGCGTCGAGACCACCGAAGAGGAGGCCCCGCGCCTGGCGTCGACCGTGAGCATGGCGGATCCGCTTTCCCAGCCTCAGCTCATCAGCGGCTTCCATTCCATCGAGGAGAATTCCTGGCGCTGGACCGCGCGCCAGTTCATCATCTTGCTGCGGCCGCCCATCGGCGCGGCGGACAAGGGGGCTGTGCTGAAAATGCAGTTGACCGTGCCGGACGCTTTGATCGCCAAGCTGCAAACGGTCTCCCTCTCGGCTTCCATCGATGGGCGCGCATTGCCGGCGGAAACCTACACGAAGCCGGGGAGATACACGTACCAGCGCGACGTGGATGCCAGTCTGCTATCCGGCGAATCCACCAAGGTTGAGTTCCAGTTGGACAAGGCCATGCCGCCCGGGACGGGTGGCGATGTGCGCGAGTTGGGAATCGTGGCGCGGAGCATCGGTCTGGAACCAAAATGACCCGTGCCCGGAGGGCGGCCTACTGGCTTACGCCTCCGTTGTTGTGCCTGCTGCTGCACGGGCGCGGCCTGGCGTGCTGGTTCCGCGGCGACGATTTCGCCTGGCTGAGCCTCGAGGGGAGCATCCACAACTTCCACGGTTTCCTGGCGGCCTTGTTTCGGCCGGAGGCGCAGGGAACCTGGCGCCCGCTCAGCGAACGCGCATTCTTCATGGCGGGGTACGCGCTGTTCGGCCTGAACCCGCTGCCCTTCCACATCGTCGTCTTCCTGACCCAATTCGCCAACCTGGCGCTGGTGGCCTGGATCGGCGACCGGATGGTCGGCAGGCGAGGGCCGGGACTCTGGGCGGCCGTTTTCTGGACGCTGAGCGGCGCGATGCTCTATCCGCTAGGCTGGACCTGCGTGTTCAACCAGCCGCTGTGCGGGCTGTTTCTGCTCTCGGCGCTGGCTTTCTTCGTGCGCTATACGGAGACCGGAGAGCGGCGCTACAACGTGGCGCAGTGGGCGGTCTTCCTGCTGGGATTCGGAGCGCTGGAGTTGAATGTGGTCTATCCCGCCCTGGCGGCCGCCTACGCGTTCTTCCGCGCGCGCGCCTACCTGCGGCGAACCCTGCCGTTGTTCATCCCGTCGGTGGTTTTCGCTGTGATTCATAATCTCGTGGCGCCGGTGGGCCGGGAGGGCGAGTATGGCATGCATTTCACGGGATCGATGCTGCGGACGCTGGGCAAGTATTGGACGTGGTCCCTCGGCCCCAATCACCTGTGGAGCCCTCTTCATTTTTCGGCGTGGCTGTATCCCGTGTGCATCGCGCTGATCACGGCCGGGTTGGTGGCGTTCCTGACCGCGAAGGTCAGGTCGGGGGCCGGCGCCGCGCCGTTCTGCCTGGCGTGGTACCTCTTGGTGATCGCCCCGGTTCTCCCCCTGCGAGACCACATGGGGGATTATTACGTTTTCCTTCCGCTGATCGGCTTATGCTGGCTGGGCGGATGGGCGTTTGACGAAGGCTTGCGGGCGGCCGGCCCCCTCCGGGCCGCGGTGGTGGCGCTGGCCGGCCTGTATGCGTTCATGGCGGTTCCCGCTACGGTGGCTTCGTGGCGGTGGTTCCACGGCATCACCGAGCGGGCCCGTGGGTTGATCGAGGGGGTGGCTGCCGCTCACGAGCTGCATCCCGGCAAGGCCATCCTGCTGGTGGGGGTGGATACGGACCAGTTCTGGAGCGCGGTGCGCGACAATTCGTTCGGACTGATCGGCGTCGATCATGTGTATCTTGCACCCGGAAGCGAAGCGCGCATCGAGGCCCATCCGGAGCTGGGCGCCATCGGCGATTTCATCATGCCGGAGCAGATCGCCGAGCGGGCCCTGGAGCACGACGAGGTGGTGATCTACGACGTGCGCGGACCGCGCCTGCGCAACATCACTTCGTCATATGCTTCCCTCCCGCGCCGGCCCGCCAGACCTCCCTTGCGAGTGGATGTCTCCGGCTCCGTGGCCGACTACCTGCTAGGGCCGGAATGGTACCCAAGCGATGGGGCCGTTCGTTGGATGCCGCGGCGCGCCACGCTGCGGATGGGGGCTCCGGATGCGCCCGGACGAACGCTCCATCTCACGGGCGCCTGCCCGGAAGCGCTGCTTCGCGCCGGCCCGCTTGCCGTCAGGGCGTCGGTGGATGGAGTGGAGTTGCCGCCGGCGACGATCCGCGCGGGCGAAAACGCCTTCGACCTTTCGTTTCGGCTGCCGCCCCAGGTGGTGGGGCGGCCGGAGATGCTGGTAGCGGTGGAAGTGAGCCGAACCCTCCGCCCGGCGTCCGACCCGCGCGATCTGGGCCTGGCTTTCGGGGTCTTCGAGGTGCGCTAGCGTAGTGCGGCCGAAGTTCTGCATGTTTTGTGGGGCAGGCAATCTTGCCTGCAGCCGCCTTTCCAGGCGGCTCTCGCGCGTCCGCGGGGCACTCTCACACGGCAAACGCCGGCTGAAAGCCGGCGGCAGCCAGGATTGGCTGCCCCACAGTTATCTGCATACTCGTCATCCCGCACATGAAAACCGGCCCTTCCCAACGGGCGGCCAATTGGCGTATCATAAATCGGATTAGAAGAGTCCAATATCGACTTCGTTGGGGAGGTTTACCGTGAAAGCACGACATAACCTGGGAATCGCCGTCATTTGCGGAACGGCTCTGTGGAGCGCGGCATGCGCCCGCAAGACGGCGGTAGATCCCGCCAGGTTGCAGGTATTCCAAGCTCTGCCCGCGGTGATGGACAGCGCGGCCAACCCGATCACCGAGGACAAGGTGAACCTGGGCCGGATGTTGTATTACGATGCGCGGCTCTCCCGCGGCCAGGACGTTTCCTGTAATACCTGCCACGCGCTCGACAAGTACGGCGTGGACGACGAAGCCCTTTCCACGGGATTCAAAGGACAGAAGGGCGCAAGAAACGCCCCCACGGTCTACAACGCGGCGGGCCACTTTGTGCAATTCTGGGACGGCCGCGCGCCCACCGTCGAAGAGCAGGCGAAAGGCCCCATTCTGAACCCGGTAGAGATGGCTATGAAGGACCAGAAGCGGGTGGTCGAGGTGCTGCGGTCCATTCCGGAGTATGTGGAAGCCTTCCAGAAGGCTTTTCCCGACCAGAAGGATTCCCTGACGTTCGATAATGTCGCTCAGGCGATCGGCGCGTTCGAGCGCAAGCTGGTGACCAGTTCCCGGTGGGACAAGTTTCTGGGCGGAGACCAGGCCGCGCTCACGGACCAGGAAAAGGCGGGGCTGAACACGTTCCTGGATGCGGGCTGCCAGGCCTGCCACAGCGGAGCCTTTATGGGCGGAAGCGTGTTCCAGAAACTGGGGGCCGTGAAGCCATACCCGGATACCAGGGACCTGGGGCGCTTCGATGTCACCAATCAGGATGCCGACAAGCAGGTGTTCAAAGTCCCCAGCCTGCGGAATGTCGAGAAGACCGCGCCCTACTTCCACGATGGCTCGGTGAAGACGCTGGAAGAAGCGGTGACGAAAATGGCCAACTACCAGTTGGGCCGATCGTTATCGCCGGCGGACGCGACGTCGATCCTGGCGTTCCTGAAAACCCTCACCGGCGATCTGCCGTCAGAGTATATCAAGGAACCCGCGCTGCCCAAGAGCACGGCGAAGACGCCCAAACCGGAAAAAGCATAAGGATCTGTCTTTTTCACCCGTCAACATCTGGCCGGTGAAACCGCTTATAATTGCACGCTGAGGCGATATGACTCTCATCCGTACTCTATTCATTCTGGCTGTTTCGGTTTTCGCGCTCCAGGCGGCCAAGCCGCTCGATGTCTATATGATCGACGTGGAAGGCGGCAAGTGCGTGTTGGTGGTCTCTCCGTCCGGGCAGTCTTTGCTGTACGACGCCGGCTGGCCGGGACAGGGCGGCCGCGACACCAAGCGCATTGTGGAGGCCGCCAAGGCGGCCGGCCTGAAACAGATCGACTTCCTGGTGATTTCGCACTACGACGTGGACCACCTGGGCGACGTCCCTGCCCTGATGGCCCTCTTTCCGGTGAAGCACATCATCGACAACGGCTCGCTGCAGACTCCAGGCGCCGACTTCGAGCGGCGATATAAGCCATACGCGGAGGCCCGCGACGCCATCTCCCACTCGGTGATCCCGGTGGGCGACAAAATCCCGATCAAGGGATTGGACGTCACGGTAGTCTCGGCGGGCACAAAGGTCATAACGAGCGCGCTCCCCGGCGGGAATGAGCCCAACCCGGCTTGCGGCGGAACGCCCGTCAAGCCCGAGATCAAGAGTAACCACGAGGACAACATGTCCATCGGCCTCCTGTTCACGCTGGGCAAGTTCCGCATGCTCGATCTCGCGGACCTGGAAGCGTACTATCAGTACAAGCTGGCATGCCCCAATAACCTGATCGGAACCGTGGACGTATACAACGTCGCCGTGCACGCTCAGGAGAAAGGGATCTCCGGAGTGTTGGAACCCACGCTGCACGCGCGCGTGTTTCTGGTGAGCAACGGTCCGAGAAAGGGCGCCGACCCGGCTTCGTGGCCGGTTCTGCGCGGCGTGCCCGACGTGGAGGATATCTGGCAGTCTCACTACTCGGTGCTGGGCGGCAAAGACAAGAACCCGCCCGAGGATTTCATTGCCAACCTGGACGAGAATTGCCAGGGCAAGTGGATACTGCTCTCGGCCAAGTCCGACGGTTCCTTCACCGTAACCAACAGCCGGAACGATTTTTCGAAAACCTACAAGGCTCGCAAATAGCCCGAAAGTGTCCCAATTGGTAGGGCGGACCCCCTGGTCCGCAGCCGGCCCCCTGGCAGGCTTGCCGAGGGTGGCAATCACTCGATTCTTCGAGAGAGGAGCGTCCGTAGCGGACGCGCGGACCAGGGCATAGGCGTTACACTAAGCCCCGACCGGGGCGTGGCTTTCTCAGGCGGGGCAACCTCCGTTTGTATCAGGGCACGGCTTGAGCCGTGCCGAAAAGATTCGCACAATCATGGGCTTTAGCCCCTGCGCCTACCCG
>JBEKPK010000332.1:0-6184 GCA_049520795.1 Bryobacteraceae bacterium
GACGATTTGGCTGGATGGCTTTTATGCGCTGCCCGATCCGGAGTTGGCGGTGATTGGGGCGCTGGCGCGGCATGCCGAAGTGACGGTGACTTGGCCGGGCGATGCGGTGGAGTTGGCTGGCAGGCGAAAGCGCCCGCCCCACAATGATGAACTCCTTGGGTTCGAGGTCGAGCGCCTGTCGCGGCGCCGTCCCGAGCCTGCCATGATGCTGGTGCGGGCGACATCCGTCGAGCGCGAAGCGGAGGAGATCGCGCGGCGCATTTTGGAACAGGTTGCGGCCAGCCGGCCTTTCCGCGAGATGGGAATCGTGGTGCGCGCGGCGGAGACCTACGTCCCGGTGTTGCGAGCCGCACTGGAGCGCTTTGGCATTCCGGCGCGGTTCTACTTCGATGCGCGCCTCGATCGCCACCCCGCCGTGCGGTATCTGGCGGGCGCGGTGGATGCGATGCTCTCCGGCTGGGACCACGCGCGGACGCTGGCCGTTTTGCGCCTGGCGCCCCGCTTCGCCGATTCCCTTGCCATGGATCGCTTTGATTTCGACGTGCGCGAGCAGATTCCCAACGCCGGCCTGGGCCCCCTGAAGGCGCTGCTGATGGCGCCCGGCGACGGGCCGCTTTCGAGCGGCGCGGAGCGATTGCTGCGTAAGATCGACCGCCTGGGCGCGATCGAGGAATGGCGCTCGTTCTCGCTTTCGCCGGCCGATTGGGCGGAGCGCTTGCGGGCGCTGCGCAGCCTTTACCGCTTGGCGCGTCCGCCGGAAGAACTCAGCCACGAAACCGCCTTGGAATGGCGCAGCCAGGGGGCTGCGTTGGACCTGTTCGACGAAGCGCTCGAAGAGGCCGCTTCGGCGCTCGACGCGGGCCGGCTACTTTCGCTCGAAGAGTTCTGGCTCCCGCTGAAAGCCATTCTGCGATTGAAACCGCTGCGCCTGGCGGACGCGCGGCGCAACGTGGTTCACGTGCTCAGCGCGCCGGAGGCCCGCCAATGGGAGCTTCCGGTGGTGTTCGTGTGCGGGATGACGGAAAAGGGCTTCCCTAAGTTCCGTTCGCAAGACCCGTTTTTCCCGGACGCCGCGCGCTGCCGTTTGAACGACGCCGGAATACGCGTGCGCACGGCGGCGGAGTTCGAGCGCGAGGAGCGGGCCCTGTTCGAATCGGCCATCAGCCGGGGGTCCATGCAGGTGACGCTTTCTTACCCCGAGTTCGATGCGCGGGGCGAGCGCAACCTGCCTTCGATTTTCCTCGAAGAGCTGGCGCTCGCGCCCGAGGAGGCGCGGCGGGTGCGGCCAGGCCCGCCGCGGCCGCCGTCCTGGGAAGCGGGCCCGGCGGAAATTCACGCGCCCGATCTGTTGCGCGTGCTGCATGAGAAGACCGGACTGGTTTCGCCGACCGCGCTTGAGAAATATCTGCAATGCCCCTTTCAGTATTTCGGCGGCCGGGTGCTGCGGCTGGCTGTTCCGCCGCCGCGGCCGCAGGACCGGCTGGATTTCGCGGCCCAGGGCGAAATCGTGCACGCCGCGCTGGCCCAGTGGTACGCCAGTCCTCGGGATATGGGCGAGCTGTTCGAGCCCATGTTCGAGGACGCCCTGGAAGCCCGCCGCGTCCCGCACGGCTACCATGTGGAGCGGCTGCGCAACGCCATGCTCGAAGACCTGCTCGCCTTCGCCGCCGACGCGCGCTGGCCGCGCGCAGGTTTCACTTCCCAGATGGAACGCGCGTTCGAATTCGCCCTGAGCGATTCCGTGCGCGTTCGCGGGAAGATAGACCGGCTGGATGTTGCGCCGGACGGCCGCGCCTGGGTGGTGGATTACAAGTACAGCGCCGCCCAGCGTACCCGCCAGAGGCTCACCGACGAGAACCTGTTGCAGGCCCCGCTCTATTTCCTGGCGGCGGAGAGGTTCTTCGGCGTCAAACCCGCCGGCATGTTTTTTATCGCGCTGAAGGGCGGGGTGAACTATGCCGGCTGGAGCCTGGAGCCGGTGGGCGCGCTGCGCCACGAGCCGCTTCCGGATGGTTGGGCGGAAACGGCCGCGGAACGGGCCCTGCGCGCGGTGGAGGAAATCCGCGCGGGCCGCGTGGCGCCTACGCCCGGCGATGAAGCGAGTTGCGATTATTGCGACTTCCGCGACATCTGCCGCAAGGAAGGCGTGGCCGCGGAGACGCTGCCCCTGGCCGAGGGAGCATGATGGTGGACTTCACGGGCGAACAACTCGCGGCCGTGGATGCGACCCGGCGGCATCTGGACGCCTGCGTGGTGGCCGGCCCCGGCTCGGGCAAAACTACCGTGCTGGTGGAGTACTTCCGCCGGCTCGTGGAGGCCGAGGTCGACCCGGTCGCCATTCTTAGCATCACTTTCACCGAGAAGGCCGCAGCCAACATGCGCAAGAAACTGGCCGAAGCGTTTCATGGCCAGCCGGCGGTGCGCGCGCGCCTGGAGCGGGCCTGGGTTTCCACCGTGCACGGTTTCTGCGGGCGTCTGCTGCACGAGCACGCGGTGTTCGCCGGAATCGATCCGGAGTTCACCGTGGCCGATCCGCTCGAAGCCTGGCGCATGCGGCAGGAGGCTCTGGCCGAAGCGCTGGAGGACCTTTTCCGCGACCATCCGGCGGGCGTACGCGCCCTAATACGCGGCCTTTCCTCGCCCGATTTCGAGCAGGCGGCGCTTTCGGCGTACGACGCCATGCGCGGCGCGGGCGTGGATGTAGAATGGCTAGCGAGCCGCCCCGTGCCGCCCGGCCACACGCTGGGCGACGTGGCGCTGGCGCTCGAAAACCTCGCCGCCGACCCCACCGCCGGCTGGAGTACGGCCCAGCGCCAGTACCTCGATTCCATCCTCGAAGGAGCCGAGCGCATCATCACGGCGGGAAGCCCGCTCGCGGCGTTGCAGGCGGTCGAGGGTTTCTCCGCCAACCTCCATAAGTGCAAGCGGAACACCACCGCCTACGATCTGGTGAAGCGTCTGCGCGAGGAAATCGAAGAGTCGAAGTACGCGCTGGTGACCGCGTTCCACGCTCCGCAGCGGGAATTGCTGCTGGAACTCCTGCGCTCGTTCGACCGTCTCTACCGCCAGCGCAAACGGCAGGCCGGCGCGCTCGATTTCGCCGACCTGGAAGAGTACGCCGTGCGCCTGCTCGAGCGAGACCCGGCCCTCCGCGAACGCATTCAGAGCCAGTTCGAGCACATCCTTATGGATGAGTTTCAGGATACCAACGGGCAGCAAGCCAGGCTGCTCGCCCTCCTGCGGCCTCCCGACCGTTTCTTCGCGGTGGGCGACATCAACCAATCCATCTTCGGCTTCCGCCACGCCGAGCCCGGCGTGTTCCGCGAGTATCGCGACTCGGTGGAGCGGAGCGGCCGGCGCCTGGTGGAACTGGCGGGCAATTTCCGCAGCCGAGCCGAAATTCTGCTGGCCGTGGACACCATTACATTCGGGATGCCGGGAATCGAGCCGCGCGCGCTCAGGCCCGAGCGCCGGTTCCCAAACGCCCTTCCGGTGTGCGTGGAGTGCATCGCCGTTACGGCGGAAGACGCCGGCGCGGCTTTGCGCACGGAAGCGCAGTGGGTGGCCCGGCGCATTCAGGAACTGGGAGTGGATTTGAAGGGCGTGGCCGTGCTGGTGCGCAATACCGAGGTGATCCCCGATTTCGCCCGGGCTTTCGAGGAGGCCGGCATTCCCTACGTGGTGAACGGCGGCCGCGGGTTTTACGATTCGCGCGAAGTGGCGGACCTGGCCAACCTGTTGCGAGTTATCGCCAATCCGCGCGATGAGATCGCGATGGCCGCCGTGCTGCGCTCCCCGCTGGTGGGTGTTTCCGCCAGCGCGCTGCTGCGGCTCAAGACCGGGCCGGCGAACCTCGGCTCGGCCCTGGAACGGCTCGACCCGGCGGCCTTCGACGCCGAAGATGGCGCGCGCCTGGCGAAATTCCGCGACCAATTGAAGCGATGGCGCTTGCGCCGCGAGCTCGCCGGCTTCGATCGCCTGCTGCTGGCGGCCCTGGACGATTGCGGCTACCAGCCGGAATCGGGCGCGCGGGGCGCAGCTAACATCGATAAGTTTCTGGCGCAGGCCCGCGAGGCCTCCGCGCGCATGTCGCTCGATGAATTCGTGGACGAGTTGACCCTCCTGCGCGCCGAGAACCCGCGCGAGCCGGATGCGCCGCCCGATGACGACGCCGGGGCCGTGAAGGTGATGACGGTGCACTCCGCCAAGGGCCTCGAGTTTCCGGTTGTGTTCGTGGCCGCGCTGCACAAGGGCGTGGAATCCGAACCGCCGGTGGTGGCGTTCTCTCGCAATATCGGGCTGGGCGTGCGCTGGCGCAACCCGGCTTGCCGTGAGGAAAAAGACGACCTCTACCAACACGCTCTGCGGAAAGAACGCAAGGAACGCGAGGGGGAAGAGAGCAGCCGGCTGCTCTACGTGGCCATGACCCGCGCCGAGGAGCGGCTCATCCTGAGCTTCTCCGGCAGCGGCCGGAAGCTGGGCAACTGGGCCGAGACGGTAGCGCGGGCCCTCGATTTCAACCCGGCCGGGCCGCGGGATGAGGTTGTACGGCGTACGGCGCCGGACGGCCGCGAGTGGAGCCTGCGCCTGCTGGCGGCCAACCGGGCCCCCGAGTTGCTCACCAGGCCGCGCGTGGAGGCCAGCGAAGAGGTCGCGTACCTCGATGCGCCCGCGGTTTCCGGCCAGCAGGATGGCAACGCCACCGTCACCGCGCTTACGGCCTTCGCCAACTGCCCGCGGGCTTACTACCTGGGCCACTACCTGGGCCTGGAAGCGGAGCCAATTGGCGCGGCGTCCGGCGCGATCTCCGCCGCCGATCTGGGCTCCCAGACGCATGCCCTGCTGGCCGGCGAAGCCGTGGCGGGCGCCGACCCCGAAGCTGTGCGCCTGGCCGAGGTGTTCCGCCAGAGCCCGCTCGGCAGGCGCGCCGCCCAGGCGCGGCGCGTGGAGCGCGAGTTCGATTTCCTAATGGCCATGGAAGACCTGGTGATTCGCGGGAAAGTGGACCTGTGGTTCGAGGAGGGCGGCGAAGTGACCCTGGTGGACTACAAGACCGACGACGTCAGCCGCGCCCAGGCCCATGAGCGCGCGCCGGACTACGCCCTCCAATTGCGGCTCTACGCAATGGCCGTGGAACGCGCCGCGGGCCGGCCGCCGCGTCATGCCTGGCTGTATTTCCTGCGCCCCAACACGGCCGTGGAAGTGGACCTGGCGCCCTCGCTGCTCGATTCGCCCTGCGAGACCGTGCGCGAGTTTCAGGAAGCGCAAGCGAGCTTGCAGTTCCCTTTGCGCGAAGGCCCGCGCTGCCGCCGCTGCCTGTTCGTAAGGGACCTTTGCCCGGCCATGGGATAATGTTCCAGGCGCGGGAGCTCTCGTTTCTTGAGTGCCGGCGCAAAGCCTAGCCGCCTATGGTGAAAGGTCAGTTTTGGGCAAGACGCCCAAGAATCGGCGTCTAAGTCCTTTGTTCATGTTAGAATTCGGCCTGAATTTGGGCAATTTGCCCAAATCGCAGGCTGGCGCCAAGTGGCCGCTAGAGACCAAGGAGGCATCGCAGCATGTCTACGCAGAACTACGCCAACCACCGCCGGACCGACCCCGGGTTCCACATCGTGCTTTTTGGGCTGATTGTGCTCACGCTGGGCGGGTCCATTGTGAACCTGATTCGCACCGTGGGCCGCCACTCTGGAATCTACAGCGCCGCGCTGATCGTGGTGTTGACGGTCGTCGCCGCGATGATAAGCGGCTTTTGCCGCATGTACGCGCTCAAGGCCCAGGACCGCGCCATACGGGCGGAAGAGAATCTGCGCCATTTCGTCCTGACGGGCAAGCTGCTCGATCCGCGAATCGAGATCCACCAGGTGATTGCCCTGCGCTTCGCGCCCGACGAGGAATTCGTAGCTCTGGCAAAGCGCGCCGCCGAGGAAAGCCTGACTCCCGACGCCATCAAGCAAGCGGTCAAGAACTGGCGGGCGGATACCTACCGGGTGTGAAGGTTTACCGAGGAGCGGGCTTCCAGCCTGCTATGCCGGCATCTGGAGTTTGTACATTTCCGAAGCCCGGAGGGCGAAACATCCTAGCCCACGGCGCAAGCCGTGGGGAAGAGGTCGACTGGCCGCCTAGCCCCGGAACGGGGCGAAAGGCTGCTCTCAGCCCCAGAGGTCGCGCGTGTCGTATTCGATGCCAT
>JBEKPK010000333.1:0-6182 GCA_049520795.1 Bryobacteraceae bacterium
GGACGCCAGCCAGACGTTGCTTGAGATGGCCTGCGCCGGGGCCGAAGACGAGGATATCGAGACGGCGGGGATTAAAGCCGATATTTCCAGCCCGACGCACCTGGTATACGCGGCCGACGCCGCCGAGCCACGGCGCCTGTTCATCATGTCGGGCAACACCATGGGGGCGTTCGACCCGCTGGCGGAGATTCGCTATCTTTCGCAGTGCATGAAGCCAGGCGACCGGCTGATCGTCGATGGCGAAGCCTACGACGAGGAGAAGACCATGGCGCGGCGCGCCAATCCGGCGGCCAGGAAGTTCGTATGGGCGCTGCTGGCAAGCGTGGGCGTGGAAGGGGGCGACGGCGAAATCCGCTACGATCGCAAGCGCGACGACCGTCACGCGGGACTCCACATCATCACGCGCTACTTCCACGCGGACCGCGATCTTACGGTAATTGCGGCGGGCGAAGACGTGGATCTGGCGCGCGGCGAGCGCATCGGCCTGAATTTTCAGTACACCTACACGGCGGAGGCTTTCCACTGGCTGCTACGCCAGCAAGGCGGCCTCGAAACCGTCAAAGAGTACGTCAGCCCCGACGGGCGCTTCCTGACCGCGATGTGCCGGAAATAGGGGCCCGACAGGAAGTAAAGGGTCCAATTGCCGACAACCGCTCCCTGACCCGGCGTAGCCGGAACCAAACAGGACCCCTTTTTGACGCGGAGACGCGGAGAAAAAGGCGTAAGCCGGAAGTTGGAGTCATTTTCGGAGTGCGGCCGAGGGCCCATGAAGATGGACCGAAATGCACATCGTCGGAAATATTCTCGCCGAAACGGCGAGAATTCCACTCTGTAGGTACTGACGGTCGCGGCTCGTCAGGAACTTGGCGATCTGGGCCCAGAGGGCGCCCCGTCAGGGAGAGGTTGGAGCGGTTATCCGGCGCGTGTTATTCGTAACGCAGAGCCACGGCTGGTGGAATGCGGGCCGCCCGGGCTGAAGGGATCAGCGATGCTATGGCGGACACCGCCGCGAGGACCACGGTGACTATCAGGAAGACCTTCGGGTCCGACGGCCGGATTTCGAACAGCATGGCCGACATGAGGCGGGTGACGGCGAACGCGCCCATGGCGCCGATGGCTAGGCCTGCGGCAGCCATGCGCAGGCCCTGTCCCACCACCATGCCGACGACGTCGCGCGCGCCGGCCCCCAATGCCACCCGGACGCCGATCTCGCGCGTTCGCTGCGACACGGAATACGCCAGCACGCCGTAGACGCCGATGGCCGCCAGCAGAAGAGCCAGAACGCCGAACATCAGGCACAGGGCCATGGCCGCGCGCCGGTTGGCCAGCGAGGACGACAGGCGCTCGGTCATGGTCTTGACATCGAAGAGCGGCATCTCGGGGTCGGCGCGTCGCAACTCGCGGCGAACCGCGGTCACGGTTTGCGAATTCCCCGAATCCGTTTTGAGCGCCAAGTGCATGTCTCGCGGCGGGTATTGCCGGATCGAATAGTAGACCTGGCCCACGGGGTTATTCTCCGCCAGGTCGCCCGTTTTGACGCTGCCCACTACGCCCACAATGGTGCACACATCGGGCTTGTATCCTCCGAGTTCGATGCCGCGCGTGATCTGTGCGCCAATGGCGTTGCCCCGGGGCCAATGCTTGCGCGCCAGGAACTGGTCGATCACCACCACCTTCGGCGAGTCGGGTCCGTCGGATTCGGAGAGGGCCCGGCCCTGGAGAACGGGAATGCCCATGGCCTGGAAGTACCCCGCATTTACCTGGTTCCACCCCGGAACCGGAGGGTTTTCGCCGGGCGCCAGCGCGTGGCCCACAATCATAATCACGCTGGAGTTGTTGTTGCCGCTGAATGGCAGGAACGTATTGGCCCCCACGTGGCGGACGCCGGGGATGGCGGCCAGCCGGGCTAGCAGATCGGAAACGAAGTTGCGCGCGCGGGCGTCGTCGCTGTAGCGCGCCTTGGGCAAAGCGATTTCCGCAGTCGCCACGTTGTCGGCTTGGAACCCCGCGTCCACCTTCAGCAGCCGCGCGAAGCTCACGGTCAGCAGGCCGGACCCGATGAGCAGGATGAAGGCCAGCGCGAACTGGCACACCACCAGGGCCGAGCGCACCCACGCCGCGCCGGGCCCCGCCGTGCCCGACCGCTCGCCGCCGCGAAATACTTCGTTCAGATCGCGGCGCAGCACGTGGAACAGCGGCGCGCTGCCGAACGCGATGCCGGCCAGGAGCGCGATGGCGGCGGTAAAGGCCAGCGCCGTCCCGTCGATTCCGATGGCCTGCCCGCGCGGCAGGTCCTTGGCCCCAAGATACGAAAGGAGGCGCACGCCTCCATATCCGATGCCCACGGCGAGCGCACCTCCCGCCAGGGAAAGGAGCAGGCTCTCGGTGAGCAATTGGCGCGCGATTCGCCAGCGGCCGGCGCCCAGGCTGTAGCGGATGGCCAGTTCTTTCATCCGCGCATTGGACCGCACGAGCATCAGGTTGGCCACGTTGACGCAGCCGATCAGCAATACCACGCCCACCGCGATCTGCAGCAGGTACAGAGCGGGACGAATATCGCGCACCATCTCGTCCTTCAGAAGCAGAATCCTGGTGCCGAAACGGGCGTTCACGATGAGTTGGCGGTACTTCGGGAACAGGTCCAGGTTGCGATGGTTCAGAGCGTCGATGCGCTCCCGCGCCTGCGTCAGGGTGACGCCTGGCTTGAGGCGGGCGATCATCCCCCAATTGTTGCTGTGGCGGGCGTCGTCGCTGGTCTGCTGCTGGGTGAAGGCGAACGAGACCCACACGCGCACGTCGCCGCCCGGAATCCCGAAGGTCCCCGGCATAACGCCCACAATGCGGTAGAGATTGCCGTTCAAGCGAATGTCTTTGCCGGCCACCTTCGGGTCGCCGGCGAACTGCTCCTTCCACAGGCCTTCGGAGAGCACCGCGACCTTCTCTTTTCCCAGGGTCGCTTCTTCCTCGGTAAACGTGCGTCCGAGCAGGGGCCGCACTCCCAGCGTCTTGAAGAACGAGGGCGTGACGTACTCCCCATGAATGAGCTGCGGGGAACCGCTCATGCCGATTTCGTATCCGTTGTCGCCGAGGAGCGCGACCTCGCTGAAGACGTCAGTCATCTTGCGGCGGTCCAGGTAATCCGGAACGCCGTTGGCCCCCCGATCAATCACGCCGACGCCGGGATAGACGTTGAACATGGTAAGCAACCGGTCGTCGTCGGGATAGGGCAATGGCCGAAGGACGACGTTCTCGAGAACTGTGAAGATAGCGGTGTTGGCGCCGATGCACAGGGCGATGGTCAACAGAGCCGCCACGGTGAACGACCTCTGTTTGAGGAGGATTTTAAGGCCGAATGCGAAATCTTGCGGCATAGGAGCGTTCCAGGGGCATGGATATTCTTCTTGCTAATACGAAATGGGACGCTTCGGGTTCCGCAATTGTGGGGTCAGGCCTTTCGGCCTGCCGCCGGCTTTTTAGCCGGCGTTCTTGGGGCGAGACGCCGGGCAGAAGCCCGGCGGCAGGCCGAAAGGCCTGGCCCCACAACGCAGGCGAAAGCGCCTGCCCCAGAGAAGAAGCATGCCTATACGCCGCGGCGGGGGCCGTACAACTCCACGTGCAGGCGGGGGCTGAAGCGGAAACCTTCTTCTTTGCAGATTTCGGCCAGCCACACGCCACGCTCGCGGAGAATGTCGCGATCCACCCCTTCGGGCATCAGAATAACCCGCGCAGGGCCGGCGCCCAGGGACGCGGCCAGGCTGCGCGCCTCTTCCACGTCCTCCGGCTTCCCGATGACGAACTTGAGCTGGTATTGATAGCGGGCCATCAGTTCCGCCAGAACGGCGGGCTGAATGCGCAGCCCGTCGTGCCGCGCGGCCCAACTGCCGGCGGGCGTGGAGTTTTCCAGCTTCGGGCTGATGCTCATCAAGTCGCAGGCCACCGGCTGGAAGACCGTGCCGGCGGTTTCGATGGTGATATGCAGTCCCAGGCCGCGCAGGCGATTGGTAAGCGGTACGATCTCGGGCGCGATCATGGGTTCGCCGCCGGTCACCACCAAGTGTTTGGCCGGATGCGCCTTCACCTCGTCCAGAATCTGCGTCAGAGACATCTCGACGCCCTCCGGCTGCCACGAAGTATAGGGCGTGTCGCACCACGCGCAGCGCAGGTTGCAGCCGCTGGTGCGGATGAAGAACGAAGGCACGCCCACCAGCGAACCTTCGCCCTGAATGGAGTAGAACAGCTCAGCGATCTTCAATGCCGGCCTCTTGAAAACCCTTGGCGCGCAGCAGGCACGCGTCGCACTGCCCGCAGGGGACGCCCGCGGGGCCGGGGTCGTAGCAACTGTGCGTCAGTCCGAAGGGAACGCCGAGATCGCGGGCCAGCTTCACGATTGCGGCCTTGGTCAGCCCGATGAGCGGCGTATGGATCTTGAGGCGCGTCCGGCCCTCCACGCCCGCGCGGGTGGCCAGGTTGGCCATGCGCGCATACGCCTCGATGTATTCGGGCCGGCAATCGGGGTAACCCGAGTAATCGAGGGCATTGACGCCGATGAAGATATCCGAGCTTTCGAGCGTTTCCGCCCAGGCCAACGCGAACGAAAGGAAGATAGTGTTGCGCGCGGGAACGTACGTAACCGGGATGCCGTCGCCCATTTCCGTGGCGCTGCGCCCCTTGGGGACGGCGATATCGGCGGTGAGCGCCGATCCGCCGAAGGCCTCCAGCCCGATCTTCGTCACCACCCGCTTCTCGACCCCGATGAACTCCGCCACGCGTTCGGCTGCTTCCAGCTCGTAGCGGTGCCGCTGGCCGTAATCGAAGGTGAGGGCATAGCAGGCGTAACCCTCGCGCCGTGCGAGCGCCAGGCAGGTCGAGGAATCCAGGCCGCCGCTTAACAGGCAGACCGCTTTCTTGGGAAGAGGCATCGCTCAGCTTCAATTGTACCCGCGGGACGGATGGCGCCCCGCGGCGTGCCCGATTGGGCTGCCACGCCGGCCGGTGGATCGCGCTGCTCAGCGCGGAAAGGCAGGCGCGGAAAGGCAGGCTCGCCGCAGGACGCGACAGGTTGTAGAATGGCATTTCGATCACCTTCATTACCAGGCATCGGGCCTTGCGGTCCGAAAAGGAGCAATCTTGGCGAACGACACTTATCTGAATTGGGTCATTAAGAACACGCCTACGCAATGGTGGCACGACTCGGCCGAGGCGGGCGAGCTGCAGCTCGGTCTGGAGCGGGGCGCCATCGGCGTCACAACCAACCCTTTCCTCTCGAATATCGCGCTGGTAAGAGACCGGCAGATATGGGCGGCGGACATCGATCCGGTCCTGGCCCTGAATCTGCCGCCCGAGCAGAAAGCCGAAGCGCTGATGCGCATCCCCGTCACCAAGACCTGCGCCAAGCTGATGCCGGAGTATGAGGCGTCCAAGGGCCAGTCGGGGTTTGTGTGCTCGCAGGTGAACCCTGTGCGCGCCGGCGACCGCGACGTCATGCTGGCCATGGCGCGGCGGTTTCATGCCTGGGCCCCGAACATCGCGGTGAAGCTTCCCGCCACGGCGGCGGGCCTGGATGTGGAAGAAGAGTGCGTGGCCGAAGGCATCACCGTAACCCTTACGGTCAGCTTCACGGTGCCGCAGACGGTAGCTATAGCGGAGCGCCATCGCGCCGGCATCGCGCGCGCCAAGGCCAACGGCGTCGTGCCTGGAAAGTGCTTCTCCGTCATTATGATCGGCCGGTTGGACGATTTCCTGCGCGAAGTGGCGCAGGACAACAAGGCCGGGGTCAGCGAATCCGATATCCAGAAGTCCGGCCTAGCGGCCACCAAGCGCGCCTACGCCATCTATAAGGAGCGCGGCTACGAGGCGGTGTTGTTGATCGCCGCCCTGCGCGGCCCCTACCACCTCACCGAGCTGGCGGGCGCCGACCTGCTTATGTCCATCGCGCCGGGTTTCCAGGGTATGTTCGTGGACAAGGACTGGCCGCGCGAGGAGCGCATCGCCAATCCCGTGCCGGCCGACGTCATCGCGCGCCTCCAAACCATGCCGGAATTCGTGCGCGCGTATGAGCCGGATGGCATGAAGCCGGCCGATTTCGTGGCCTTCGGCGCCACCCAGCGAACGCTTTGCCAGTTCGTGGAAGTGGGTTGGCGGCTGATGGAGAACTACCGGTAGATGGCCACGCCGGTAGAAGC
>JBEKPK010000334.1:0-6180 GCA_049520795.1 Bryobacteraceae bacterium
CCATGGGTTAAGACCAGAATCGTGCGAGCCCCGGAGGGGCGAAAGAACCGACCTGGGCAGGCGAACAGGTTCCCGTGCGGAGCGATCTTACGCCCCTCCGGGGCTGGGCGAATTCCGCCTGATTCCCACGGCTTGCGCCGCACAGGCCCTAATTAAGCGGCTCGCGGCCGGGCCCGGTGGCGTACGCACTCGTGCGTGCCGCGTCGACACTCGTGTCGACGCGAGATTTTTCGCCGCCCAATTCCACTATGATTCCGATGACCTCCGTTCGCCGCCTGCCGCATCTGTATCCCGAGGATCGCTGGCTGTTTCTCACCTGGAGCCTTCACGGGGCTGTCCGTCCGTACCACTTCCCGCCGCCCCACAAAGCATCCGCCGGCCGGGCTTTCGTCTGGCTCGACCACCAATTGGACGTGGCCCGCGCCGGTCCCATGTTCCTGCGCCAGGACGCCATCGCGAACCTGGTGGTGGAGTCTTTGCATCGGGGGGCGGAACTCGGACATTATGAACTCGCTTCCTTCGTCGTGATGGCGAACCATGTTCATGTGTTGGCACTGCCGAAAGTACCGCCCAGCCGGTTCATGAAATCGCTGAAAGGCTCCACAGCGCGTGAGGCGAATCGCCTGCTGGGCAGGACCGGAGAGCCATTTTGGCAGCGGGAATCGTACGATCATTGGGTAAGGGATGAGCGGGAGTGGGGGCGAATTGAGTTCTACATCCAGAACAATCCGGTGAAAGCGGGGTTGGTTTCGCGCGCCGAAGAGTATCGCTGGTCGTCAGCGTGGATCGGGAAGAGCGTCGACACGAGTGTCGACGCGGCACGCACGAGTGCGTGCGCCACCGCGGCTCGCGAAGGAATTGATGGATAGGAATCAGTGGCTCAACGCGCCTGGGGCCCAGTTCCCTCCACCTTGCGCGGGCCGCCGCCCTTCGAATAGTAGTAATAGTCCGCGCTCGAATCCTTCGCCAGGAACCACTCCGGCACGCAATTCAGCAACACGCCCAGGAGCTTCGGCTTCGGTACGATCTCCAGCGATTTGCTGAGCAACGGCCGTTTCGTATAATCCGGGCGTATCACCAGGACCACCCCATCGCAGGGCGCTTGAATAAGGTCGAAGTCCGCCACTGCCGCCACGGGCGGCGAATCGACGACCACGTATCGGAACAGGCCGCGGAGCTTGGCGCACAGGGCCGGCCATGGCGAGCTGTCCAGAAGCTCAACCGGATTCGCGGGCGGCGTTCCGGCGCACAGCACGTACAGGTTGGGAAACTCGCGGGCATGCACCATCGCCTCCTCCGGGGTACAATCGCCCCGCAGCACTTCCGCCAGTCCCGGCGTCTCCGGAAGCCCGAGTTGGCCGTGGACCGCCGATCTGCGGAAATCCGCATCCAGAAGAAGGACCCGGGCCTCGCTTTTTAGGGACAACGCCGCCGCCAGGTTGATGGCGCTGACGCTTTTTCCGTCTCCGGGCGCGGGGCTCGAGATGACGATCAGGCGCGGCTGTTTGGGGTGCTGACCGATCTTGGTGCGCAGGATGCGGTACTGTTCGCTCGCCCGCCACTGGCCTTCTTCAAACGGCAAGAGCGGAGATGGCGCGGGAATATGGAGACCGAGCGTACGGACCTGCGCCAGGGAGGATTCGCCCGTCCCCGAGGTCCCGTCCGGGACCTGGGCGCGCGCCGCCGCGGGTCGCGCCGGGGCTTCGGTTCCCGCGCCGCCGCGCGCGGGGGCCTCATCGCCGCCGTCAACTAAGGGCCGGATCAATTCAAAGATATCCGGCGTGCCTTTCTTCAAAGTCTCGAATACCCTGCTCACGCTGTTTCCGTCCTTTGCGAAATTCCGAGTTTACTCGCCAGCCGGCCCATCAGGGAGGGATGCGCGGCCGCGGCGCTATACCGCTCCAGGGTGGTCATCGGATAGGCCTCCGCGGCTGGAACCGGGGGCGGCGCTTCCTCAGCCGGCGCGCTCCGCGGAGCGTCCTTAATCAAGCGCAAGTCGAGGCAAGCGCCCAGTACGTGGCGCTCCTCGACGGAAGCCGACCCGTCCCCGCACGTATGGATCAAGGCATTATCGCAGATCACATTGATAACGCGCGGAAGGCCCTGCGACACCCTGCCGATGGCGGCGAACGCCCGCGGAGAGAACGGCGCTTCGGCGCCGCCCGCCTTTTCCCATCGATGCCGGATATACTGGGGCACTTCCGCCGGCGCGAGAGGCTCGAGCGTCGCCCGCATCGCGATGCGCTGCTTGAACTGCTTGAGACGGTCGCAGTCCAACAACTCGTCCAGCTCGCTCTGCCCCAGCAGCGCCACCTGCAGGAGCTTCTCGCTCGCCGATTCGAAATTCCCCAGCAGGCGGATCTCTTCCAGCACTTCCATGCTCAGCTTATGCGCTTCATCCACGATCAGCGCCGTTATCATGCCTGCCCGCTGACCCTCCCACAGGAACTTCTGAAGCCTGGCGATGCGCCGCGGCTTGCTCGCCGGAATGTTCTTAAAACCAAAGTCCATCAGGACGGATTCGAGAAACTCCGCGGCTGTCAAAGTCGGGTTCACAATGACGCTCGAGCGGACGGTGGTCACCGGCAGGTGCTGCAAAACCCGGGTCAGCAGGGTGGTCTTCCCCGTGCCGGCGCTTCCGGTCAGAACCACGAAGCCTTTGCGGGCCAGTATGGCGTAGGTGAAGCCGGCCAGCGCCTCCCGGTACTGCGGCGTCAGATAGAGAAACTCCGGATCGGGCGTCAGGTTGAACGGGTCCTTGCTCAATCCGAAGAACTGGTTATACATGGCTAGAACCGATCGAAAAGGGACCGCGCCGCGGCGAGGACGCCGGGCAGAGAGAGCAGACCGACGCAAGACGCGACTGCCAACTCCTTCTTGCGGACCATGCCCTTTCCGCGGGGCCTCGGCGCCGACCCGGAAGCCTGCATGGGGACCTCGATGTAGGGCAGCCGCGCCAGAACGGTGGCGCCCTCCGGCAGTTCCCATTCACCCAGGAACACGTTCCGCCGCAACTCGAGGATTAACCCCAGCAGCAAGCCCAACGCTAAGCTGCCAAGGGACACAAGCGCGTAGAGCAGTGGCCGGTTGGGCTTGACCGGCTTTTCCGGAACCGTCGCCCGATCCAGAATGGTGAAGCGCTCGGATTGCTGGCGCCGCTCCATATCTAAAGCCATGGCCGCGGCCGTTTGCTTGTCGAGCAGGGATTTGTAGTTCTCCTTGGCCATTTCGTAGTCGCGCGTGATCTGGGCCATTTCCTGTTCGCGCACGGGGAGACGCTCGATGCGGCTTTGATATTGATCGATCTGGCGCAGAATATCCTTCTGCTCGGCGGCCCGGCTCACTAATTCCGTTTCCGAAACCTGAACTTGCGCCTTGAGCGCGGCGATCTGCTCGCGGGTGCGAGCCAGTTCCGGCGGTTCGGGCGCCGGCGGCGGCGCGGAGGGCGGATCGCCGGCGGCGGCAACCGCGGGTTTGGCGCTGTCTGCCTGGGCTTCCTGGCGCTCCTCGGCGCGCTTGGCCACGGCGATCGCTTCACGCACGTTGCTCACCTCCGGGTAATTGTCGGTGTATTGGGTGCGCAGCATATCCAGCCGGTCCTGCAGCGCCTCGGAAGCCTTTCGAGGCGCCGGCGCGGCCCCCTGGATGCCCATCGCCAGCCCCCCCGTCCCGCGCGCAGCCGACCGAAGAGCGCTCATCTGCGCCGCGCTTATCTCCATGGCGTTGAGGGTGCTTTCCTGGACGATCTTGGTCTGCTGGGCGCGGTTGCTGGCATCCAGATTGGCTTGCAAACGGGTGTGCAGCCCGGCCAGCGCGTTCGCCAGGGAGGTTTCCTGCTGCGGCAGTTCCCCATTGTGCCTGAGCTTGTAGGAGCTGACGGCGGCTTCCAGCTCATCGAGGCGTTTCTTGGCTTCCCGAAGTTGTGTATCCAGAAACTCGGAGGTTCCTTCAGCCTGCGACTCGCGCGTCTTCAGATTCTGCTCCACGTAGAGATCCGTCAAGCGGTTCGCCACCCTCGCCACCACCCTGGGGTCCGGCCCCTGATACCCGATCCGGAACGCGCCGGGCCGCCTGGTGTTGGCGGCGGCGGCGCCGGAGGTCACGAGTTCGATGGTGACGTCTTTCCGCATCAGCTCGAGGATTTCTTCCTCGAAGAGCGTCTTGCGCTCCTTCTGGTACAGGTCGAAATCGCTGATGATCTTCTTTAGCTCTCCGCTGCTTAGAATCTGTTGTCTGATGGCGGCGATACGATCCTCGAGCTCGGTCGCAACGGTCGCGGAGACGAATTTTTCCGGGATCTTCTGCGAATCCACCAGGATCAGGGATTCCGCCACATACACCGCGGGTAATTGGCGCACAATGGCGACTGCGCCGGCGCTCAACAGAATGCCGACCGAAAGAATGCAGATTTTCCTTTTCCACACCGTCCGGATGATCGACGGAAGGGATAATCCAGGGTTGCCGGACGAGGATTCCTCCGGCTCCGGCTGCGTGTTGTTAGCCATGTACTCCTGCTTCTATCGCAATATCTGGACCAAAAGTAGATGGGCCTGTTAATTCAATGATTTACGCGCCGCCGGGAGGCGCGCTCCCGCAACTCGCCGGGCGCAGCCGCCGAGGTGTGCAAAGGTTTTGGAAATCAGGCGTCCGTTATCCGGAAAAGTGGGCAGGCGGCCAATCCCTCCGGTAGTGGTCACCGGCGAGTGGGCCTCAGCGAGCCGGCGAAAACGTCTGGCCAAGCGGCTAGCGGCGGAATCGCCGGGCTCAAGGGCGGCTCGCCGGGATGGGACCACGATTTCAGGCAAAAGTACTACGCCGGCCCTCAGGGAAACTCCCTCGTTCCCAAAGACTTGCCGCGGAAATCGGAAATCTTCGGACGCTGATATCCCATTTCCAAGGGCAATTTGAATTGCCCTCGCTGCTAAGTAATGAATAACACGCCACTTATACGCAGATAACAAACGGTTACAAAAGTGCTTTGGCAAGAACGCTTGAACCGTGCCGAGCAGATCCGCCCCCCGACCGACAAAGAAGGTCTGCAAGCAGGGCAGGCGCAGAGGAGGTCTTCATGAAAAGAGTCTTGGTAGTGGCGCTTTCGATGCTGGGCGTTCTGCTGCTGCTCCAGCCCGCAATGGCCGATGTGACAATGCAGGTCATTAATTCACCGACCGGGGATATTCTGGGTGGCGTCTATACGAGTCCGTACACAATCGACGTCACCGACAGCTCCGGGAAGACTACGACGACTTCAGCGCTCGCGCTCGCGTGCGACGATTTCACGACGGACATCTATTTCGGGTACACGTGGACGGCAAACCTGTACACGCTTGGCGAGGTCACCAATAGTGGCCCTCAGAAGTTCACGACTGGCTCGGCTGACGTATATGTTCCTGACTCTACGGACGACTCGAGCACCTTGCTGGGCACGTACAGCGCCTACGAGGAATATTACGCCGCAGCCGTGCTGGCCGACGACCTTCTCTACGGCTCGTTAGGCCAACGTTTGGCTGAGGATTATTCCTTTGCAATTTGGCAGATCTTCGACCAGTTCGCATACCTGGGATATGGCGGAAACGGATTGGGCCCAACTGACCGAGGGGCGGTTGCTGCAGCCATGACCGGCGCCTTGGCCCAGGCGGTAACGAATAGTCCCCTGCCTTATACCCTGGACATCTATACGCCCTGTGGCGGGCCTAGCGGATGCGGAACCCCGGGGCAAAACAGTACCATGGGCCCGAATGTATCGCAGGAGTTCCTAGGGATCTCGGTCCCCGAAGGTTCCGCCCTGCCTTTTCTGCCGTTCGATATGCTCGCACTCTTCGGCGGCGTCTTCCTGGTGCGCAGGCGCATCCTAGCGAGCTAGCTTCCGGCGTGGCGGACCTCGGTCAGGCGCCTCCGGCTCGCGAAAACACCGGGGCCTTCCCTTCGAGGGAAGGCCCCTTTGTTTTGTTAGGTTTAATCTCTCGGCTCGATCTGTTTACCCTACGCTTTCAAACCCCCTTGGCCGGCGTCGCCCGTCGGCTCCGTCAGTATCCCTCCATTTCCGCTTGCCTAAAAGACCCCAAGCGGCCACATACCGATACAACATCACCCCCACCCAGGTCCCAAAGGTATCGGTGATGATGTCCGTGGTGTCGGAATGGCGCGTCGGGAGGTGAGCTTGCAGGACTTCCATCGTGA
>JBEKPK010000335.1:0-6161 GCA_049520795.1 Bryobacteraceae bacterium
GGCGGGCGAGATCGGCGGGGGAGCGAGTTTCAACGGCGGGAACGCTTCGGTGGATCTGGGAGGCGGTTCGGGACTTCGCATCACCGGACCGATCACGGCGGAAGCCTGGATCAACGTGACGGTCTGGCCGGCGAACGGCTATCCGGCCGGATTATTGGGGATGGGCTATAGCTATGCCTCGGGTTGGACGGGGTGGATGCTGGAAGCCGTCACCGACAACGGCGGGAACCATTACCTGAGCTGGGCCAGCAACAACGGAGCGCCGCATGGCGTTACGATCCCCGGCACGCTAGCGACGGGCGCCTGGCACCATCTGGCGGGCGTCTTCGACGGTTCGGCCTGGAGGATGTATCTGGACGGAGCCGCGAATGGGTCGAGCGCCGACGGCACGGCGCCGGTCAACACCGGCGACGACGTGGTTGCGGGGGGATTGTCCACCAACGGATTCGGGACCATCTTCCTGTTCAACGGGCTGCTGGATGAGCTGCGGGTATCCAACACGGCGCGCTCCAGCGACTGGATTGCCACGGAATACCACAACCAATCCAGTCCTGGCCACTTCGTGAGCGTCGGCTCGGCGCAGAGCAGCGGGAAATGAGGGTTTCAGCGCGATGGGAAGGGAGTGAACGACTAGATCGATCAGCCGGAACGGGCGCTCTCACGACCGTCCCGGCAGTAACGGTTGCGGAGGCTGCCGAGGTAGTCCCGCAACCATCAGCGCATCACAACGAGCTAAAGCTTCGCAATTCCGGGGCCAGTTCCTTCCACCGTAGGCTCTGTACTCCAGCCAGATCGGCAAGGCGAACAGAATAAAAGACTAAGGTCCCAGGTTCGACTTTTCCCACCGGGCCCGAAGATTGCCACTCGGCCGATCCCTCCGAACTCCACGGACACCATTCCTGAAGAAAACAGAATGCAAGTGCCAGGGGTACCGCTCGCGTAATGGAACGGTTTTGGGCTGTCATTGAACTGTGGTAAAGGCCGTGAAATGAGCGAGGTGCGGTTTGCCAAACATTGGGACGAAAAATACGGATTAATGGCGTTTGAACGGTCGGCGGCCCGCGCCTTTCCTGTTCCGCAAACGGCGGCGTTGGCGCCGGCGACCCGTACCGCCATTGGCGCCAGTCGATCTTAAGATCTCGTTTTCCCATTGTAGAATCCAGGGTTAACGCATTTCCTTTGTTGTTCGCGACCTTACTTTCCCGCCGGGCTGGGGTGGCGCTGTTGAGCTCCGGAGACTAGCGGCCTACGATATCCCCAGAAATTGAGAGATCAGATCCCCCAGGTTTCCCCCGCATGGCATGGGGCCTGTTCTGCGTTCCCTAAGTCAATGAAAATACAAGGAAAGGCGTAAAGTCACACTGTGGTATTCGAACTGCTTAACAAGCTCCAACAAGCAGAATCGGGAGCTCGCCTCTTGGGGCTGAAAGGGCGGTAGCTTGTCCTGAGTCGATTTTGTAACAAGATGCAACACGGTGTTTTGGTGACAGAGATCGGGCAGGCGTCAATGAAAATCGAAGAACCTCGGGATGACCGCGCCCTGCAACAATGGTTCGCGCTCAGAGTAAAGTCGCGCTGCGAGAAACTGGTGGCCACGGTGGCGCACAACAAGGGGTTCGAAGAGTTTCTGCCGCTTTACCAGTGCCGGCATCGTTGGTCGGATCGCGTGAAGTCGGTGGAGCTTCCGCTCTTTCCAGGCTACGTGTTTTGCCGGTTGAACGCGGAGTACCGGCTCCCGATATTGACGATTCCAGGCGTTTTGCACTTCGTTGGTCTGGGCAGGATTCCAGTCCCGATCGACGATGCAGAGGTCGCCGCCATTCAGACCGCGGTGCGGTCCGGCCTGCAAATCGAGCCGTGGCCCTTCCTGACTGTCGGGCAGAAGGTCAGGGTTGAGGTCGGAGCGCTGGCGGGCCTGGAAGGGATTCTGGTCGAACTGCGCAAGCAGCGCCGGATTGTGGTCTCCGTGAGTCTTCTCCAGCGGTCTATCGGGGTGGAGATCGAGGCCGATTGGGTCAGGCCGTTGAACGCAGATAAACGGGGCCCGTCGATTCGGATCAAGCGTCCGGCGGCCGTAACCGCTGCCTGCGCTTCAGATCCGAGTTCCCCGATCGAGATGTTTGCCCCCCGCAAGGTATAACGCGTTCCATCAGCAAACAACCGAGAAAGCTTTAGACGGAGCCGATTTTTGTATCCAAGCGCCGTTTGCCCTAGAGAGCGGCGGCAACTTCGTTGGTCGAAACGGAGATCGTAGACCATGAGTGCAGCAGGACGTTCCATAGCGCCGGAAGCGACATCGCCGGCCGAACTGCCGAGGAAACTGCCGAGATCGGAACGAAGCTTCGTCCCGATCGAGGGCCTTCCGGGCGCCGAGGTTCTCCCACGGGATCAATTCCTGGGCATGCTGCGTCTCGAAAGAAAGCGGACCGAACGCTCTCGCAGGAGTTTCGTGCTCATGCTCCTCGCATCCCCCAGGCTCCTGCGGACCGACCGCCGGGGCGATGCCTTTGAGCAAGTCGTATCCGCGCTGTCACGCTCCACCCGCGAAACCGACATAAAGGGCTGGTACAAGGAAGGATCCACAATCGGCGTCATTTTTACGGAGATCGGAGCGGAGGCCGACGGACGGGCGGTGGCGAACGCCCTCCTCGCCAAAACCACCAGCGCCCTTTCGAGCGTTCTGAGCATCGAGCAGATCAACGAGGTTACCTTATCCTTCCACGTGTTTCCCGACGATTGGGACAACCAGGACCCCGGCAGTCCCGCCGATCTGACCTTGTACCCGGACAGGTGGCTGGACACTGGCCCAAAAAGAGCCGCGCGTTTTGTCAAAAGGATGATGGATATCACCGGCAGCCTCTGCGCTTTGGCGTTCTTCTCACCTCTGCTTTTTATCATTGCCGCACTGATCAAAGTGACGTCGAGAGGGCCCGTGCTTTTCCACCAGGAGAGGCTGGGCCATCGTGGTAAGCCATTCAGATTCTTCAAGTTTAGATCCATGTACCTGCAGACCGGCGAGACCATTCACGAAGAGTACATGAAGGCCTTCATATCGGGAAAGGTGGACGCCGTCAAATCCCCAAAGAATGGGAACGGCGTCTACAAGCTGACGCACGACCCGAGGGTGACGCCGATCGGAAAATTCCTGCGGAAAACCAGCCTGGACGAACTGCCTCAATTCCTCAACGTTCTCAAGGGCGAGATGTCGCTTGTGGGGCCGCGGCCGCCGATCCGCTATGAACTCGCTCATTACGACATCTGGCACAGAGATCGCCTTTTGGCGGCGATCCCGGGGATCACGGGGTTGTGGCAGGTCGAGGGACGAAGCAAAGTCACATTTGACGAGATGGTTCGCCTCGACCTTCAGTATGCGACGTCGTGGTCGCTGTGGCTCGACGTCAAGATCCTCCTGCGGACGCCCGGCGTCGTTCTGATGGGCTCGGGCGGCTATTGAGCCCGCCGATTTGCCGCGGATAAACGCGGATGAACACAGATGGGACCAACGACCAGGTTTTCTTGATCCGCGTCAATCCGTGTCCATCCGCGGCTAAACAGGTCCTCTTATGATCAAAGTCGGCGTTATCGGTTATGGCTACTGGGGCCCCGTGGTGGCGCGCAATTTCCAGAGCGCCGATGGTTGCGAGCTGGCCGCTGTGTGCGACAAGGACCCCGCCCTTCTCGAGCGCGCCAGGAAGACCTATCCGGGCGTCCAGGTCACCTGCGACGCGTCCGACGTGGTCCGGTCGCCGCACATCGACGCCGTCGCGGTAATCACTCCGGTGTGGACGCACTTCGAGTTCGCCAAAGCGGCCCTGGAAAACGGAAAACACGTTTTTGTCGAGAAACCATTCACCTCAACCGTGTCGCAGGCCGCGCAGCTAATCGATCTGGCGCGCAGCAAGAACCTGCAAATCATGGTGGACCACACCTTCCTTTTTACGGGGGCCGTCAGGAAGATCCGGCAACTGATCAACGAGGGAGTGCTTGGGAAGCTGTACTACTACGATTCCACGCGAGTGAACCTGGGACTGTTTCAGCATGACGTCAACGTCGTTTGGGATCTCGCGCCGCACGATCTGTCGATCATGAATCACCTGATCGGCGCCGAGCCCGAAGCCGTGACCGCGACGGGCCAGTGCCATCTGAACGGGCTCGAGGACCTGGCCTATATCACCGTCTATTTCAAGGATCGGGTGCTGGCCCACATCAATGTGAACTGGTTATCTCCGGTGAAGGTGCGGACCACTCTCATTGGGGGCGAGAAAAAGATGGTGGTCTGGAACGATCTGGAGGCCGACGAAAAAGTCAAGGTCTACGACAAAGGCGTCGACATCACCGCCGGGCAAGGGGTTTACGACCTGCTGGTGAGTTATCGTTCCGGCGATATGTGGGCCCCCAAAATCGAGCAGGGCGAAGCTCTGAAAATCGAGGCCAAATACTTCGTCGATTGCGTCGCCAGAAATGAAACCCCCTTTAACGACGGCATCGCCGGCCTGCGGGTGGTGCGGCTGATCGAAGCGGCCGTGCGGTCCCTGAAGCTGAGGGGCCAGCCGGTGGAGCTATGAACGAGTTCCTTTCGATCGCGCCCGACGTCAAGCTGGGGGAAAACGTCACCCTCTCGAAATTCATCAACCTCTACGGCTGCGAGATCGGCGATAACACCAAGATCGGCGCGTTCGTCGAAATTCAGAGGAACGCCAGGGTCGGAAGAAACTGTAAGATCTCCAGTCATACGTTCATCTGCGAAGGGGTCACCATCGAGGATGAGGTCTTCGTGGGACACGGAGTGGTGTTCATCAACGACGCGTACCCAAGAGCTACGAGCGCGACGGGGGAGCTGAAGACAAGCAAGGACTGGAAGGTCGAGCCCACTCTTGTCAGGAAAGGCGCCTCCATCGGGTCCGGCGCTACGGTCCTTTCGAAGGTAACCGTTGGCGCGGGGGCCATCGTGGGCGCCGGCAGCGTGGTGACCAAGAGCGTCCCCGACCGCGCCATAGTAGCCGGCAACCCGGCCAAAGTGCTGCGGACGATTTAGCCACGGATGAACGCGGATGAACACGGATAGGTAGGTGTCCGGGGGAGTGCGCGGCCTGAGTTGGCCACGGATGAACGCGGATGAACACGGATAAGTAGGTGTCCGGAAATGGGATTGGGTTCGTTTGGTATTCGGGGGAGTGCGCGGGCGGCTCGGGTTTGCGCATAGGTCCAACCTCCACTTCCAGGCTAGCATGGCGCACCAAGAGAAACCTTGCAAGTTACTGATTCCACGGCGCAAACTCCTTGAACCAGTGGAGCAAGGCTGGTCTTGGCGAGCCCGTTTAGCCACGGATGGCCACGGATGAACACGGATTAACACGGATAGGACTTGGGAGACCGTCTTGTTTATCTCTGTGTTCTATCCGTGTTGATCCGTGTTCATCCGTGGCCATCGATTTTCTATGACTAAGATTCCATTTTTAGATCTGGTTGCTCCCCATGAGGAGCTCAAAGAAGAGCTGCTGGCGGTGTTTGCCGCTGCCTTGAAGACCGGCGGGTTCGTCGGTGGCCCCATGGTGGAAGGCTTCGAGCGCGATTTCGCCCAATTCTGCGGCGCGCAACACTGCGTGGGCGTCTCTAGCGGCACCGACGCGCTGCGGTTCGCGTTGATGGCGGCCGGCTTCAAACCGGGGTCCATCGCCGTGACCGTTCCGAATACTTTCATCGCCACCACCGAAGCCATCACCCAGGCCGGCGGAATCCCCGATTTCGTGGACATCGACGAACGCACCTACAACATGGACCCCGAAAAGCTCCGGGAGTACCTGGAAGAGCGGTGCTTCGTCGATCGGACCTCCAGGGATCTGGTCAATTGGAAGTCCGGGCGGCCCGTGGCGGCCATCGTTCCCGTCCACCTTTACGGACAGACCGCGGACATGGATCCCATTCTCGAGCTGGCCGAGCGCTACAACCTGGCGGTCATTGAAGATGCCTGCCAGGCGCATGGGGCGGAATACTACTCCGCCCGGGAACGGGGATGGCGGAAGGCCGGCTCCATGGGCCGCGCCGCGGCGTTCAGCTTTTATCCGGGGAAAAACCTGGGGGCCTGCGGCGAAGGCGGCGCGGTAACCACCAGCGACCCCGACCTGGCCCGGAAGATCCGCATGCTCCGCGACCATGGCCAG